>NZ_JBIDBC010000056.1:0-23746 GCF_043202835.1 Streptomyces sp. NPDC048142
AGCTACCTCGCCGGACTCCATCTCCGCGCCTCCATGATCTGGATCAAGGACCTCGCGCGGACCATCCATTGATCACAACTGGATACAGGCCCTAGCAGGGCGTGTGGAAGTCGTAGCCCGAGACATGGGCTGGGTTAGGCCAGCCAAGGCCCGTCGCCCTTGCGGAACAGTGCTACAGCTCAAGGAGCCGCTGCTGCGTGAGCGATGCGTGAGCGGACGTTCTGGCAGAGCCCGCTTCCGTCCGGACCACGCGGCACTGCCCACCCCGTCCGACCAGGCAGTCCGGGACAACGCAACATAGCCCGGCACCACCTACCCGCTCCCGGCCAGGACTTTTAATCCGTTGGTTGTGGGTTCGAGTCCCACACGGCCTACTGGTCACCGGGCCCGGAGGAACCCCCTCCGGCCCGACACGAAACGCCTCGGCCTGCTCCGGCAGGACGAGGCGTTTCGCTGTGAGGGGCCGCTTGTCCGAGGCCGCTCGTACGGGGCCGGGCCGGGGATGTCGGGTGTGGCCGCCGGTGATCAGGCGGAGCCCGGCGCGGAGGTGAGGTACCGCTCGCCGTAACTGGTCAGAGGCGCGCCGGGAATGCCGTAGAGTTGTGTCTACCGACGCGGGGTGGAGCAGCTCGGTAGCTCGCTGGGCTCATAACCCAGAGGTCGCAGGTTCAAATCCTGTCCCCGCTACTGAAGACCCGGGCCCGGCACGCACAGCGTGCCGGGCCCGAGTCGTTTTCCGGTGCCGCGATGTTCCGGCTTGACCTTGACGCAGCGTAAAGATCTAGCGTTTCCGGCATGGAGTGGTCCATTCAGGAAATCGCCAGAAAAGCCGGCACCACGAGCCGCACGCTCCGGCACTACGGGGACCTCGGTCTCCTCACGCCGAGCCGGATCGGGAGCAACGGCTACCGCTACTACGACCAGGACGCCCTCGTCCGGCTGCAGCGCATCCTGCTGCTGCGGGAGCTCGGACTGTCGCTGCCCGCCATCAAGGACGTGCTCGCGGGGCAGCGGGACACGGCGGTGGCGCTGCGGGCGCATCTGCGGCTGCTCGAACAGGAGCAGGCGCGCATCGGGCGGCAGATCGCCTCGGTGCGGACCACTCTCCACAAGACCCAGGAGGGGATGGAACTCATGGCCGACGAAGTGTTCGACGGTTTCGACCACACCGCCCACGAGCAGGAGGTGACCGAGCGCTGGGGCCGGGACGCGTACGAGGAGGGCGACCGCTGGTGGCGTTCGCTCGGGGAGCGGGAGAAGCGGGCGTTCCAGGACGAGCACGAGGCCCTCGCGCGCGACTGGGGGCGGGCCAGGGAGGCCGGGCTCGCCGCGGAGGGGGCCGAGGCGCAGGAGCTCGCCCGTCGGCACTGCGCATGGCTGTCGTCGGCCAGGGAGCCCAGCCGCTCGTACGTGATCGGGCTCGGGGAGATGTATGCCGCCGATCCCCGCTTCGCGAAGAACTACGATCGCCACGGGGACGGCACCGCCGCCTTCGTACGGGACGCGCTGACGGTCTACGCGGAACACCGGCTCTCCGACTGACCGCCAAGGGC
Source organism: Streptomyces sp. NPDC048142 (assembly GCF_043202835.1). Classification (NCBI taxonomy): domain Bacteria; kingdom Bacillati; phylum Actinomycetota; class Actinomycetes; order Kitasatosporales; family Streptomycetaceae; genus Streptomyces; species Streptomyces sp. NPDC048142. The sequence continues at coordinate 1,554 of NZ_JBIDBC010000056.1, forward strand.
CGGGCTGCCGTCCGCTTCCCCCTATTCGGCCGATGCCCGGTCGCCGCCCGGCGCGGCTCCGGGAAGCCTGGACCGGGCGCGGTACCGTCCGCAGCCGTGGGTGGACCGGGCAGGAGTGCACAGGTGGGGATGGCCGAGAGACGGCGTAGCGGCACGGCGGGGAGCATCGACGCCGTGGGCCGTGCGGTGTTCGGGTCTCCGGAGGGCAATGTGACGCCCGGCAGCCGGGGGTCACGCCGGTTCGTCCGGATGCTGCCCGCCCTGCTGATCGTCGGCGGGCTGGTGTTCGACTCACTGTCCCCGCCCAACTTCACCGCCGTTCCCCTGTTCGTCGCGGCCCCGCTGATCGCCGCACCGTTCTTCTCGCTGTCCCGGACCGTCCGCACCGACATCGCCGCGCTCCTCTCCGTCATCGCGATGCGGCTCGCCGACGGGACGTCCACCCAGGTGGTCCCCGTCATCGAGATGATCACCGTGCTCACCGCCTCGGTGCTCGCCATCGTCATCAACGGGGTCGTGCGGCGCAGCAACGAGCAGCTGGCCTCGGCCCGGGTCATCGCGGAGACCGCCATGCGGGCCGTGCTGCCGACGCCGGCCGAGCGGATCGGCGGGCTCCAGGTCGCGGCGCGGTACGAGGCGGCGCAGGCGGACGAGTTCGTGGGCGGCGACCTGTTCGCCGTCGCGGACACCCCGTACGGGGTACGCGTGGTGGTCGGCGACGTACGCGGCAAGGGGCTGGGCGCCGTGGAGGCGGTGGCGGTGATCATCGGGGCGTTCCGGGAGGCCGCAGAGCAGGAGCGTTCGCTGGAGGGCGTCGCGCAGCGGCTGGAGCGGGCGCTGGCACGGGAGGGGACGCGGCGGTACGGGCTGGACGCCATGGAGGGGTTCATCACCGCCGTGCTGGCCGAGATCCCGCCCGGCTCGGCCTCGCTGCGCCTCGTCAACCGCGGTCACCCCGAGCCGATCCTGCTGTACGCGGACGGCGCCCTGGAGGAGCTCGCGCCCTCGGTGCCCGCGCTGCCGCTGGGGATGGACCTGGGGGTGTGGCCGGACCGGGCCGACGAGTGGGCGATGCCCGCAGGGGCGACGCTCCTCGCCTTCACGGACGGCCTGTCGGAGGCCCGGGACGCGAACGGGGTCTTCTACGATCCGGCGGCCCGGCTGCGCGGCCGGATCTTCCCGGGGCCGGAGGAGCTGCTGTCGGCGCTGACCGACGACGTACGGCTGCACACCGGGGGGCGGACCACGGACGACATGGCGCTGATCGCGGTCGCCCGGCCGGCGGAGGGGCAGCCCGTGCGCCGGACGACGGTGAGGATCGTGGGCCGGGGCGATGACACGGTGCGTAACTGAAGGGCACCGCTCCGCATAACATTTGACATACCGTCAGAAAATGAGGTGCGGCTGAGGCTCGGTCAAGTCGCCCGATTCCACCCGCTTGTGACCTGTATATCCCTGCTGTGTTCGTTAATGATCAACAGGAACAGCTTGGAATTGGGCACATGCTTCTATTAACGTTCGATAACGCAGCGCGGTCGTCACAGTCGTCGTCAGAGACGGCGCCGCGCGCGAGCGCCGAATTCCGCAAGGGAACCGGGGAACCACCTACATGGGGTGAATCGGACGCCTGTGTCTCGTGAGAGACGGAGGGGCCCGTAGGAGACCTTCCTGCTCCGAACCCGTCAGCTAACCCGGTAGGCGAGAAGGAAGGAAAGGAGTGCGCCCACGTGGCGTCCAACAAGCCTGCCCCTGAGGCCCCGTCACCCTTCAGTGCCGACACCTTCGGTGGCGCGGAGCGGTCCTGGGAAGAGTGGAACCCCACCGAGGAGTCCATCCGTCCCGTGCGCGGCAGGCACCGCGTGTCCAAGCAGCGTGGTCTGGCCCGTAGTTCCACCGTCCTCGGAGTCGGCGTCATAGCGGCCGTCGGTGCGGGCGGCATGGCCACCGCGCAGGACAAGGCGCCGGTCTCCATCACTCTTCCCGATTCCATCTCGGACAACCTCCCCGACGCCACGTCTCTTCCCGGCGTCGGGTCCTTCATGTCGGACGACGCGGAGACGGCCCCGGTCGCCTCGTCCGCGCCGCTCACCACCGCCGGTCTCACCAGCGCCGAGGCCGAGCAGGGCGCCACCGACGCGGGCGAGGCCCTGCGCGCCCGGATCCTCCAGCAGGCCGAGCAGCAGCAGGCCAGCGCCGACGCCGAGGCCAAGGCCACCGCCGAGAACGCCGCGGCCGAGAAGGCGGCGCAGGAGGCCAAGAAGCAGCAGGACCAGGCCGAGGCGGAAGCCGCCGCGAAGAAGAAGGCGGCGGAGGAAGCGGCGGAGAAGAAGAAGGAGGCCGAGCGGCTCGCCAAGCTCGCCGCCAGCTACTCCCTCCCCACCTTCTCGTACACGATCACCTCGACCTACGGTCAGTCCGGCGCGCTCTGGTCCTCCGGCCAGCACACCGGTCTCGACTTCGCCGGGTCGGCCGGTGCGCCGCTCAAGGCCGTGCACAGCGGCACGATCACGTCGGCCGGCTACTCCGGTTCGTACGGCTACCGCACGGTGCTCCAGCTGGAGGACGGAACCGAGATCTGGTACGCCCACCAGTCCTCGATCGAGGTCTCCGTCGGCCAGAAGGTCACCACGGGCCAGACCATCGGCCGGATGGGCGACAGCGGCAACGTGACCGGCGTCCACCTCCACCTTGAGGTCCGCACCGCGGGCGGTTCCGCGATGGACCCGATGGCCTGGCTGAACAGCAAGGGCCTGAACGTCTGAAACCCCCGGCCCCCCGGCCGACGTCCTTCGTCGCCACCCCGAAACTCCGGCAGCCCTGACGCACACCCCCCGACGCCAGGGCTGCCGGTCTGTCCGGGGACGGCACGGTTCCGGGGACGGCACGGTTCCTTGGGGGGCATGGTTCCTGGGCGACACGGTTCCTTCCCGGTGGAGGTGGGGAGGTACGGTCGCGCGGCGGTGGAGGAATGAGGAATACCGCCCACCGTCCACCCCGTTGGACCCTCACATGACTTCCGCGCGCACTCTCGGCACCTCGGGCCTCCGGGTCTTCCCCCTCGCCCTCGGCGGCAGCGTCTTCGGCTGGACGGCGGACGAGCAGTAGTCCTTCGCCGTCCTGGACGCGTACGTCGCGGCCGGCGGCAACTTCATCGACACCGCTGACGCGTACTCCGCCTGGGTCGAGGGCAACGAGGGCGGCGAGTCGGAGACCGTCATCGGCAGGTGGCTCGCCTCCCGCGGCAACCGGTCCGACATCGTCGTCGCCACCAAGGCCGGCGCCCACCCCGACCACCGTGGCCTGGCCGCCGGCACGATCAAGGGCGCCGCCGAGGCTTCGCTGCGCCGGCTCGGCACCGACCACATCGACCTCTACTACACGCACTTCGACGACGAGACCGTCCCGGTCGAGGAGATCATCACCGCCCTCGACCAGCTGGTGAAGGACGGCAAGGTGCGGCACATCGCCGCCTCCAACATCAGCCCCGAGCGCCTGCGGGCCTCCCTGGACTTCTCCGAGCGCGAGGGCCTCGCCCGGTACGTCGCGCTCCAGCCCCACTACAACCTGGTCTCCCGCGACACCTACGAGGGCGCCCTCCAGGACACCGCGGCCCGCGCCGGCCTCGCCGCCGTCCCGTACTACGCGCTCGCCTCCGGTTTCCTCACCGGCAAGTACCGCCCCGGTACGAAGGTGGAGAGCGTCCGCTCCGCGAAGGCGGGCGGCCATCTGGAGTCGGAGCAGGGCCGCAGGGTGCTGGCCGCCCTCGACCGGGTCGCCGGGGAACGCAACGCCGAGATCGCGACGGTCGCCCTCGCCTGGCTCGCCGCGCAGCCGACCGTCGCCGCCCCGATCGCCTCCGCCCGTACGGTCGAGCAGCTCCCCGCCCTCGTCGCGGTCGCCGATCTGCGGCTGACGGACCGGGAACTCGCCCTGCTCACCGAGGCGTCGGCCTGAGACCATCCCTGCCGTCCGTCGCCGACGCTACTGCGGCGGCGGCGGGGGCGGAGGCGGGAGTCGGTGGGTGGGCGGTGCGCTGCCGTACGGCTGGGGCGGCGGGTAGGAGTAGGGGGATGGGGGCGGCTGCGGGACCGGGCCGCTGTACCCGTACGCCTGCCCGTACCCGTACCCGTACCCGTACCCCTGCCCGTGTCCGTATCCGTATCCCTGCCTCTGCTCGTGTCCGTACCCGCCGTATCCCTGCCCGTACCCGTTTCCGTGCGGCATCGGGGGGTTGCGGTGGTGATGGAAGCCAGGGTGGGAGGTGAGGCGGGCCGCGTGGGTGAGGGCCGGGGCCGCGACTTCCCGGCGCTGCCAGAGATGGTGCAGCAACTCCCGCTCCCGCGCGCCGAAGTCCGGACCCACCGCGCCCTGGCGGGCCCGGCGGCGCAGACCCGCAAGGGTGGTCGCGAACGACTCGTACTCCGCGACCGCGCGGGCCGCCGCCCGGCCCCGGGTCCGGTCCGGCTGCCAGTGGCGGGCCAGGTCGCGGGCCACGCCCCGGGCCCGCATGGAGGAGAGCGCCGACGGCTCGGCGGGGGTGAGCCAGCCGGCCGCCGCGTACGCGGGCAGCTCGGCGGCCAGGGTGCGCAGCTCCCGCCGGCGCGACCAGACCGCCAGCCAGGTCACCAGGCCGAACGCCGGGACCATGACGATGCCGTACACCGCGTAGAAGCCGTACGGGCCGAAGGACGACGAGCCGTTCCACAGGGCGTGCAGCCCCATCGCCAGGAGCAGCCCCAGCAGCGGCAGGGCGATCCGGCGGAAGCGGTGGCGGCGGGCGCTGACGGCCGCGAAGCCGAAGCCGAGGCCGGTGAGGACGGTGAACAGGGGGTGCGCGAACGGCGACATCACGATCCGCACGAAGAACGTCCCGGCCGTCACCGAGGCGAACCCGGAGCTGCCCAGCTGCTGGTCCTCGCCGAAGGCGTTGCCCAGATAGAGGATGTTCTCGGTGAACGCGAAGCCCGTCGCGGTGAACCCGGCGACGACGATACCGTCCACCACCCCGCCGGACTCCCGTCTGCGGAACAGGAAGATCAGCAGCACGGCCGCCGCCTTCGCGCTCTCCTCGACCACGGGGGCGATCACCGTCGCCCCCAGGGTGTCGGCGCTCGCCGGGTCGGCCGTCGCGGTGGCTATCCAGCGCGTCGCGAACGAGTTGGCGATGATCGCGACGAGTGCGGCGGCGCACGCGCCCCAGGCGAAGGAGAACAGCAGATTCCGCCAGGGGCCCGGCTCGACCCGGTCGAGCCAGCGGAAGGCGGCCATCAGGAGCGGCACCGGAAGCACCGCCAGGCCCAGGCCGACGAGGAACCCCTCCGGGCCGGTCTGCTCGCGGACGAGGGCCAGGATCAGCAGCCAGCACAGCGCGAGCACCACGATCACGGCCCCGGCGCGGAACACCCTGCTGCGCCACACCATGCCGACGCGGCGCGGCCGGTAACGCGCTCGGCCACGCTCCGGCGCGGCGCCCAGGGCCTCGTCGAGCCGCTGCTCGTGGAGGACCGGGACGGCGGGCCGCGCCTGCTGATGCTGCACGGAGGGGTCGGACACTCCTCGACCCTAACGAGGAGCACTGACACCCGACGACGGCGCATCCGGCCAGGTCCGGGCCACCGGCGGGTGGGTCAGACGCGGGCGAACAGCAGGTCGTGGACGACGTGCCCCTTGTCCAGGCCCTGCCCCTCGAAGCGGGTGAGCGGCCGGAACGCGGGACGCGGGGCGTATCCGCCGTCGGCCGCGGTGTTCTCGAAGCGGGGGTGCGCGGTGAGCACCTCCAGCATCTGCTCGGCGTACGGCTCCCAGTCGGTCGCGCAGTGGACGCTTCCGCCGGGCTTCAGCACCGGGGCCACCAGGTCCAGGAACTCGGGCTGGATCAGGCGCCGCTTGTGATGCCGGGCCTTGGGCCACGGGTCGGGGAAGTAGACCCGCAGGCCGTCGAGCGACTCGGGGGCCAGCATCTCGCGCAGCAGGATGATCGCGTCGCCGTTGGCCACCCGTACGTTGGTCGAACCCGCCTTGTCCGCGAGGCCCAGCAGATTGCCCTGGCCGGGGGTGTGGACGTCGACCGCGAGGATGCCGGTGCCCGGGTCGTCGGCCGCCATCTGCGCGGTGGCCTCGCCCATGCCGAAGCCGATCTCCAGGACGACGGGCAGACCGTCGAACATCTCGGCCAGGTCCAGGACGCGCTTTCCGTCGATGTCCAGGCCCCACTTCGGCCACAGCCGCTCCAGGGCGTCCTGCTGGCCGGTCGTGACCCGGCTGCGGCGCGGCTGGAAGCTGCGGATCCGGCGCTCGTGGTGCGAGCCGGCCGGGTCGGCGGCGGGGCCGCCGGGGAAGCGGGGCTCCTGGCGCAGCCGGCGCGCGCGCTCGAAGGAGGCGGCGCGCAGGGCGGCGGCGTCTTCGGCGGCGGACGGGTCGGCCGGGGCGTCGGCGAGCGCGGCGGCGGCCGTGGTGTTGGCCGGGGCGTCGGCGAGCGGGGCGGGAAGCGCGTCGGCCGCCGTGGAGCCGGTCGTGGCCGCGTCGGTGTGCGTGCCGACGGCCGCGGCGTCGGGGGCTGTGGCGGGGGTGGGGTTCAGGGGCTGCTCAGACACAATGACCGGATTCTACGGCGGGCGGCTTCCACCCCGCCTCCCGAGCCCGGCGCAGCGCACGCCGTGCCACCTCCCGCCCGATGGGCAGGCACGCCGTCGCGGCGGGCGACGGGGCGTTGAGCACATGCACGGTGTGCGGGGCCTCGCGGATCAGGAAGTCGTCGACCAGCGTGCCGTCCTTCAGCACCGCCTGGGCCCGGACCCCGGCGGGCGACGGGCGCAGATCCTCCTCGGTGACGGCGGGCAGCAGCCGCTGGACGGCCCGGGTGAAGGCGGGCCGGGACAGCGAGCGGTGCACCTCGCCCGCCCCGTACCGCCAGTGCCGGCGGGCGAGGTGCCAGGTGCCCGGCCAGCTCAGCGTGGACAGCAGTTCGGCGGGGCGGACCTGCGGCCAGGCGTATCCCTCGCGGGCCAGGGCGGGGACAGCGTTGGGTCCGACGTGGACGGAGCCGTCGAAGCCCCGGGTGAGGTGGACGCCGAGGAAGGGGAAGGCCGGGTCCGGCACCGGGTAGACCAGGCCGCGCACCAGCTCGGGGCGGGCCAGTGCGTAGTACTCGCCCCGGAACGGCACGATCCGCACCCCGGGGTCGTCCCCGGCGAGGCGGGCCACCCGGTCGCAGTGGAGACCCGCGCAGTTGACCAGCACCCGGGCCCGCACGACCGGGCCGTCCGCCGTGCGCACCGCCACGCCCCAGGGGCGCCGGTCTATCGCGGTGACCTCCGCGCCGTACCGCACGATGCCGCCCGCCGCGGTGACCTCGGCCGCGAAGCGGGTGGCGACGGCGGTGAAGTCGCAGACGCCCGTCGTGCCGACCCGGATCGCCGCCAGGCCCCGGACCTCCGGTTCGTACTCCGCGATCTGCGCCGGGCCCAGCTCCCGCACGGGCAGACCGTGCGCGCGGCCGCGCTGCACCAGGCCGTGCAGCCGGGGCAGCTCGGAGCGCTCGGTGGCGACGATCAGCTTGCCGGTGGTGGCATGGCCGATGGAGTGCTCGGCGCAGAAGTCCGCCAGCTCGGCGGAGCCCCGCAGCGCGTACCGGGCCTTGAGGGAACCGGGGCGGTAGTAGATGCCGCTGTGGATCACGCCGCTGTTGCGGCCGGTCTGATGGCGGGCGGGGCCGCGCTCCTTCTCCAGGACCGTCACCCGGGTGCCCGGAGCGGACCGTAGAAGCGCATACGCGGTCGACAGACCGACGATCCCGCCGCCGATCACCAGCACATCGCAGTCGTACGCCGCGTGCGTCATCATCACGCCACCTCCCACCCCGATAGTGCACTGACCCACTGACAACCGGCTCAAACCCGAGCCGGGCAGGGCGTGGCGCACACCTCGCCGGACGTGCCCTCGCCGCCCGGCTCAGACGGGGGTGACCAGCAGCGGGCGGGCCCGCTCCCGCAGCTCGGCGACGCGGGGCTCGTCCCCGTACGGCTCCAGACGGTGGAGCAGATCGCGGACGTACTCCATGGTGCGGGCCGAGGAGATCCGGCCGGCGACCTCCACCGCCCGGGTGCCCGCCGCGCAGGCCGCGTCCAGATTGCCCGACTCCAGCTCGGCGACGGCGGACACGACGAGCCGCAGTCCGTGGCTGCGGACGAACTCCTCGGTCGGCCGGGACAGCGCCTGCTCGGTGAAGCGCCGCACCTGGCGGGGGGCCTTCAGGTCCCGGTAGCACTCGGCGGCGTCGGCGGCGAACCGGTCGTAGCCGTAGAAACCGAGCCAGGGCGGGTCGGCGTCGCCCGCCCGGGACCGCTCCAGCCAGCTCTCCGCGCCCTTGAGCGCGGCCCCCGCTGCCGGTGCGTCGCCGGCCTTCGCATGGGCGCGGGCCTCCACCAGCCGGAAGAAGCTCATGGTGCGGGCGGTGGCGAGGCCGCGGTTGCGCTCGACGGCCGCCTGGGCGAGGTCGACGCCTTCGTCGGCGAAGCCGCGGTAGGTCGCCTGGAGGGACATCGAGGCGAGGACATAGCCGCCGAGCGGGACGTCGGCGGCGGCGCGGGCCAGGCGCAGGGCCTGGATGTAGTAGCGCTGGGCGGCCTCCTGCTGGCCGGTGTCGAAGGCCATCCAGCCGGCCAGCCGGGTCAGCTCGGCCGACGCGCCGAACAGGGCCCGCCCGACCTCGTCGGTGTACGAGCCGAGGAGCAGAGGTGCGGCGTCGACGCGTAAGCACTCGGGAACCATGGAGGAACGCCAGTCGCCGCCGCCGTACTTGGAGTCCCACCGCCGGGCGTCCTGGGCCGCCTCGCGCAGCTTCGTCACATCGCTGTGGCCGACGCGCAGCGGTGAGGCGTCCGCCGCGGTCTCCGGTCCGGGCTGTACGGGGACGGAGCCGGCCGCGCCGCCGGGAGCGTGGAGGACGGATGCGCCGCCGGGCGTGTGGAGGACGTGTGCGCCCCGGGCGTCCGGTGCGGACCCCGTGCCGCGGGCCGCCGGACCGGGCGGCCCGTCGGGTCCGCCGCCGCGCGCCCCGAGGACCGCGGCCTGTGCCGCCGTCGGGTCCCGGGCCACCGACGGATCGGCGGGGGTTATCAGCCAGCGGGAGGCGGGCGTCGCGTAGGCGCTCACCGAGAACGATCCCGCCAGGGACTGCCAGATCCCGCCGCCGCCCCGCCGCCCGGCCAGATCCAGCCGGTACAGCTCGGTCGCGGACCGGACCGCCTCGCCCACGTCCCGGGGGAAGGCGAGGCCGACCTCCGGGGCCGGGTCCGCGTCGGCGAGCCCGATCTCGTGCAGCGGGACCGGCCGGCCGAGCTTGGCCCCGATCGCCGCCGCGATGAGATGCGGCGCCGCGCCCTGCGGCACCATCCCCTTGGCGACCCACCGGGCCACCGAGGTCTTGTCGTAGCGAAGTGTCAGACCGCGCTGTGCTCCGAGGTCGTTGACCCGCCGGGCGAGCCCGGCGTTACTGATTCCCGCGAGGGCGAGAACCGTGCCGAGCTTCTCGTTCGGCCCGCGTTGCTCCCTGGACATGCGCCACCCCTCGACACACAGACAGCCGCCGCGTCACCGGGGGCGGCGCGCGGCATTCGTACCGATGCCTCCCCAGGTTCGAACCTCCGTACTCCACCTGCACACGCATGTGGCCGAGCCCCGAGGAATATGCCCCCTGTCGAGAACACCAGTAAACACAGCGTAGTTCTCCCGATCCCTACCGTTAAGAGGCAGACGTCCGGATGGCGGGATTGTTGTCCGTGCGGGCGGTCCGGGCCGCCCGCACGGCGGCGCGCGGGCCGGGGTGCGGTGTGCTCCCGGTGTGTGGCCGTGCGCCCGGCCGTGCGCTCTGGCCCGGCCGCCGGCGGAACGCTTGTCTGGGTACCGCGTGGGTCGGCCCGCTGCACTGGACTCAGTGGGCTGGGGGAAACCGCCGCTCCAATTCCCCGCGGGCGGCGGACCGGTCCGGGAGGTGAGTCCCACCTCCCGGACTGTGCGTGGAAGGGGCGGCCAGGGGGCGTGCGGCACGGTATACGCGCGTGGTGACACTCCGAGAGAATGGCCGAATAGTGACGGTCCGGTGAGGGTCTGGCCAACGGTCAGACTGTGGCCGGATATCGGCGCTGTTTCCGGGCGGCGCCGCCCCTCCTCGTCCATGAGGGCGGGCCGGGGCGGCGCGGAGACCGGACGGCCCGGCCCGTGACTCCCGGACGGCCCGGCCCGTAACTCCCGGACGGCCCGGCCCGTAACTCCCGGAATCCACGGTTCCGTTGCTGTCGGCACGGTGAAGGTCATGTCGGGCCTTTGCCAGGGGCGCATGCTCTTCCGGCGTGCGCCGCCCGTACACCCTCTCCTGCGGCGTTGTCGTGGCAGCATGTCCCGCAGCGGCGTTCCGTCTCTCAGGTGCGCCGTTTGTCCACAGCCTGTGGAGGCGGCGATGCGTTGGTTGGTGGGATGGAGCAGTATCGCCGCGAGCTTCGGCACCGTCGGCGCCGTCGGAAACGGCGGAGAGGGGCGCACGGTTCACCCGGTGGGCTCCCAACTCCTGTGGGGAGACCCGGATCCGCTGTGGGCGGTCGGCGACTGGCGCCCCGACGAGATCCGCGTCATCGGCGTCGCGACCCCCGAAGGGGCGCCCACCGCCCGCCTCGCGGTCCTCGGCTGCTGCGGCGCCACCGACGAGCAGCTGCGCGTCGGACTGCTCGCCGCGCGTGGCGGCGCGATGCGCCACCTCACCGCCTGGCCCGGCAGTTACACCGCCGTCGTGCAGATCGGCCGCCGCATCACCGTCGCCGGCGACCTGGCCGGAGCCCGGCCCGTCTTCCACACCCCCTGGGCCAACGGCACCGCCTACGCCACCGCCGCCCTGCCGCTCGCCGACCTCATCGAGGCCCAGCTCGACATCGGGCACCTCGCCGCCCTGCTGGCCTGCCCGGAGACCCCCGAGGCACTCGGCGACGGCACGCCCTACGTGGGCGTGAAGCGGGTCCCGCCGGGCCACGCGCTCATCCTGCGGGAGGGCTCGCGGGAGATCACCGGATACGAAGCCGTCGCCTCGCTCGCCGTCGCCGCACCCCAGGCCGACCCGGTGCACGCCGTGGAGGGCGTACGGGACGCGCTCGTCGAAGCCGTACGCGCCCGGCTCACGGCCCCGCGCCATGCGCCGGAAAGCCCACCGCCGGACCCGGGGCCCGTCCCCGGCATGGGCCCCGCCGACCGGCGCGCGGCCCGGGGCGGCCCCGTGGCGGGCATCGGCGCCGACCTCTCCGGAGGCAGCGCCTCCGCCACCCTCGCCCTGCTCGCCGCCGGGCTGCCGGGACTGCCCGGTACCCTCCTCGGCCACGGCACCGGCGCGGGGGAGCGACTGCTCGCCGTCACCTTCAACGACCTCACCACCCGCGGCAACGAGGACGAGCTGGAGCGGGCCCGCGCCATCGCCGCCGGCCCGCGCCTGCACCACGTGGTCGTCGCGGCCGGCGAAGAGGCGCTGCCGTACGCCTCGCTGGAGACCGGCGCGCTCACCGACGAACCGGCCCCCTCCCTCGTCCTCGCCGAACGCCATCGCCGCCGGCTGTCCGCGGGCAGCGCCGACCACCTCGTCGGGCACGGGGCCCGGCAGGTCCTGGACGCCCACCCGGCCCGCCTCGCCGACCTCCTGATGGACCGGCGCAGACGCCACCTCCTGCGCCCCGTCGCCGCCCTCACCAAGGCCGAAGGCCCCACGGCGCACTCCCTGTTCGTCCCGCTGACGGTCTACCGAGCCGCCCGCCGCCTGGCCCGTACGTCCTACCGCACCGGCCTGGAGTCCGCCGCCGGGTTCCTCCCCGACGCCAACCGTTACGCCCCCGACCTCGCGACCCCCGCCGACGCCTCGCTCGCCGCCCTCGCCTGGTCGCGCCCGGGGCCCGCGGCGCGCTGGCTGACGGGGGAGGCGCTGGCCGAAGTATCGGTTCGCCTCCAGGAGGCGGCGATCCGGCCCACCTCCGTGCAGCGCCCGGGGGAGGCCCGCGCCCGTGCCGCCCTCGCCCGGGGGGCCGCCGACCACCGGATCCTGGAACAGGCCGCGGAGATCCGCAGCCAGCGGCTGCACGCCCCGTTCCTCGACAACCAGGTCGTCCGGGCGGCCCGCGCCCTGCCCGAGTCGCTCCGCGTGCAGCCCGGCGCCCGTGCCGCGATCCTGCGCCGGGTGCTCGGCGGGGCGGGCATCCACGATCTGCCGCCCGGCTGGGGCGCGCCCTCCCCGGCCACCTCCACCGCCGTCACCCGCACCGGCCTGCGCATCGCGCTCCCCGACCTGATGGCCCTCTTCGACGCCCCGCTGCTGGCCGACGCGGGCCTGGTCGAGGCCCGTGTGGTCCGCAGGGCCCTGCGCGCCGCATCCGAGGGCGAGCCGCTGCCCCTGGACGGCCTGGCGGACCTGGCCTCCACCGAACTGTGGCTGCGCCGCCTGCTGGCCCGCCGCGGCACCTGCTGGACGGGTACGGCCGCTCCGCGCCGGCGCGCGGTCGCGGTCGGAGTGATCCCCGCCCGGCGCACGCTCCAGCCCTGACCGGAAGACGACACCGGGGAGCCGCGACCAGGAGCCTTCGGACCGGGAGCCTGCGGACCGGGGTACCCCGCGGGATACCGCGGACCGGGGCACCGCGGACCGGGCGCCTCAGGCGCAGCTGATCCGGGATTCCGCCCAGTCGGCCAGGGCCACCGCTCCGAACGGCGTCTCCGGCTCCACCACGAGGCGGATCGAGGACTGGCCGGAGATGTCCACACTCACCGGGACGGCGGGCTCACCGCCCTCCATCACCGGGGAGCGCCACAGCCGCGCCCCGTCCCCGTCGAACACGGAGAAGCGCACCGCGCCGAGCCCCATGGTCAGATCGTCCACCCCGACCATGGCCTGGTAGCGCGTGCACGGCCGGTTCAGCTGGATGGTCACCGAGGAGCGGGCGTGCACGGTCACCCCGTGCGCGTAACGCGTGGAGGCGATGGACACGTTCGAACGCTGCCAGACCCAACTGCTCTGCCCCATCGCCACTTCCGGCTCGGCGTGGTCGCCGAACACGGAGTACGCCAGCTCGCTGACCTGGTACACCTCCGGGGCGGGCGGGGGCGGCGTGGGTTTCGGCGGCGGTGTCGGCTTCGGGGACGGCGGCGGGCTCGGCGCCGGGGGCGGCTCGGGCGAGGGTGTGGGGCTCGGTGTCGGTGTCGGTCTCGGGGCCGGCTCGGACGGGGCGGGCGCCGGAGGCGGGGGCGGCGCGGGTGCGGCCGGCGGCTTCGGGGCCGGCTCCGGGGACGGCGGCGGAGGCGGGGGTGTGGGCACCGCGGGTGCCACGGCCGGAGGTTTCGCGACCGGTCCGGGCTCCGGCTTCGGCTGGTCGTCGCCGATGAGCGCCCACACCAGACCGGCCGCGGCGGCCACGGCCACGGTGGCGGCGATCCCGGCCTTGGCGGGCGCGCCGAGCCCTTCGGCGGCGGCGCCCCCGGCGGCTCCAGCGGTGGAGCCGGACCCGGTGGCCGCGGCAGCGGCTCCCGCTCCGGCGGCCCCGGCCGCGCCGCCGGCCACGATGCCCGCGGCCTTGAGCGAATACCCGGCGGCGAACCAGCCGATGACCGCGACGGGCAGCAGTGCCGGAATCCCGGCGTTCACATGGTCCAGCTCGCCCGCGGCCACCCGGCACCTGGCGCACTCGTCGAGGTGCTTGCGCAGCCCGCGCTCGGCCCGGGTCCGCAGCCCGCCCCGGGCGTGGGCGCCGAGCCGGTCGGCGTACTGCGCGCAGTCCCCGCCGGTGGTGAGCGCCTGGCTGACGTGCGCCTGGAGGTACGCCTGCTTGAGCCCTTCGCGGGCGCGGCTGGCCAGGACGGCGGTGGCGTTGGCGGTGAGGCCGAACAGCGGGGCGATCTCGCTCGGCGACTCCTCCTCCACCGTGGTGTGCCACAGGACCGCCTGCCAGCGCTCCGGGAGGCTCCGGAACGCCCGCATCGCCATCGTCCGCTCGGCCTCGTGCATCGCGAGGACGTCGGCGCCGAGTTCGAGGGTGTCGTCGTCGGAGAGTTCGGATGAGTGGGAGGCCTGTGCGGCGAACACCGCGAAGTCGTCGACCAGATGCTCACGCTTCGCGCTCTTCGTCCAGGCGGCGGCGACATGGCGGACGGCGGTCATCAGATAGGCCCGGACCGCTTCCGTCGGCCCCTTTCCGCCCCGTACGGCCTGGAGCGTGCGCGCGAACACCTCGGCCGTCAGGTCGTCGGCGGTGTGCGCGTCCCGGCAGCAGCTGCGGGCGTAGCGGAGCACGGCGCCCGAATGCCGCCGGAACAGCTCCTCGTAGGCCTGGTCGTCGCCACTGCGCATGTCCTCGATCAACCGGGCGTCGGACAGCCCGAGATCAGGGGCGCCGCTGCGGCCCGCGCGCTGCTGCGGAACCGCGTGCGCGACAGCGCCGCCGGAGACGTCCTCCCCGGCCGCGGCGGGCCACGGGCCGGGCAGGACGGTGCCGCCGTCGGCCTCACCGTCCGACGCGCCGCGTACGGCCTGGGTCGGCACCTGCCCGGCGGCCGGCCCGTCCGCGGTGGTGTCCCTGTCGGCCGCAGCGATCTCGCCGAGCGGCTCTTCCTGCTGCTCGTTACCGCTCATCGCGGAAGCCCCCGTATACACCCTCGGACCCGAATACCGGCCAAGACTGCCACATGGCTCAATCGCGTTGGCCTCTCAGCCCTGCCAACCACTCATCCGGGGCGTCTTCTCGAATGCGAGTGCCATAGGCCCTTCTTTCGGGGAATGAGCCCCGCTGATTCGTCTCCCGGTACCGGTCACCGTTCGTCCGCCCGCGCGTCCGTCTCTCCAGCACTGCCGGCGAGGCGGACGGACGCAGGCGGACGCGCGGTCGGACGCGCGGGCGGAAAGCCCGAGGACCCAAGGCCCAAGGCCCGATGCGGGACCGATACGGGATCAGCAGCCGGGCGGGACGTGCGGGGCCCCGGCCCCGGCCGTCACGCCGGCCGCGACCTCAGACCCTCCAGCAGGATGTCCAGCAACCGGGCCGAAGCCGCGGCCTGCTGAGCGGCGTCCGGCAGCGAAGGAGCCGCCGTGGCGATGACCAGCAGCACATCGGCCACCGTCACGTCCCGGCGCAGCTCACCGGAGTCCCGTGCCCGGTCCACCAGCCGCCCCACGACCTCCAGCAGCTCGACCGCGCCGGTGTCCTCACCGAGGCCGTCGAGCCCGTCGACGCCCCCGGAGCGCTGGCCCACGACGCGGCAATCGTCCTGGCCCACTCCCTGCCGCTGCTGCGGAACACGCGACTCGTCCGCCGCGCCCGGCGCCGACGCCGTCCCGGAAGCCGCCGGCGCACCCGGCTCCTCCCCCTCGACCCCGACCCGCAGCACCTGCGGCGGCAGCAGCCTGCCCGCACCCGACGCCACCGACGTACGCAGGAAGCGGGAGAGCGCCGACCAGGGCTTCTCCTCCTGCCCCAGCGCCGTACGCGCCTGCTCGGTCAGCCGGGAGGTCTCCTCCTCGGCTATCCGGCGCACCAGAACGTCCTTGCTCGGGAACCGCCGGTAGACGGTGCCCACACCGACTCGCGCGCGACGTGCCACGTCTTCCATCGGAGCGCCGTAACCCAGCTCCCCGAACACCTCGCGCGCCGCCCGCAGCACGTGCTCCAGATTGCGCTGCGCGTCGACGCGCAGCGGAGCCGAGCGCGACGCGCCCGCGGGCCCCGACGCCGCTGTTCCCGACGCTGTTCCCGACATCGCTGTTCCCGACGTCGTCGCCCCGTTCGGGGCCTGTCCGGCACTGGCCGAACCCATCGCCGCGGCACTCACCGCGGCCGCCGAGCGAACGGCGTCCGCCGAGCTCATGACGCCGAGCGCGCCCACGGAGCCGAGGCGTCCGTGGTCCTCGGACGCCCGCGAGAGCGCAGCCTGTCCATGCGTATCCTGCATATGCATAACTTCCCCCGGTTATGACGTCTCCCCCCGGAGACTTCCCGCCGTTTCAGCCGGGGAGCGGAGCACAACGAAATCCGCACCCGACACCCCGGCGGGTTACGAACATAGTTGAGCCCGCGTCAATTCAGAAGGGGGTAGTTCCGCATGGGGCGCCCCCCGATCGGACCAAGATCCGGCCAGCACCGGAACATCGGCCTCCCACTCACCCCGTGCGTAGTGCCTGACCTGCGCGGCTGTCATTTCTCGCCGGCCACGGGCCCCGACTGCCGTTGAGGATCCTCCGGTCACACAATGTGCCGGGCCTGTGGACAAACCACTGACTCCGTTGCGTCATGGGGTGGTGATGGCTCCAGATTCCCGGGGGACGACCCCCGGCACCCGGCCAGGTGTGCGCATTCTCGTCGTCGGCGGCGGCTACGTCGGGATGTACACAGCGCTGCGTCTCCAACGGAAGTTGAAGCAGAGACTGAAGAGCGGCGACGCCGAGATCGTGGTCGTCACGCCCGAGCCGTACATGACGTACCAGCCCTTCCTCCCCGAAGCGGCCGCCGGATCGATCTCGCCGCGCCATGTGGTCGTGCCGCTGCGCCGCGTCCTGAACGCCTGCACGATCGTCATCGGCGAGGCCCGGCACATCGACCACACCGAACGGACCGCGACCGTCACCACCCTCGCCACCGGCGAGGACGGCACCGGAGCCCTGGAGATCGCGTACGACGAGATCGTCATCGCCCCCGGGTCCGTCTCGCGCACCCTGCCCGTCCCCGGCCTCGCCGAATTCGGCATCGGTTTCAAGACCGTCGAGGAGGCCATCGGGCTGCGCAACCACGTCATCGAACAGATGGACATCGCCTCAGCGACCCGCGACCCCGCGATCCGCGACGCCGCTCTCACCTTCGTCTTCGTCGGCGGTGGCTACGCGGGCGTGGAGGCGCTGGCCGAGCTGGAGGACATGGCCCGCTACACGGCGCGGTACTACCACAACATCAAGCCGGCGGACCTGAGATGGATCCTGGTCGAGGCCTCCGGGCGCATCCTCCCCGAGGTCGGCGAGGCCATGGGCACGTACGCCATCGGCGAGCTGCGCGGCCGGAACATCGACGTACGCCTCGACACCCGCCTCGAAACCTGCGAGGACCGCGTCGCCGTCCTCAGCGACGGCTCCCGCTTCCCCACCCGCACCCTCGTATGGACCGCGGGCGTCAAACCGGCCCCGCTGCTGGCCGCCACCGACCTGCCGCTCACCGAACGCGGCCGGCTCCGCTGTACCGCCACGCTCGGAGTCGAGGGCATGCCGCACGCCTGGGCGGCCGGCGACGCCGCGGCCGTACCCGACCTGACCGCCGCCGAACCGGGCCGCGAGACCGCCCCCAACGCCCAGCACGCGGTACGCCAGGCGAAGGTCCTCGCCGACAACGTCCTGGCCTCGGTCGACGGCCGGCCACTCAAGGAATACCGGCACACGTACGCCGGATCGGTCGCTTCGCTGGGCCTGCACAAGGGCGTCGCCCATGTCTACGGTCGCAAGCTCAAGGGCTACCCCGCCTGGCTGATGCACCGTACGTACCACCTCAGCCGGGTACCGACGTTCAACCGGAAGGCACGTGTCCTTGCCGAATGGACTCTGTCCGGACTCTTCAAACGCGAGATCGTCTCCCTCGGCTCGCTGGAGCACCCCCGTGCGGAGTTCGAACTCGCGGCGGGCGGCCCCGGCACCCCGCGGATCCCCGGCCCCGGCCGCCCGAAAGGCCCCGGAGAACCGCCGGACGACCGCCGGACGAACAGCTGACGGGCCACGGGCAGAGGTCTTGGGCCGCGGGCCGGACCGGCGGCGGTGCGGCGACTGTCAGTACGGTCGGTCACACTGGACGTGTGACCATAGGTGGGCCCACGCCTGCACAGAGTGACCCGTTCGGCAGTGACCGACAGTGACCAGCAGCAACGCACCAACAGCACGGCGAGGCCCGGCTGCGCCTTCCCGGGGGTACGGCCCCCGGTGCCCCCCGAACACGGCAGAAGAAGCAGCCCGCCCGAGCGGACCAGACCGACACACGAGGCCAGAAATACCGTGAACTTCACGCGTTGGAGCGCCCGCCTTCCCGGAACGCAGCGCCGAGCCGCCGCGCGGGACGACCGTAGTTCCGTGCCGGCGGCCCGAGCCGAGTACGCCCGGCCGGAGGGCACGCCCGCCCTGCCGGACGACGCCTCCCCGGCGCCCTCCGGCCCCGCCTCGACGAAGGCCCTCCCCGGGCCCGCCCTCGACGACCTCTCCGCCCGCGAGATCCTCGGCCGGCTCCCCGCCCCCGTCGCCCTGCTGCACGGCCCGGACCATCGCGTCGCGTATGTCAACGACGCGTACGAGGCCGCGTTCGGCCCCCGCCCGTCCGGCGTCCCCGCGGCCGAGGCCATGCCCGAGCTCGCCCAGCTCAGCGTGCTCCCGCTGCTCGACCAGGTCCTGCGCAGCGGCACCGCCCGTACGGTCAAGTCCCGCAGGACCGCCGAGGGCGGCTCGTACACCGTGACCTGCACCCCGGTCGCCGCCTGGGACACCACGGAGTACGGGAGCGAGAAGGACGACGAGGACGGCAAGGGAGGGAACCGGGGAAGCGACCAGGGCGACGACAAGGGAGGAGGCGGCGTCCTCGTGTACGCCGCCGACGTCACCGACCACGCGGAAGCCGCCGAGCGCCTGCGCACCAGCGAGCGCCGCCACCGCGAAACGGCCGTCACCCTCCAGCGCTCCCTGCTCCCGCAGGAGCTGGAACAGCCCGACGACCTCCGCATCGCCGCCACCTACCAGCCCGGCGGAACCGACGCCGCGGTGGGCGGCGACTGGTACGACGTCATCACCCTCGGCGCCGGCCGCACCGCCCTGGTCATCGGCGATGTGATGGGCCGCGGGGTCCGCGCCGCCGCCGTGATGGGCCAGCTCCGTACCGCCGTCCGCGCCTACGCCCGGCTCGACCTCCCGCCGCACGAGGTGATCCAGCTGCTGGACGGCCTCGCCGCCGAGATCGACCCCAGCCAGATCGCGACCTGCGTCTACGCCGTCCACGATCCGAACGAGGGACAGCTCGTCTACGCCTCCGCCGGCCACCTCCCGATCCTCGTCCGCGACGAGGACGGCACGGTCCACCGCGCCGCCGACCCCACCGGCCCCCCGCTCGGCACCGGCGGCTGGGTCCACACCTCGGGCACCATCGCGCTGCCGCCCGGCTCCACCGCGGCCCTCTATACGGACGGCCTGGTCGAACGGCGCAGCGAGGACATCGACGAGGGCGTCGCCTCCCTGGCCCGCGCCCTCGCGGGCGCCAAGGGATCACCGCAGGTGGTCTGCGACCGGCTGATCCGCTCCCTCGGCGTGACCGCCGAGCACGACGACGACGTGGCGGTCCTGGTGGTCCAGCACCCCGCCCGTACGGGAACGGACGCGGAGCTGTTCCACAACGCCGCGCTCGATCTCCTCGGCGGAATCGAGGCGGCCCCGCGCGCCCGCGCCTTCGCCACCGGAGTCCTGACCTCCTGGCGCTTCCCCGTCGAGCTCCGCGACCTGGGCGTCCTCGCCACCAGCGAACTGGTCGCGAACTCCCTCCAGCACGGCACCCCGCCGATGCGCCTGGGCCTGCGCCGCACGGACCGCCGGCTGATCATCGAGGTCACCGACGGCGACGACCACCTGCCGCGCCGCCGCCAGGCCGAACCGGCGGACGAGGCGGGACGCGGCATCTCGATCATCGCCTCGATCGCCACCTCGTGGGGCAGCAGGCGTACGCCGGGCGGCGGCAAGGCGGTCTGGTGCGAGTTCGCCCTGCCGCGGTGAGCAGGGCGACCCCTCAGTGACCCGCGGCGGCGGAGGCCGGGGTGGACGCCGGCGCGGAGGCCGGAACAGATGTCGGCGCGGAGGCCGATACGGAGCCCGGGGTGGACCCGGACCCGGCAGTTCCGGTCTCCGCGACGTCTCCGCCGCCGGGCAGTGACACCGCCACCACCCGTGACGGGACGACCGCCGACGACGGCTGGTCCTGTACGGGGGTGAGCCGACGGCCCAGCCGCAGCGCCAGCACCGTGATGCCCAGCGAGAACAGCACGAACGTCACGATGTACGGGCCGTGCAGCGAGGCCCCCATCGGCCCGCCGACGGCCGGACCGACCGCGAGCGCGAGCTGCTTGCACAGGGCGAACGCCGAGTTGTACTGCCCGACCATCGACTCCGGCGCCAGATCGGCGACCAGTGGGGCGACGGTCGGCGACAGCATCGCCTCACCCAGCCCGAACAGCGCGTACGTCGAGATGAACGCGGCCGTCGCCATGGTCTGGCTGCCGTGGCCCAGCCCCGCGTAGCCCGCCACGATCCAGGCGAACGCCCAGATCAGGCCGACCGCGGCGATGACCCGGCTGCGCCGCCGCCGCTCCACGAGCCGCAGCACGACGAACTGCGCCACGACGATGACCGCGGTGTTGGCGGCCAGCGCGAAGCCGAGGGTGGAGGGCTCGATCCCGGCGGCCTCCGTGCCGTATGCGGCCAGACCGGACTCGAACTGCCCGTAGCAGGCGAAGAACAGCACGAACCCCAGCACGCACAGCTGCATCATGGCCCGGTGCGAGAGCAGCGCCCGCAGTCCGCCGCCCTTCGCGGCGGACCCGTCCGCCGGCCGGGCGCCGCCGAGCGAAGCAGGTCGCGGCATGCGCACGGTGGTCACGGTGACCCCGAGCACCACGAACATCGCGGCCTCGATCAGGAAGAGCGTCGTGAAGCTCGCCGGACGGCTCACGTCCACGAGCTGCCCGCCGACGAGCCCGCCGAGGCCGAGCCCCAGGTTCTGCAGGAAGAACTGTGTGGCGAAGGCGCGCGTACGGGTCGCGGCGCTGGAGCACCACACGAGCATCGTGGCCAGGGCCGGCTGCATGACGGCGGTGCCCGCGCCCAGGACCGCGGCGGACAGCACGGCGGCCGGAACGCTGCTCGCGAATCCCAGGGCGGCGGCACCCGCGGAGGCCAGGGCGGAGGCCACCACCAGCACGGGCAACGGGCCCCGCCGGTCGATGGCCCGCCCGGTGAACGGCAGAACGGCCAGCGCCGCCATCGCGAAGGCCGCCAGAACGACCCCGGCCGTCCCGGCACCCAGATCCCGTACCTGCGCCACATAGACGTACAGATACGGAACGGTGAACCCGAGCCCGAACGCGCTCAGCGCGCCGGCCAGCTGGATCCGCCGCAGCGCTGCGCCCATCTCCCTGGTCACACTCACCCACCTCAAAGTTCGAAGAAGCTCAGACTCGAAGACTTTAGCACTAAACTTAGAAGGTGAAAAGTACAGGGTGAAGGACTTCAAGGGTGGCGGGAGCGTGCCATACTGCCCGCCATGTCTGAGAGCACCGAGGAGCCCGGCCCCCACGAGCCGAGCCTCGACGAACAGATCGCCGCCTACCAGCGCGAGTTCCGCGACCTCGACCTCCAGGTCGAACAGGTCGTCTCCGCGCTGGGCCGCCTGAACCGCCGGATGAACGTCGCGTACGGAAGACAGCTCGCCGCCCTCGGCATCAGCAACGCCGAGTGGGAGGTCCTCAAGACCCTGGTCCTGGCGGGCGCCCCCTACCGCCTGGGCCCCGGCGAACTGGCGAAGCGCCTCGGTCTCACCCCGGCCGCGATGACCCACCGCGTCGACCGGATGGCGGGCGAGGGCCTGGTCACCCGTGACCGCGACGAGAACAACCGGGTCCGCGTCATCGTCGAGCTGACGGACGAGGGCCGTACGAAGTGGCTCGAGGCGATGCGCATGGCGACCGACTTCGAGGAAGACCTCCTCCAGGACCTGTCCGGCGACGAACGCGGTGTCCTCGGCGAGCTGCTGGTCCGCCTCCTGCGCCGCGTGGAGCACGCCCAGCCGGACGCCGGCGGCCGCCTCACCGACCTGGACCGAAGGCCCCAAGGGGAGGGTTGACACACCCCTGGTGGATCCGTAAAGTTCTCCGAGTTGTCACGGAGCCGAAACGGTTCCGCGGCAGCCGATCCCGCCGCGAACGCGGCAATTAATCTTCAGCACGATCTCCCACTCGGGATGATTTCGGCATGCCGGAATTCATTGCGAAGGCCCGATTATGAGCCGCCGGGAGAATCCGCTAGAGTTTGAGCGTCGGAACGGCCCAACGGCCGGGAAGACAAACCCCGCTGACTGGGAATCAGGCCCGAAAGGATCTGATAGAGTCGGACTCGCCGGAAAGGGAAA
>NZ_JBIDBC010000057.1:0-23043 GCF_043202835.1 Streptomyces sp. NPDC048142
GAGAGCTACCAGGCCGGACTCCACCTCCGGGCCTCCATGATCTGGATCAAAGACCTCACCCGAGCCACATGATCACGACTCAATACGCTCCCTAGACCCGCCAGCTGCTCCTGCTGCTCACCCGTGAGCGTGGCCCGCCGACTCTTCACGTTCGACAGCCACACACCGAGCCGGACCGACGTCCCATCCGGCAACTCCTCGGACCAGGACCGCGCAACCACCACCGTCCCCTCCCGGGCCGCGTACTGGGCGAGCGCGGCGATACCCCGCTCGAACGCCCCGGACCGCGCCCCACCCGCCGCCCGCCGCGGCCGCGCCTTCGCCCGAACGAAGGCCGGCTTCTCCGGCGGCCGGACACCGAGCTGGACCAGACGCTCGCGCTGCCGGGCGCGATCAACAGCGCACCGCCCGCCCGCTCTTCGGCGGTGAGGGCGGTGACGTCCAGGAGCTGCCCGTCGAGCGGTCCGCCGACGAGCTCCACGTAGGTGTGTCCGGGCTGGAGGGCGTACGGGTCGGGGTCGTCGTGGTCGGTCCCGTAGACCCACCGCGTGTTCTCGGTCATCCGCTCAGGCTGCCACCGGCGGCCGTGCGGAGGGGCCCGTTTCAGCAGAGCGCGACCGTGAGCCCGCACGGCATTTCCGGGGGAGGACCCCACCGCGACAGTAACCCTAAAGAGTTAAATCAAAAGGCTAAATCCAGGGCTCATGTGCGCTAGTGTGGGTCCTGGAGGTGATGCCGTATGGCGTCGCAAGAAGAGCTGTTCGGGCTGGTGGATGCCCTTCTGGAGGAAGAACCGCAGCTGCCGTCCCCGGCGGAGCGGGCGCGGCTGCGGGAAGCGGCCGGGGTGACGCAGGTCCGTCTCGCGCAGGCATTGAAATCGACCGCGCAGACGGTGAAGAACTGGGAGAACGGCCGGTCCGAGCCGCGCCCGCCCCGGCTGGAGGCCTACCAGCGGATCCTGAATGGATGGGCGGCGAAGTACCCGGCCGCCCCGGCGTCCGGACCCGCACCGGCCGCCCCGGCCGTCCCGGCCGCCGCGCCGAGCATGGCGAGGACCGCGCCGGACACGGACGCCCCCGACGCGCCCCCGGCCCCCGTACCGCCCGCCGCCGCCGAGACCGCACCCGCCCCCGAGGCCGCAGCTGTGCCTGCACCGGCCCGGCCCGGATCCGGCCCGGCACCCGCGTCCCCGGCCGCGTCCTCGGCCGCCGCTCCGACCGGCCCCGCCCGGCCCGCGGCTTCCGGCCGGCCGACGGCGGGCCGTACGCCCGCCCGCAAAACCGCCGCCCGCCCCGGATCCGGCCCGGCCGCCACGACCGATCCCCGGTACGCGGCCGGACCGCTCCTCGTCCTGGACGGCGACGGCACCGCCCACGGCATCGGCGGCCTGGTCCTGGACTGCCCCGCCCGCACGATCCCCCAGCTCGTCGCCTGGACCCTGGACCAGGCCGTCGGCGCCCCCGCTCTCAACCGCAACGGGATCCCCGCGGACCCGCTGGTCGTCCTCACCGAGGACGCTGCGGTCGCCCTTGGCCTGCCCGCCCGCCTGGAGGGCCACGAACAGCGCGCCGGGCTGCGCCTGGAGGACGACCACCCGATCGTCAAGCAGATCACCCGCGCGAAGTGGAAGTTGACCCTGCGCGGCTTCGGCCCGTGGGCCCGCGTCTACCGACCCGCGAAGGCCGGAGAGCGGCAGTGCGTCCAGTTCGCGATCCCCTCCTGGGGAGCGTTCGACGCACGTGCCTGGCCCGGTGTGACGGACATGGATGCCCCGGAGATCGCCCGCGTGCTGGGCCTGTACGCCGCCCGGGTCACCACCCCGCGCGGCTCCACCGCCGTCACCGGCCTGGAACTGATGACCGCCCTGCGGCCCCCGACCCGCGCTGTCCGCAACGAGACCACCGGTGCCTGGGAGTCAGGCCACAACCCCGGCAGCCTCGGCACCGGCCCCGTCGACTGCGCACCCCCCGAGGCCCCGCCCGAGCACCCCCTCGCCCAGGGCTGGAAGGGCGGGTTCATCAACGAAGAGGTCTTCCAGTGGGTCCGCGACCCGGACCTCCTGTCCGGCGACGAGGTGGCCCTCGCGTTCGCGCTGGGCCTGGACGTGAACGCCGCGTTCCTCGCCGCCACCTCCCGCCTCAACGTCGGCCTCTGCGCCCCCGTGCACGTGCTGCGCCCGGTGTTCGACAAGAAGGTCCCAGGCTGCTGGCTGGTCGACCTCTCACACATCGAGCTCGACCCCCGCCTCCCCTCGCCCTTCACCCCGTCCGGGGCGCGGCCGACCGGCCCGGCCTGGTACGAGACGCACACCGTCGCCTACGCCCAGGAGCTCGGCCACAACGTCCACCCCACCGAGGCCTACATCCGCCCCGACTCCGGCGCCTACCTCGACCCATGGCATGACCGCCTCAAGGCCGCACTGCTGGACACGATGGCCGACCTCGGAGTCCGCGCCGACCTGGAGCCCGCCGACCTCCTCGCCGCGATGGAGCGCCTGCCCGAACAGGACCCCGGGCTCCGGGCCGTCCGCGACGCGATCAAGGCCACCGCGAAGGGCGGCATCGGCAAGCTCCGCGTCCGCGCCGGCGGACTCAACTACACCCCCGGTGACCGCTGGCCCCAGCTGGACCGCCCGACGTGGCGGCCCGACATCCGCGCCGCGATCATCAGCAAGGCCCGGGTCAACATGCACCGCAAGATGCTCAAGATGTCCTCCGTGGGCCTCTTCCCGCTCGCGGTCCTCTCCGACTGCGTCGTCTACCCCGCCCCGACCCGCAGCCCGCTCGACCTCCTCCCCTACACCACCAGCGGCAAGCCGCTCCCGGGCGCGTTCCGTCTCGGAGTCGCCCCCGGCCTGGTCAAGCTCGAAGGCGTCCAGCCGATGGACTGGGCCGTGGACCTCATGGACAAGGGCACCAACGTGGCCCGGATCATCAAGGGCGACGGCCTGTAGGTACTCAGAATCCGCGTCATGTTCTTGCGAGCGATGACCTCTGGGTAGCACTTATGACGCGAGACTGAGATGCCCAGGCGGTCCACTGCGTGCTGGTCTCCCTCTCTCCGATTTCCCCGTTCCACCACCCGTGGGCACAAAACTCGGCTTTGCTGGGAGTGGAGAAACGCCAGGAACCAGACTATGGAGGCATAGGTGGACGGGGTTGGCACCGAGCAGATCCGCGTGAATGTCTTCTCTCCGGCCATGCCGACGGAACGGGAAGCGGTGAGGGCCGCCTTCGCCGCGGTGCAACGCCGCCCCACGGAGACCGATGCACGTGGGTCGGTTCCTCTAGCGGATGTCCTACTCATTGGCTCAGTGGCGACGCACGCTTTGGCCTACATGATCAATACGCTGCGGAAATCATGGAGCAAAGGCGTCGTTGTCGACGCCATGGGTGGACGGCTGACCATCCGCCAGGATCCGGCCCTTCCTCGCGGTGTCGTCGTCGTGCGTTCCGGCTCGGGAGAGATCACGGTGAGGGACGGGGCAGGGCTGGCCGACATCATCACGAGTGCGCTCCCGCAACGCGGGCCAGACGCATCCGCCGCACCTGGTACTCCCAATGCCACAGAGATCGACGGGCAGAACCGTGCGTGACGGTGTGGGCAGTTCCCTCTTTCCGAATCACCAGAACCGCGCGCTCGCAGCCGAGGCGCGGGAGATGAGCATGGCCTTCGCCGACTTTGCCTACCTGCGGTGGGTCACCGGAGAGGCGGATCCGGAGCGGGCGTGGGAGAAGTACTTCACCGACACCCAGATCCACGTTCGCAAGAGCCTGGACCAGATACTGGGGTCGTTCCATCTGGAGGAGTGGGACCGGGCCAAGGAACTGGCAGGGGCCGTGGAGGTGTTCTGCCTCCCGTCGGACGCGGTGGAGTCGCGCGTCTTCGAGAACCCGGGGGAAGCCACGGGGTACCTGATCGGCATCGCGCTGCTCCCGGTCCAGATCGCCGCCGAGATCGCCTGGGGGATGCAGACGGTCCATCCCCGCTACCCCGAAGCGTTCCCCTCGGACTGGGACGCCGGCGAATCCCGGGAACTACTCGACTTCACCATCGCCGAGTACGTCAGGTCGCTGGAGACTCCCAGCCACGGGCCCCTGCCGCAGAGCACCATTCGAACCCTAGAGATGGAATCACCGTCGCAGTGGCCGAACGGGATGCGGCCGAGTGACTGCCGGGCGGCTGCGACGGTGTTCGCCATCGCGCACGAACTGGCCCATATCCAGCACGGCCATCTACTCCCTGGAGGGACAGCTCCGAACGGGCGGCTGTTCAAGGCCGAGTCGGCGTCCCACCTAGGGCTCTCTGACGAGACGAACGAGGAACTCGCCGCCGATGCAGCGACCTTCGTCACCTGCTACAACCTCTTGATGAGTAGCTGGCTGCGCACAACCACGCCGCCGGCGAAGGGCACCGCCGAGCGCCACGAGTACGAGAGGGAGTTCCGTGTCCGCGCTCTGCATAGCGTTCATCGCGCGACCGAAGCGTGCCAGGCCTACCACACCGCGCTGTGCATCCTGGGGCTGGTGGCCTGGCGCCGCGGTGAGAACGAGAAGGCGGACCGCCTCCTCAGCGCGGCAATGCGTTCCCCGTACGTCCAGCTCTACATCCAGCGGGAGCGAGAGGGACGGTACGCCGAAGAGCTCGGGCCGTTCATGTGGACAGAGCGGGATGTCGAGCAGAGGAAGGCCCACGACAGTTGGCGCATCCACTTCTGCGAGAGCGTCCTGCCGGAAGTATGGAGCAGCCTGGGACTTCAGCAGCCGGACACCGCCCCCGACATCGTCCCGGCCGAGATGTTCACGACCGGTATGCGGCAAGGTCTGGCCGCGGACACGCTGAAGGAGCTGGAGGACCTACTTGCCGAGCGGACAGCCGCGCTGGGGAACGACCACCGCGATGTCCTCGACGCCCGCCATGAGCTCGCTCACCGGCACGGTGAGGCGGGAGACGCGGCAGGCGCGGCAGGCGCCTACGCGCAACTCGCCGTCGACGCGGAACGCCTGTTGGGGGCAGACCACGTGGACACCCTCGCTTTTCGGAACAACCACGCGACCTGGTTGAGCGACGCCGGCGACGGCACCGAGGCGTTAGCCATCCTTGAAGCTCTCCTCCCTGACCTGGACCGGGTTCTGGGCCCCGCGCACGCCGCCACGATCGCCGCTCGGACGAACCTGTCCTTGGTGCGCGAGAAGGTACGGCAGCGCAAGGCAACCGACGGCGGACGCAGCGAACAGGAATCGCAGCAAGGGCAGTCGGCTGCCTCCTATGCAAGGAGTTCCAGCGGGGAATCTGTCCGGCACTCCCGCGACGAGAGCATGTTGCACGAGCCGCCCTCCGACGCTGCGTCCCGAGCGGCACGATGCGCCGAACTGCTCGACGCACTGGCTCGAGAGCTGGGCGCCGACCACCCCAAGGTTCTCCAGCACCGGCCCGAGCTTATCCGTGCACTGGCGGACGCCGGAGACCTCGGCGGAGCCGTCGCCGCATGTGTCGATCTGCTCGTCGACCTGAGCAGGACTCTGGGAGCGAATCACCACGACACGCTCCAAGCACGGAACATCCTGGCACAGCTCCGAGGGTGGTCAGGTGACAACGCCAGCGCGGCGAACGCCTACGCCACACTGCTTCCTGACGTAGAACGTGCTCTGGGCCCGACCCACCCGCTGGCCCTGGCCTCGCGGCACAATCTCGCCGTGTCCCGGGGACTGGCAGGAGATGCCGCAGGGGCGGTGGTCATGCTCGGACAGTCGCTCGCCTCGACGCTCCGGGCACTCGGCACCGACCACCCCCAGACCCTGACTGCCCGCTTCCACCTGGCGTGGATGAGAGGCATGGCAGGGGACTTGGCTGGCGCCGTAGCCGCGCTCGACGAGGTACTGGCCGATCAACAGCGTGTCCTGGGCCGACAGCACCCCGCCACCCTTGAAACCGCGAAACAGCTCGCCGCCTGGCTCAAGAACTAGCGCTGAGCCAAAACCCGCTCGAGTAGCCGCTCCCCAGGGGGTGGGGGCACTGACACTTATGACGCGATGTTGAGATGCCCAGTTCGGAATGATCACCCTTTCGAGTGATCGAAAGCGTGTGTGGCTGTTCGTACTCCAGTGCCCGTGTAAATGTCCTGCGGATCAAGGTCAGTTACACGGGCATTGGGGGCGGATGGTGGATGTAGAGGTGTGTGTCCGGCTTGCCGAGGACGAAGTGCGCGAGGGCCTCGCCTGGGAG
This sequence comes from Streptomyces sp. NPDC048142, assembly GCF_043202835.1. Taxonomy (NCBI): domain Bacteria; kingdom Bacillati; phylum Actinomycetota; class Actinomycetes; order Kitasatosporales; family Streptomycetaceae; genus Streptomyces; species Streptomyces sp. NPDC048142. The sequence continues at coordinate 6,226 of NZ_JBIDBC010000057.1, forward strand.
TCGGTGCCGTTGGAGATGCTGTACGCGGCTGAGCCGTGGCGGACGTTCCGCTGGTACATGGGGCAGAAGCACTATTCGGGTACGTACTGGTCGAGTACCCAGTCGGATCACGTGATCTACGAGTCGCGGCTTGAGCTGGCACGGCTGCTCTACGCTGACTTCGACCGGGATGTGACGGCGATCGTGGCCCAGCCCTTCTTGCTGCGAGCCGAGGTGGCCGGTGCACTGCGCCGGCATATCCCGGACTACCTGATGGCCACCACGGCGGGCCCGCTGGTGGTGGACGTCAAGCCGCGCCACCGTGCGGCCAGGCCGGAGCACGCATTCACCTTCGCCTGGACGCGGGAAGCGGTGGAGTCGAAGGGCTGGCGCTACGAGGTGTGGAGCGAGCCGCCGGACGCCGAGCTGGCCAACGTCCGTTTCGTCGCGGGCTACCGCCGCGACTGGCTGTTCGAGCCTGACCTGCTCGAGGAGGGACACGACGAGGCGGTGGCTGAGGAGCCACCGCCGGATCGGCTCTTGGACCCGGCGATCCTCGATGACGTACGCGACCGGGTTGCGGACGGAGACACGCTGGGGGAGGCGTTCGCCTGCCTGCCGGAACGTCCCGGGCCGCTGGTACGAGCCGCGGTGTTGCATCTGCTGTGGAAGCAGCAGTGGCTGACCGACCTGAGCGTTCCGCTCAGTGCCCGCAACGTGCTGAGGAGCGCGTCGTGAGCCGGGCCGCGGTGCGCGTGGGAGTGGGGACCCGTTTCTTCTACGACGGTGAGGTCGTCGAGGTGGTGGAGTTCGCCAGCACGCAGGCCGGCGGCGAGGTGGTCCTCAAGGACGGGCGGGAACGGCTGCTGCGGCTGGCCGTCAAGGAACTGCTCTTCTCGGGCCGTGCCCGCGTCATTCCGGACGGGCCCGGACCGGCCTCCGACGACCCGCAGGACGTGGCCGCGGTGGTGCTGGACCAGCTGGATACCGCTGAGCGCGAGTGGGTGCTGGAGCGGGCCGCGCACGTGAGGGAGGTGCTCACTGGGTTCCGTAGCGGCAGCGAGGAACTGGCGGCGGTGGGGGAGCCCCGCGCCGCCTACGCGGCGGGCGAGCCGATGGAGAGTCGGTACGCAGCGAAGGCGGCCGAGCTTGAGGTGGCGACGCGCACGGTCAAGCGGTGGGTCGCGGCCTTCCGCCAGGACGGCGAGGCGGGACTGGTGCCGGCCCGCAGCGGGCCGCGTTCGGGGCACCGGAACGCGGAGGTGTGGTCGGAGGCGGCGCTGGAGGTGATGGTCGAGCACACGGGCCAGTCCAAGCCGTCGCGCAAGATGGTGATCGAGCGGACTCGGGCCCGGCTGCTGGCCAGGGGCTTTACGGAGGAGGACCTGCCCAGCCGGGCGACGTCCTACCGCCTCCTGGAGGATCTGGAGCGGCGGCATCCGACGTTCCGCCTGAGCACGAAGCGGAACCGGGACATCGCCGCCCGGCCCGGCGGGGTCTACGGGAAGCTGCGGCCGACCCGGCCGGGCGAGTACCTGCTGATGGACACCAACCGGCTGGATGTCTTCGCCTTGGACCCGGTGACTTTGCAGTGGCTGCAGGCGGAGCTGACCGTTGCGATGGACTGGTACACGCGCTGCGTCTTGGGGATCAGGATCACGCCAGTGTCGACGAAGGCTGTCGACGCCAGTGTCGCCCTCTACCAGGCGTTCCGTCCCCGGCCCGCGGGGGAGGACTGGCCGGCGCACGCTCTCTGGCCCGAGCACGGCATCCCGCGATCGGTGCTGATCGACGTCACGGCGTTGGAGGGGCCGATGCGTTCGGCGGCGTCGCCGGCGCTGGTTCCGGAGACAGTGCTGGTCGATCACGGCAAGGTATTCGTCTCGGAGCATCTGACCAGCGTCTGCCGCCGGTTGGGTATCTCGGTGCAGCCTGCCCGGTTGCGAACGGGCCGGGACAAGGGCCCGCTGGAAAGATTTTTCCTGACCCTGCGCGAAGACCTGCTGCAGGCCCTGCCCGGCTACAAGGGCCCCGATCTGCACTCGCGCGGGGAACGTCCGGAGGGGGAGGCGTTCTTCTTCCTCCACGAGCTGGAGGCGATCATCCGCGAGTGGGTGGCCTGCGTCTATCACCCCCGGCCGCACACCAGCCTGGTCGATCCAGGGGTGCCGGAGCTGCGGATGTCGCCGGCGGCGATGTTCGAGCACGGGCTGAACCGGTCCGGCTACATCGAGGTCCCGCGCGATCCGGACCTGGCGTTTGAGTTCCTGCGGGTGGAGCGACGCAAGATCCAGCACTACGGCATCGACCTGGACGCCCGCCGCTACAACGGCGCCGCCCTGGACCCCTACCGCGGCCTGCTCAGCGACGAGCGGGACGGCAAGTGGCCCGTCGCGGTCAACCCGGACGACATCAACGCGGTCTACTTCCGCGATCCCGCCGACCGCCGGTGGCATGCGCTGGCCTGGGAACACGCGCCGGGCCGGGACATGCCGGTGAGCGAGGAGGCTCTGCAGTTCGCCCGCCGCCTGGCCGCGTCCCGCGACCGGTTCCCGGACGACAAGGCCGCGGTCCGTGACCTGTTCGAACGCTGGAACCTCGGTCTGGGCACCACGCTGGTCGAGCGCCGGATGGCGCTGCGGCTCGCCCGGGAACAGGCAGCCCTGGACCTTCCCGAGCCCGAGGACAGCGTCGCGACGCTGCCAAGCGTGAGACGCCTCATGGACTTGCCGGATGAGGCAGAACCGCAACTCGCATCCGAGGCCGCACAGGAGACAGGCGACGATGACGCGGCTGACGAGGCCGAATTCGTGGACCTCGAAGACGACAGCGACTTCTACACCGACGCCCTGGAGGACGCGTGAACAGCGAGGGCACCTGGACGCCGGGAGACTCCCACCGTCTTGACGCGCTGACGCTCTCGCGCAAGGAGGGCTGGGCGGCGTTCGCGGAAGCCGCACCGCGCTCGCAGCCCGAACTGCTGCCCCGCAGCCAGTACATGGCGCTGGGCGAGCGCGCGAAGATGGAGTACGACCGGGCCCGGCGGATCTGGCACGCGAACCTCGGACCCCTGCGGACCCCGCAGCTGGCCGAGCTGCACGAGGACTTGTGGGACATCCTCGACAGCAACGTCCAGGACGGCGACCAGGCCAAGGGCGCCATCGCGGTGGACGCCTTCCCCGGACTGGGCAAGACGACCGCGGTCCTGGCCTTCGCCCGGGACTTCCACCGACGGGAGATCGCTGAGGGCGGCGCGTTCACCGCCGGCGGGCACGAACGGCTCCCCGTCTGCCGGGTGGGCCTGACCGGCAACACCGGAATGAAGGACTTCAACCGGGCGATGCTGGAGTTCTTCGGCCACCCCGGCCGCACCACCGGCACCACCGCGCAGTTCGCCCAGCGAGCCCTGGACTGCGTGCTCTCCTGCGATGTGAAGCTGCTGATCGTGGACGACCTGCACTTCCTGCGCTGGCGGGCGGCTGGCGGCGTCGAAGTGAGCAACCACTTCAAGTACATCGCGAACGAGTTCCCGGTCACGTTGCTGTTCGTCGGGGTCGGCCTGGCCAAGCGCGGACTGTTCTCCGAGGGCGAGTCCTACGACAACGCGGTCCTGGCCCAGACGGGCCGGCGCACAACCCGCCTGGACATGGGGTCCTTCGAACTGGCCACCGACCAGGGCCGCAGCCAGTGGCGCCGGCTGCTGCTGGGCCTAGAGAAGCGGCTGGTTCTGCATGACACCTACCGGGGCATGCTCGCCGACGACCTGTCCGACTACTTGTTCATCCGCTCCAGCGGCCACATCGGCTCGCTGATGACCCTCATCAACCGCGGCTGCCAGCGAGCCATCCGCACCGGCACCGAGCGCCTGGACCAGGAACTTCTCAGCCGCGTCAAGATCGACCAGGCGGCACACCTGGCCCAGGACGACGTACGCAATCTCCTGAAGGGACAGCGCTCCCGACGGACCCGCCAGAAGGCGGCTCGCCGGTGACGCACGCGCGGACCCTGCCGATTCGTCTCGCCCCGCAGCCGGGCGAGGCACTCGACTCCTGGTGGGAGGCGATCGCCCACCGACTGGGGACCACCACCGGCGATGTCCTGGCCTCGATGGGCCTGCTGCCTCGCGGATCCTCCCGGCCAGTGGACTCGGGCATCCTGAGACACCTGGTCACCCTCCTCGACGCGGACCAGGCGGCAGCCATCTCATGGTCGGCCGGCCCCACCCCGGCGCAGGCACACGCCATGACCCTGGCCCGCTACGACGGACGGGCCCACGTCGTCGACGCACAGCGGCGACGGGTGGAGGCGAGGCATGTCTGGGGGCGGGCCCGCGGGTCTCGCTACTGCCCGGCCTGCCTGGCCGCAAGCGGCGGCAGATGGCGGCTGAACTGGAGACTTGGCTGGTCCTTCGCCTGCCTCGATCACCGCCTGCTGCTGGTGGATGCCTGCCCGCGCTGCAGCCGCATGCCCCGGCACTTCCCGACGACCACCCGGCACCCACTCCCTCCGGGCCGCTGCCACAGCCCGGCGGAGAAAGACGCACCTCCAGCACGTTGCGGCCAGCCGTTCGAGGAGGCCCCCGCCCTCACGCTCGCCGCGCAGGGACCCGTGATCGCGGCCCAGGAACTCATCGAGGATGCCATCTCCTGCGGCCGGGCCGGCTTCGGCGTCTATCAAGACCATCCCCAGCCCAGTCTTGCGCTGTTCGGAGACCTCCGGGCGCTGGCCTGCATCCTCCTTCGCCGCGTCCCCGACCCCGACCGGCTGGCGGGCTTCGCCCCACCGGAAATCCTGTCACTGCACCAGCAACCCCTGCCCGAGAAGCGGCGGTCCTTCGACCCCGTCGAGGAGACCCGCCCGGGACGGCTTGCCCCTCAGCGGGCCGCGACCGCCGCCCTCGCCGTCAGCGCGGCCCTGCACGTCCTCGAGCACGGCGACGTCCATCAGGCCGGGGCCGCCCTTCGCCACCTGATCAGCGACACCGACGGCAACATCCCGCTCAAGGTCGCGCACCGATGGGCCCACACCAGCCCGGTTTTCGACGCGATCCATCTCGCGGCCCTCGCACCCCGCCTCAAGGGCACTGACCAGTTGCGTTACCGCACCGCGGACCGACTGCCGAGCAGGCCCGGACGCTCGGCGGCAACGCGGATCACCGAGCGGGCCCGCGCAATTCCGACGCAGCTTTGGCCAACTTGGTCCGCCCGGCTGAGTCCCCAGAACGGGGCCCTCTCTCGCACCATCCGCCCTGCCCTGTCCTGCTACCTCTTGCTGATCGGGGGCACAGGGGACTTCCCCACGGCGGCCCGTCTTCTTCGCGCGCCGGTGGAAGACAGGCTGGGCTCACACATGACGTTCCGGCTCACGAAACGGGGCCATTTCAGGGGCATCAGCCTTGGCCTGTCCGCGCTGGCTGACTACCTTGACCAGGAAGGATCGCCGATCGACTACGATCGCCGCCGCGCTGTCGACTACCGAGGACTGCTGCCGCTGGACACCTGGACACGGCTCTGTAGGGACATCGGATTCGAGGCTGGCGGAGTACGGCGCCACCAGTTCGCCCGAGCGCTGTTGTTCGAACGGCTCAGCGGGCTCCCCGCAACCCTCGCCCCGGCGGCATACGCGCCCAGCACCACGGAACTGCGGACCATGCTGCGGACCTTCGAAACAGATCTCACCCCGGCACTGATGGGCCAACTCGAAGAACACGCAGTCGAGTTCCTAACCCGGCACGGAATCCGCGACGAACCCCTCTCCTGGCAGCCCCCGACAGACATCGTCCGCGATGTCACGTTGCCCGGCTGCGACCTGCGGGAACTCGACCCCGCCATGCTGCACCGGCTCATCAGGGACGAATGCCTGACAACAGCACAGGCCGCCCGCCGCCTCGGCGTCAGCCATGACGCCGTCCGCTTCGTCCTGCAGGAGCAGCCAGCCCCTCCCGCAGAGGCGAAAAGCGCGAAGTGGGAGAGAGGAGCCACGGTTCGCCGGGCTCGCACCGCGCTCCCAAGGGACAAATTCGCACGCCTCTACCTCGACGAATACCGGTCGCTGAAGTGGATCGCGGAGCACGCCGGCGTGAACGACGAAGCCATCAAGGTCCTCGTCCGCGAATACGGCATGAAGCGTGACGGCAAAGCGACCCGCTGGCGCCAGATCGATCTCGACTGGCTCCGCGACCAACGAGCCGCCGGACGCACCTGCCGCGAACTCGCAGCGGAGACCGGCTTCTCACTCGGAATGATCAGCTACCTGGGCCGACGGCACGACCTGCCCGGCCGCCGCTCGGGGAAGAACCGGTCGATCTCATAATGCCCCTCTACGATACCCCGTTATAACGGGGGTTCATGGTCTATCCTGAACAGGCCACCTCGGCACCTTCCACCACCCGAGGCGGCCTCACAGGGAGGCGCGATGATCCAGATCACCCTCGGCAAGAAGAAGAACGTCGACCCGAACAGCGATCCCCTCCAACGCTCACAGATCGGCTGGAGCGACGGGCTGTCCGACCAGCAGCTGCACGACATCGCCCGCGGCGTCTGGGTCATGCCCGGGTCACGCGTCGAACGAGAGCGGTTCGCAGTCGTCAACGGCGCCGGGATCATCCGCCAGGCCATGGAGATCGAGCGGATCGTCGACGTCCCTGGTGGGCGACGGGCGTTCGAAGGCCGCATCCTCGGCCCCGGTCACCCCGTCCACGACCACTACGTCGGCAAGCTGGCCCCGAACGGCGCTCAGCAGAACCCCATCACCTACTTCGACTCCCCTCTGGGCAACCGCGAGTGCAACTGCGGATGCGGCAAACCCATCAGCCGAGGCGACTTCCTCCCCGGCCACGACCAGCGCGCTATCCACGAGAGAATCGCTCGCATTGGAACCGTGAAGGACTTCATTGCCTGGTTCGACCAGACCTGGGACCCCGACGAAGCCCAGCAAGGCGAAGCCGCGTGAGGAAATGCCACCAGACTGAGACCGAAACCGCGGGACATCTGATGAGACAGCAGCACAAGCAGCAGGTCACCGCGGTCCGGAATGACACCGGCGGCGCGAACCTACACGGCCACGACGCCGCCCTGGACGCAGGGGAGTAGACCATGGCACGGACCATCCGCCCCCACGGCGCAGCCGACGACGACGCCATGATCGGAGAGGCCCTGGAACGGGCCGACCGCAAGGAATTCACCACGGAGCCGCCCCGCACTCTCCAGGGCCAGATCAACTACCTGCTCCGCCGACTCGGCTCCGCAAAGGCGGTCGCCGCCGAACTCGGCGTCACCGCCGACTCCGTCAACCGCTACCGCCGCGGCGCCCGCAAGAACCCGCCCAAGCACGTGGCCGACCGCATCAAGGACGCCGTCCGCACCCGCTGGCAACCCCGCGTCCGCCAACGCGCCCGCCGCCGCGCCGCCGCAACCAGCGGCGTCACCGTCGAATTCCGCGCCCAGTTCGGCTACCGGGCCCCCGTCGGCACCACCGACGAAATGCGCCTCCGCCTCCTCACCCTCCACCTCCCACCGGAGTACGCCACCCGCCTCTTCGACGCACAGGCCGGCACCAACGGCGAGAACCCCAACGAGGTCCTGGCCGAAGCCGCCCAGACCCTCTACTTCCAGACCGACAGCGAGACCGGCGGCGCCCGCGCCCAGGACCTCGAAGTCGAGATCACCAACATCGACTACATCGCCGCCCGCTACTAGAAACCGGGGACACCATGGCAAGCGACAGCACCGACCAGGCGTACGCCGCGCACCTGGGCAAACACGCCCGCCGCGCCCTCCTCGGCGTCGCCCTGATGACGGTCCCGGTCGCTCTCACCCGGGCAGGACTGCTCACCGGTCCCGGGTGGGCGTGGCCGCTGTGCATCTGCCAGACCCTGGGCCTGGCCCTGGTCGTCGTCACCTGTTCCCGCATGCTGCTGGGACCGGTCGGGCAGCGTCTGAACACACCCGCCTGCCCGGCTCACCGGGTGCCGTGCTCACCGGAGGTCCAAAGCACGATGGTTGTCACAAAGGCAGGCTCGCTGTCACCAAGATCCCCGGCGCGTGGTGGTGGCGGTCACTGTTCGAGTCCATCGCGGGTGAGAGCTCCGGTAGCGACCGCACGCGGTGACAACAAGCCTGCAAACTCGGCGTCGGTGGCAACAACACTGCCTCGTTGGTGACAACCGTCCTGCTTCGCGTCGCGTTCAGCCGCAGTTCGGCGGGCCGTGACGGTGACACCTATCGTGCTTCGGCACACCACCGCTCCGCGCAGCCGGTAGCGGAGCGCCCGCCCCTGAGAGCCGCGGCGGCGCTGCCGTGCACCCCACAGGGCCTGGATATCGGGAACCCGCCCCTTTCACGCAACCACCTACCGCCGCCCTGAGGGCAATCCGCACCACGCGCTGCTCCTGGTAGTGCTTCCCGCCGCCTCGTGACGACCGGGCCGCACCAGCATTCCGCCGCCCGGAGTAGTTGGGCAGGACGCAGGGCCGCCACGAGGGGAAGTGTGGGTTCCGTTTGTGCCGCCACAACGCCGGGAGGATCCCGATGCCCGATCAGCCGCCACCTCAATGGGGCTCTCCCGACGCTTCACAGCCTCCCGGGTCCCCCCGCCGCTCCTGGTTCGCGCGTCACAAGATCCTCACCGCTGTGGCGGCTCTGGTCGCCGTGATCATCGCGATCAGCATCGCGAGCAGCGGCGGCGGCGATAACGGGGAGACGGTGTCACCCGACCCGACGGCATCGCCCTCACCGAAGAGTGAGAGCGACCGGACGGAGTCGCCCTCACCGAAGAGTGAGACACCTTCCGCGAAGGAGACCCAGGAGGCCGCACCAGGCATCGGGGACCCTGTCCGTGACGGGAAGTTCGAGTTCACCGTCACCAGGCTTCAGCCCGGTCTGCCCCGGATCGGGAGCACGGACTTCGGCTCAGAAGCCCAGGGCCAGTTCATCCTCGTGCACATGACCGTGAAGAACATCGGTTCCGAATCACAGACATTCAACGGCAGCGACCAAAAACTGTTCGACGCCAAGGACCGTGAATACAGTGCGGACTCAGGGGCCGCGATCTACCTGGACGAAAGTGAGTCGTTCCTCAACTCCATCAATCCTGGTAACTCGGTTGCCGGCATCGTTGTATTCGATGTGCCAAAAGACGTAACGCCCGTAAAACTCGAAGTCCACGACTCGATCTTCAGCGGCGGTGCCACGATCAACCTCAGCGAATCGTGAGTACCGCTCGCCAACTTCCCGACTGCACGGGAAGCCCGAGCCGGTAGGGGCTGATAACTCTCAGACCTGAGACAGCGTCACCCACCAGAGCAGGCGCACGGGTGCCCGCCGCATCGCCGCCCGGCTACGGAAAGCAACGGCAAAGCGAAGCAGCACGACGTGAGACCCCCTTGACCAGCCCTCCTTGACCAACCTCAGGTGAGGCCGGTCAAGGAGGTCCGTACTCGCGTCGCACCGCTCCACTCCGCCTCGACGCTACTGTCCGTGACTCACGAAGCCCGGCGGTACGCCCGGCGGGGAAGACCGCCGGGCACCACGCGGCAGCTTGCCCTACAACCTGCTCCACAACTTGCCCCACCGGTGCTCCCTGGCGGGGAAAGCCGCACGTCACAGGCCCGGTCAAGGAGGCCGGACGGTGCCGACTACTTCTACAAGGGGTACCTGGAGAGGTTCAGACCCGGTTCCGAGTCCGCTGCGGAACCCGACGAGGCGAAGCACCGCCCGGAGGACCGGACCGGCCCCGGCGGTGACCGGTCCCCATGCCTTGGACTATCCGTTCCTCCGGGAGCGGTATCTCTGGAGTGCCACGAAGCAGAGGCTGAACACGAAGCCGGCCAGACTGACCAGGACGAGTGCTACAACGACGGAGACCACGAGTTTCACAGCCGTCCTCCTCTCTCTTCGCTCTCATCCGGCTGAGTGCTGCTGGACGGTTGGCTCACGGGCGGGTGCTTCCCAGTGTGCTGTTTCCAGAGGGGCGCGGCATCGTGTTGGCAGCGGCTGTCACCGCGACATGGTCACCGGCATTGTACTGGCGGAGGCCCGGACCACCGCTCCGCGCAGCCGGTAGCGGAGCGCCCGCCCCTGAGAGCCGCGGCGGCGCTGCCGTGCACCCCACAGGGCCTTGGTTGCCTCTCTCGCTGACGATCTTCCCTCTGGCGGCTCTTCTTGCGCTCCGCCCGTGCTGTGCGGATGTCGGGAACCAGCCACGTGTTCCGGATGGGACCCACTGCTTTGTCCGTGGCGTTCTAGCGGGAGTGTGGCAGGCCATCGGACCGGTCTTCCTGGGAGAGCCCGGCCGTGAGAATGAGCCATGGGAATGCGGAGTGCTGTCTTCCATGATCGAGCGAGGTGTTTGATGCGGATCGGTCTGAGCGCCGGGTTGACCTCCGGTGGGGAAGCCGTGACCCAAGGGGAACTGATGGGACGTATGAGAGCTGCCGCTACTTCGATCGGTGTGGCATCCGTGATCATGGTTGGGGTTCTGCCCGGGACCGCGTATGCGGCCGGTGAGGACCCGACGCAGCAGGGGGAGACGGGCGAGGAGGGTCTCTGCCGGGGAGGCTGGAAGAAGAACATCTACGGCTACAAGGCGAAGCACCACGGCAAGGGCCCGAGCTACAAGGACGGTCCAGGCGGCACCATCGTGGTCACCAGGACGAAGTCCGCTACGACGACATCGTCGGTCACCGGTACCACTGCTATCTCTGTCGGCTACCTGGTCGCGGAGGCCAAGGCCGAGATCAGCCTCGGTTCCGAGAAATCGGTCAGCTGGGGCACAGACCACCAGTACCGGCGTGACATCAGTAAGGGTAAGTACGGGCACGTGCAGTACGGCTCGTGGGGCCACAGCGCACGGTGGGAGAAGTACTACGAACTCCCCAACTGCAAGAAAACCCAGCGCAGCAGCGGTCCGGTGAAGATCGTGAACCGGGAGACCGGATTCCGCTACTGGCAGACGAGCTACTGATCCGCACCGCCCAGGCGGTGGCGGCGGTCCTGGCCTTCGGGACTCTGACCGTTGCGTGCACCGCAGACGACACTGCTGTTCCCGGGCCCTCCCACACGGCAGGCTCCGACTCGCCCACACCCGCACTGGTCCCTCCCGAGATCAAGAAAGGCTACAAGGAGTCCGTGGCACGCGGGCCCCAGCTTGGCAACGGAGGCCTGGGCCGGGTGAGATTCGGCAAGGGGATCTCCTGGGTGAGCGTGAACTGCCTGGCCGATACCAAGAAGGCCAAGCTCACGCTGGTGATCGACACGGTGGGCTCGTTCACCACGAGCTGCCCGAGCGACGAAGTACGCTTCAGCGTCAATCAGATGGACTTGCTGGACCCCTTCGAGGGGCAGGTTCGCATCGAAGCTCCGGACAGCGTCAAGTGGATGGCGAGCATCCAGGTCCCCGCCAGCTGAACGGCAACGGCGTGTGACACTCACTGGCGGTGGAGCCCAGCCGTCCAGAACTCACAAGAAGAGGGCCGGGCCCCGGCACACCGCTGGGGCCCCAACGGGCCGCTCAGCGACTCCACCGGCTCACGGGCGGCACTCCGGGCCACCGCCCGTTCTGCAGGGAGCCCGGGCGAGGGTGACCGCCGTGCCCCTTTACCGCCCCGCCGTAGGAGGCCCGGGGCCCGCCGCCTCGACCTTACAGCCGGTGCCAAGGCGGAGGCCGGGATCCCGGCCAGGACCCGGTCCCCGGAGTACGGCCGGAGCCGAACCGGTCCGATGCCTTAGATTTTGTGTCCATGAGCCGCTTACCTGATCCGTCCGCCCCTGACGCGACCTGGAGCCCGGAAGTACTGCACACAGTGAGAGCGACGCCCGCACCGCTGTTCGCCGTGGCCTACCCGACCACCGCAGGCAGCGGCTGGTGGGTACGCCTCCTCCAGAGCAAAGACACCACCGTCCACGACGAGTTCGCCGCCGCAGACCTGGAGACAGCCGACCACGAACTGCAACAGCGAGGGTTCCTCTCCATGGCCCGCGCGATGAGCCGGGACTGGGAACGACTCACAACACAGCGCAACGAGAAAGGCAGAGGAACTCCGGTCTTCCAGGACCCCGAAAGAGAGCCCTGAAACACCCCAGCCAAGGCCAACACCTGATACACAGCGCTTGAGCTGAACACCGATGTCCGGCCAACCCCAGCAAGGTGACCGGGCGTCACCAACCACAGGGGCGCGGTCAGCCGTCGTCCGGCGCGCTCCCGACCCAGGCGACCGGCCCACCCGCGGTGGTGCCCCAGTGCGGCGCCCTCCCCTCGTGACCGGCGGTGAGGACACAGACCCGACCCCACCGCCCATGCTTCCCCGGGCAGACCCGGGCCAGCACAGCCGTCTCACCCGTACACACGGCATGCTCGTACCGATCCTGGAACATCTGGAACTCATCCCGCAGCTCCACCCCCGACCGTGACTCCTCCGCCTCGACCAAAGCCCCGATCCGCCGAACCTCCGGGCCGGCCAGCACCGCGCCGAACACCGCCTCGCCCGCCGCCGAATGTGCCCGGCAACCGCCGCCCGCACCCGCGCCTCCTCTTGGCCGACGCCTCTGGCCGGGGCCGTCCACAAGCACCACCCCCTCACGGTCCGTGAACACACCCGACCGGGCACCTGATGCAGGCTCACCCCGCCCCACCAGGCAGACCACCCGAACCGAGGGCGCGAGTTGACTAGGCTTCCCCGCACCCCGTGCCGACATGGAGCGTGCGGGACAGGACCCGGTCCCCGCCCCGGCGGGAGCAGGAGTACGGCCGGGACCGTGCGCCCCGGTGCCGTCGACAGAGATGCCGCCGGCACCGGGACTGTTCAGTCGTCGTCCGGTGCCGACCCGATCCAGCAGCTCACTGCCGTCCGGGGGAGCCGCGACCCGGACGAAGCCGCGGCCATGCTCGCGGAAGCGCTCGCCGGTGACCTGGAAGGCGACGGACCGCCCACCGGGCCAGGAGTCATCCTCTCCCGCCTCCTGGCCCCGCACCACGCCCTGTACGGCCGCTTCCCGGCCGTGCCCGAGCTGCGCCACCTCCTGGACGCCGGGGCGCCGCTGCGCGCCGATCCGGCACCACACGCCAAGCCGCCCACCCCGGGCCCGCGCAGCTTCCCACAAGAGCCGGGCGCGGGTCGTAGCCCGCTGGGCCCAGCGGGGGCTCACGGATCATCCGCGGCTGCACATGGACAGAAGAAGGATGGCAACGATCAAGATCCCGATCCACGCACCGCAGCCCATTTCTCCGCCACCCTGGGGCGGTGGCTCAGGGTCCTGCACTATCCCCTGGGCGCCACGCGGCTGGAGGCCGGGGTGCTCCATGAGGTAGTGCTCGACCATCAGCCCTTCCGCTTCGGACTGCGTCCGCCAGCCCGTCCTGTAGCCGCACTCACCGCACGAGTTCTCGAACAGCGCCATGACTCCCCCACAACCGACTCGACGAGTTGCCTGGATCCACGCAAGGACTGAACTGGAAACTCCTCCAGTCTCGCAGGCGCGCGCTGCGAACTACAGACTGCTGCGCCCTGTGCACCCGGCGGTGTGGCCCCTGAGTGGAGCCCGCCTGGACGGGGCCCGGCGACCGCCAAGCCGTCCGCCGAGGCGATCGATCCCACGGCGAAGTGGACAACCACCTGCCCCTGGCCCCGGCAATAGACCAGCCGGTGCGGTGCTCGCCCCACGACCCGCACCCGCTGCACCGGCCGGCAGCCTCGAAGCCCCGCCCGGCCACCGAGGCTGCCGGACCGGCCGGTCACCTTGAACCCCGGCCCCCATCCGACACCGCAACACTCCGCTCGGCCATGGACGTCCCGCTCACGCGGCCACCGCCCACCCCAGCCCCAGACCGGCCAGCCGCTCCAACTGCCCGACGGTGAGCTTGTCCCGCCGGCTCTTCACGTTCGACAACCACACCCCCAACTTCACCTCGACCTCCGCACCGTCCGGACCCGCGAGAACCTCGACGTGCCCGCGGCTGACCGGCCCCGACGACCCCGTCCGCTCCCGGTACTGCGCCAACGCCGCACACCCCCGCTCAAACGCCCCTACGCGCCCTCCAGAGGCCCGCACGGGAGCCTTCGGCTCCGGAGGGACCGGCACCACACCCAGCGCCTCCAGACGCGCACGCTGCCCCTCCGCGAGCCCTTCCCAGACCACATGCTGACGCTGCCGCTCCAGCCACCGCCCCACATCAACACCGTCCACCGTCACCCCCGGCACGATCTCCTCCAGCCCGGCGCCCATCACCACCAGGCCCTCGACACCGGCGAAGCTGCGCTGCCAGTCCACCGGCCACACCGGACGCCAGTCCGGATCGATCGCCGCCAGCTGCTCCGCACACCGCCCCGCCCGCACCGGGTCCTTGCCCAGCCCGCCCGTCTTCCGGCAGTTCGCCAGCCACTGCCCCACCGGCTTGTCCAACGCCGTCGCCGTGACCGGAGCCGCCAGAGTCCCCGTCTGCGCGTAGTACGCGCGCGCCGCCGCCAGGTTCTCCTCCCACGCGGCTTCGGACGGCTCCCACACCATCCCCAGCGCGTCCAGATCGTCCGCCCGCTCCGGCACCATCGCCCCGGCCTGGAGCGCCCGCCGCTGATCCGCCAGCCACCGCCCCAACGGAAAGGAGTGCCCCTGCGGCATCAGTTCGCGGTGCTCGTACGGCACCGCCAGATCACCCGCCCGCTCCCGGTACGCCACCGCGGCCCGGTGGCCGGCCTTCCAGTTCGCGTGCTCCGGCTCCAGCAGGTTGTACTTCACGAACCGCGCGATCAGCGCCGGATCCCGATGCGTACCGAACCGCAGCAGCATCCGGTGATCCTCCTCGCCCTCCTCCGGCTCATCGCCCAGGAACGAAGGCCTTCCCTTCGTACGCTTCGCATCCTCCTGCGGAATAGCGAGCATCTCCACCGCCCGCTCATCATGCGCACGAAGCCCGGAAAGCACCTTCACCAAAGGTCGATACGCCAACGAATAAGGCATGTCCTCCTTGGCCTCTTCCGGACCGAGAAACACCGGCACAACAAGCGTCGCCAATTTTCCCTGATTCGGCTTCTGACGCAACGCACGACCAATCGCCTGCACAATATCGACAGCCGAACCCTTCGGATCGATCAACGCAACAGAATCCACCGTCGGCACATCCACACCCTCACCCAGAACACGACAATTCGACAGCACCGCACGCCCCGCACGACCACCGAAATCACGCAGCCGGTCCTCCCGCACATCCGCCTCATGCTCACCTGACAGCCAGTTCGACCACACCGCCGCCGGATGCCGCTCCGGATCCTCCGCGTGGAGCTTCCCCGCCACCCGCTCCAGCCCCTCCGAGAACGCCCTCGCCTCCACCGTGCGGTGATGGAACGTGATGCACCGGGTCAACCTGTGCGCGCTCATCGCCTCCAGCAACGCGGCCTGGAGCACCGCCAGGCGCTCACCCCGCACATGCTCCTCATGCCGCTCCTCCCCATACAGCCGCTCCAGAGTGAGCGACTCGTCCTGAAGCTCCACCACCACGATCTGATACCGCGCCAGCAGCCCCCGGGCGATGGCCTCCGACAAGTCCAGCTCAAAGAGCGTGGGCCCGAAAATGGCCTCATCATCCATCGAACAGGCCATCTCCTCCGGCAACCGGTCCACCGCGGCCGGCCCCTCCTCGCCCTCGCCCGGCTTCTCCTTCCGCCACCGACGCGGCGCCGGCTCCTGCCAGATCCGCGGCGTCGCCGTCATGTACAACCGCCGCATCGACGGCACCAGCTCCTGGTCATGAACCGCCGCCCACGCCTTCCCCAACGACCCGCTGGTCCGGTGCGCCTCATCGACCAGGAGGACGTCCCACACGTCCATCGGCAGCCCGTACTCACCACCGTGCGCGGCGATCAGCACCGGCAGGCTCGCGTACGTCGCGAACACCGTCACCGGCCCGAGCCCGTGCCACAGGGCGAGCTGCGGCGCGTTCGTCGTCACCCGCACCCCCAGCGAATACAGGCCCGGGTCATCCGTCATCGAGCACACCGCCACCGTTGGGCCTGAATGCCCGAACGCCCGCCATTCCTTTACCGTCTGCGCCAGCAGCGCCAAAGTCGGCACCATCACAAGAACCCGCCCGTGCGGGGCAAGACGACGAACCGCAGCAGCACCGATGAACGTCTTTCCAGTGCCGCACGCACTGACCACAGTGCCCCGCAGCCCCTGCGGAGGAATCTGCATCCCTGGAGGAATATCGAGACCCGCCACGGCAGCGTCCACTGCTTCAATCTGATGCGGGCGAAGCGGAAATTCTTCCGTCATTTCTTGATCTCCATCCAAGAGGGAGAGGCGGTGAGGGTTCACCCGTGATCCTACCCACTGCATCATCTGATGCAGTGGGCTGATACGGTGCGGTGCATCAGATCGGATGACGGTTGTCCTGTTTCCGTCCTAGTGTGGCCGGTCGTGTGCTACTCTGCGGGGGCAGTGCGAGTTTTACCCGCGCGGTGAGACCTCGTTCAGGATTGCTGCTCCTTGGTTCGGTGATTGTTTTCCGACCCTTGGGTTCGTGGTCCTGGTGGTGGGGGAGCGGGGGCCGGCACTCTGGGGGAGGTGACAGTCGGTTCGTGATCGTACCTGCTGGCACAGCTGATGCAGCGCCACCCTCTCCCCGTAGCCAGCCTGCTTGTGACCCGCACTTGACGACCCGTCCGACAGGTTGAGACTCCGCGTGCGGAGGCTCGAAGAATTGGAGCGCAGCGGAAATTCTATTGCCCGCGTGCGGGCAATCCATAAACGCGTCAGCGTTTATGAACGCATTCCGCAATTATCTTTAGAATTCCGCTCGCGGAATTCTTTCATTTCCAGGCGCTAGCGCCTGGTACCCCGCTCCGCGGGG
>NZ_JBIDBC010000058.1:0-20663 GCF_043202835.1 Streptomyces sp. NPDC048142
GAGCTACCTCGCCGGACTCCATCTCCGCGCCTCCATGATCTGGATCAAGGACCTCGCGCGGACCATCCATTGATCACAACTGGATACAGGCCCTAAGTGGATCAGGCCCCTGACCTGGTGTTTCAGCTGTCGGGGTGGCGGGATTTGAACCCACGACCTCTTCGTCCCGAATGAGGGTCGGTTACTGATCTCGCCAGTGCGGATGGTGTTTGCCCTGGTTAGGGCATCGGTCTGTCGTGGTCTCGGGCGGTCTCGAAGGGGACTGGGGAGCGGGTTGGCTCCCAGATGGCTCCCAGGAATGGGCAGCGTGAGCGGGACCGAGCCAGGTCGGGCACCGTGTTCTGCTACGGGATACCCAGGTCGTCTACCAACAGGTCCAGCGTCGCCTCCTCGTGGAGCGCCACCCCGAGCGCTGCCATGGCAGGGGCGAGACCGGCGTCCCACACCGCGCTGACGGGCTCACCGACCAGCGGCAGTGGGGGGATTCCCTCGGCCTGGCTGCGCGTAGCCAGGTGTTCATAGTCGTCAGCGCCCATGCGCCAAGGTCGGGCTCCGTAACGGCGCATGATCCGGTTCGCCAGAGCGATGCCCGGCCAGTCGAAGTCGCCGTGGTAGGCGAAGCGGCAGTCGTCCGAGGCGAGGGCGTCGAGAAGGGTGAGGACCACCGTCGCGGCGCTGCCGGAGGTGCAGACCAGGGCCTGCGAACAGCCCGCGTCCGCTGCGGCCTCCACCACACGGGGGTTCTCGCAGATGTGGACGACGGAGCCGGCTGGCAGGCGAAGTGGCACGTCACGGAGGTCCCGGGACGTCAGGTGGGTCTCCGCACGGTGGTCGGCTCGCTCCCGCAGGGACCTCGCGCGCCAGTCCTCGCCGAGGGGCCGGAGGCCGTACGTCAGCACTGTGCTGGAGACCTCGTCCGGGGTGACCGCGACCAGCCGCCACAGTGCCCGTCGGCCGACCGCGTCACCGGGAAGATCCGTGTCGTGGGCCAGCGTGATACCGCGCTGGACGAGGCGAGCGAGCCAGGTTCCGTCGTCGAGCCCGTGCGCCGAACCTGTTACCGAAGCGGCCAGCTCGCCGCGGCCCCGTGTGCTCGTACGGTGTGGGTCGAGCAGCACGCCGAGCACCTGGACGGCCTGCTGAAGCGTGCGTACTGCCGTTTCCGGTGCCACACCTTTCGGGACGCCTGTGCGGCGCAGCACATCCGACCACTGTTCCACCCACGCCAGCCCGGCCAGCGGCGACGCGTCGAGGGACGAGGCGAGCGCGGCCCAGACGCGCTGACGCTCTGCCGCGTTCTCCTCGCGGGCCGCGCGGCGGTCGACGAGCGGAGGGCCGAGTTCCTCCAGGACCTGCCTGAGCCCGAGCCCCGCGGCCGAGGCCCGCAGGCGTTCGTCGAGCACGTCGAGCCTCACCGTCACCGCCGTACCGGTGAGGGGCTTGCCCAGCAGGAGCGACAGGTCGTTCCGCTCCTGGGAACTCACCGCCGTCAGCCGGAGGGAGCCGGTGGACCGCACCCCGTTGCTCTCCAGCCGTTTGCGTGCCGCGCTCCAGAGCCGGACGAGGCCGGGACCTGCCAGCCAGTCGCGCGTGGCGGGCGGAAGGGTGCTCATCCCGATGCCGGCCGCCGGTGGCGACCGTTCCATGTGTAGTGCAACGTAGCCACTCCGCGTACGTGTGGGTCGCGCAGGCACTCGTAGATGTGCAGGGAAGGGACTTCGGCCCAATTGCCCATCAGCCGCTCGCTCGTGAGGACAAAGTCGAGGTCCAGATCGACCAGGATGCGGCCCAGCCGTCCATGCGTGGGTTCGTCGACCTTGGCGAAGGCGTCGTCCAGGAGGATCAGCCGGGGCGCGTGCGGGGCCGCGTCGGCGAGGCTGGTGAAGTGGGCGGCAGCGGCGGCGAAGAGCACGAGGTAGGAGAGCACGCGCTGCTCGCCCTGGCTCAGGCCGGTGCGGCCGGTCAGCTTCCTTCTGCGCCCGGGGGCG
Organism: Streptomyces sp. NPDC048142; assembly: GCF_043202835.1. Taxonomy (NCBI): domain Bacteria; kingdom Bacillati; phylum Actinomycetota; class Actinomycetes; order Kitasatosporales; family Streptomycetaceae; genus Streptomyces; species Streptomyces sp. NPDC048142. Next base: position 1,989 of record NZ_JBIDBC010000058.1, read on the forward strand.
GCGTCCTCGACCACGAAGGTGTGGAAGGTGAACCAGGTGCGGTAGTCGAGTGCGGTGCGGAGGTGGGCGGTGTATCCGGCGGACGGGTCGGCGCGGCGGGCTTCCTCGATGCGGCGTTGCAGTACGTCGCGCAGTTGCTCGGTCTGCTCGCGTGTCCGGAGGCTCGACGGGCTGCGCAGCAGTTCGACGGCCACCCGCACGTCGGCCTCGGCGTCGTCGTTGAGCTTCCAGAGGAGTTCCACACCGAGGCCGTGCGAGGTCCGTACGGTCTTCAGCGTGTCGTTGAGTGCCGCGACCAGGTTGGCCGCCGTGATGACCTGCGTGGAGAGGTGGTCGCCGAGCTCGCCGGTCAGGAAGCGCTGGAACACGTCGCTCTCGCGTTCGGTGAGCCGCCCTCGTGCCTCGGCGGCCTCCACGGCGATCCGCTCGCCCACGACCGCGACGTCGTGCGAACCGTGGTCGTCGAGCAGGCGGCACACCTTGATGCCGTCGTGTTCGTCGAGCTGTGCGTCGTAGCCGCCCGCCAGTTGATCACGCAGCGTTGTGTGCCGTTTGAGGAGAAGGCCGTCGGACACCTCTTCCTGGTGACGGCCGAGACTCCGATCCACCGCTTCCGCCAGCGTTCGCAGTGAGCGCAGGCGGTCGCGTGCGCTGGTGCCCGAGTCGTCCTGTAGCTGATCGGGGAGGGCCGTACGATCCAGTCCCACTCCGATGACGATCTCCTGGCGGCTGAGAGCGCCGCGCAGTGCGCGGCCGGTCTCGATCACGGCTGCTTCCTGGTCCGCCAGTTCCTCGCGCAGACGCTCCTCCTTCTCTTCAGCTCGTACACGCTGGTCGCGCAGACCGTTGTGGTCGCGCTCCCTCGACGGGATGGCACCCACGGCATGGGCGATACGGCCCTTGGCCGCCTGTTCGTCGGCGAGGATCTTCTCCTCGGACGATCCGACGGCGGTTTCCCGGGTCCGCAGATCCTGCTGCGCGGCGAGGAGTTGCCGGTGGTGGAGCCGGTAGCCCTCTTCCGTCTCCGTCCGCTTCTCGCGGGCCGCCGCGTACCGCCGGTCGTCCGCCTGGCTTCCGCCGAGCCGGGCGACCGTACCGTTGACCGCCCTGCGCAGGTGGCCGACGCCGGTGAGCAGCGAGGCCAGGGCGGTGCGCACGCGGTCCAGTGCGACGGTGTCGGTGGGCAGGTCGTGGGCGGTCGCGGTGGCGTCCGCCTCGGAGCGCGTCGAAACGGCCAGGGCGCGGGCCTCCTCCGCCTGGCGTGCCGCCTCGGCCGTCTTGGCGGACAGCGCTCGTGCCGCCCTTTCCTCCGAGGCATGGGTGCTCCAGGCGTCGGAGAGCCGCTGCGCCCGAGGGAAATCGCGTTCCGCTTGCGCGAGGGCCCGTCGCCGGGAATCGGCTGCGGCGAGCTCGGTACGGGCTTCGGCCAGCTGCCGTTCCGTCTGCCCGAGCTGGTCTTCCAGCTCGGCCAGTGCCCGTCGCCGGGTCTCGGCCCGCACCGCTGCGCCCACGTACTCGGCGGCGCTTTTGTGGTGCTGCCCGCGGAGGGCTCCCAGTCGCCAGCTACCGTCGAAATGAACCGTACTCGCGGTTGCCGTCCCCCCGCCCGTCGTCCTCGTGGCCGGTGCGAGCGCGATGGCTGACAGCAAGTGCTCCACCTGGTCGGATGTGATGCCACTGTCCGGCTGCGTGACCGGTCGCAGCGCCGAGGCGAGGGTCTGTGCCACCGGCAGCGGGTCGTGGGCCGGAGCCGGGTCGAGAAGGGTGTCGCCGGAGAGCGGGTCGAGAAGGGCGCCGCCCGTGCTGACCCACGCGTCGAGAAGGCCACTCGCCTCCAACGCCGCCTCCAGACCGGCCCGTTCGGCGGAGTTCAGGTGCTCGGCGAAGTCCACCAACCGGTAGAACGGTGCCCCGTTGGCAGGGTTTCGCCCCGCGCTTCGGTGGTACGGGGCCGGAGGCTCCGGGTCCGTACGGCGTTCCCAAGCTCGCCTCTCCTCCGCCAGGCGGTCCATCTCCTCACCGAGCCGGCCGACGCCGACCGCCAGGGTGTCGCGATGCCGGGTGAGGGCGTCCGCGTACGGCTCAAGAGCCAGATGTGCCGTCTGCCGCGCGACGGTGTCGATGCCGGCCGGCAGCGTGCGGGAGGAGAACGCCGCGGCGGAGTCGGCCGCGCGGACCACTTCGGAGAGGACGGTGTCCAGCGGCGGGCACTCGGGCCCCGCTGCGGCCCGCGTCTCGCGCACCCACGCGGCGACCTCGTCAGCGTACTCCCGGCTCTCCTCAGCGACCTTCTGCCGGCTGACTTCGAGATGGTCAGCAGCCTCCTCCACCTCGCCCTCCAGCCGTTCCCGCACCTCGTCGGCCCGCACCGCGCCGCCTCGCGCCTCGTCGGCCAGCGCGAAGAGACGGGTCACGTCCTGGACGGTCCGCTGCCGGTTCCGTACGACGGTCTCGGCGGCCCCCAGTTGCTGCTGCCAGGACCGCAGTCCGGCCTCCGCCGTCGCCAGGTCCACCCGCACCACAGGTCGGTGCCGTACGGTCGGCGATTCCCCGTCCGGGCCGGTCAGCTCCGTCCGTGCCGACGGGGAACGCACGGTGTGCGGCAGAGCGACCGCCTCGCCGAGATGTGCGGCGGGAAGTACCGCCCGCTCCGCCTGGACCAGTAGCTCCCGGTGCTCCGTGGCCAGTTCGGTGAGCCGGGCGCCCAACTCCTGGCCGCCCTCGTCCAGCCGTTCGGCCGCGCTCTCCTCCGCCTCGTGCGCGCCGCGCAACGCGGCGAATGCGGTCATGGCCGCAGTGTGCAGGGCTTCCACCGTGCTGCGGCGCTCCGACAGCTCGCGCAGGCTGCGGTAGGCGTGGCTGTCGTGCAGGGCGGCGAGTTCCGTCCGGGCGGACTCCTCCTCCTCGCGGAGTGTCCTCAGCCCCTCCTCCGATTCCTTCTCACGTTCCCTCAGGACGCTCGTCTGCTGGGCGGCGTCCCCGGCGTTCCGGCGGCGCTCGGCGAGCGTGTCCAGTTCCTGGCTCACGTCCCGCGCCGCGGTGCGCAGGACTCCGGCGAGGTAGTGGCGGTAGTCGGAGAGGAAGGTGCGCAAGGCCGCGTCGGTGCGTTCCAGGCGGCCCAGTTCGGCCCGCACGGTGTCAAGATCGTGGAGGTTGCGCGCCACCTTCTCGACCACGTCCTCGTCGAGTCCGGGCAGGGTCTCGCCCAGCAGGACGGCGAGACCGCCGTGCTCGATGCGGTCCCCGACCGTGGGCCGCCGCAGCCGGTGCAGGAGCTGGGTGAGGTTGCGGTAGCGCGTCGCGTCCGTGATCCCGAAGAGGTCCCGGGCCACGCGGGCCCGGTGTTCGACCGGTCGGTCCGTCGTGTTGCCGGAGCCGACGATCTCCTTGAGCCGGTCGACGGCAAGGGGTTTGCCCGCCTCGACGAGGTGCAGGTCCTCGCCGACGCGCAGCGGGGTGATGAAGAAGGTCGGCACCGCCTTCTGCGCTGACTTCGAGGCGCGGATCGCGGCGCCGACTGTCAGACACCGGTGGTCGCCCGCCTCGTCGGTACCTCGGAATTCCACCCACAGATAGCCGAGGCGGTTGGTCTGCTCGAAGCCGTCCAGCATCAGCCAGGCGAGCGTCGTCCGCCCGGTGCCGGTGGCGTCGAGGGCCCGGGAGTCGCCGTCCAGGAGGTACGGGAGCAGCATCTCCAGGGCCTTGGACTTGCCCGCCCCGTTCTTGCCGCGCAGCAGCAGCCGCCCGTCGCCGAAGGCGAACTCCTGCTCGTCGTACTGCCAGACGTTCTGGATGCCCGCCCGGTGCAGCCGGAAGCGCGTACGCGCCGCCTGCGTGTGACCTGAACGTGGAAGGGGGACGAGACCACGAGCATCGGCGGTCATAGCGGCAACTCCTGCTGTGCGTCGGTGGATTTGTTCCGTCCGCCCGTCGTCGGCACGGTGACCTGGGTGGCGTAACGGGCCGCTGGGGCGAGCAGGACCCAGCCCTCGCCGCCGCTGGGGCGGGCCGCCCGGACGTCGGTGACCTGGCGTCCCTCCGGCAGCTCGTCGGCGTACTCCTCCGGCAGCCCCGCTCCCTCGGATCGCAGCGGGCCGGCCGGGGCGATCAAGCGCATGCGGGAGAGCAGGTCCAGCACGGCTTCGCGCAGGGCGTCGGGGTCTTCCAGGTAACCGCGCTGCCAGTTGCTGCGCTGCCCGTACTCGGTGATCAGCTCGGCCAGCAGCTCATCCACCACACCGTCCGGAACGGCGACCCCGACGACGAGGACACCCCCGGTCGCGGGATGTCCGGGTTCAGCCGGGCGGAGCCGCTTCACCAGCCTCTCCACCAAGAGCAACGCCGCCTGGGCGACCGTCCCCGTCCCCGGCAGGTGGAGATCGGTCAGCTCCTCCTCGGGGTCGACCAGGGCCACTCCCTCGGCCCGGATCTCCGTCTCCAGGCCCAGCAGTTCGAGGAACGCCTGGGCCTCCCGGCGCTGGCGGGTGCGGAGCCAGTCACGTTCGGTGTCGGTCAGTTCGTCGAGGTGAACGACAGGGGTCTCGACGAGCATCCGGCGCACATAGGTGCGCGGCCCTCCGAACCCCGGGTCCGCCGCCCGCCTGACCAGGTCGGCGCCGTCCCGCGACTGGGCGAGCGGTCCGGCCACGATGACACGGGCGAGCTCCCGGTCGACCGTGATCAGCGCCTCCCCGTCGGCCTCCTGGGCGATGACGCCCACGTGGCCGTGGGTCTCGATCAGGACGCCCCACTCGACCAGCTGCCGTAGCGCCGCGACCAGCGTCCGCTTCCCGGCCGCTCGTCCGGTCTCCTCCAGCTCGATGTCCGCGTCGGCCGCCGCGGCCCCGATGTCGGCGACGAGCTGCGACAGCAGTACCTGCTCCGGCGCGGTGACCAGCACCGACAGGGCCAGAGCCAGACACGCGTAGGTGTGCGGGGTGAAGGGCGTGCCGGTGGACCGTACGAGCCGGTGCCCCGACCGGGCTCCGAGCCCGGCCTTGAACAGCCGGGCGTAGGAGCTGTCGACCAGGAGGCGGTAGCCGAGCACTTGCTGGAACCGGCCGCCCAGCCAATCGGCGTGCCTGCGGACCAGCGGAAAGAGGTCGGCGTGCGGGCCGTCCGATGTGACCAGCGGGTGTGCGAGCAACAGCCGTGCCGCGGTGCGGCGTTCGGTGGCCAGAGCCACGTCGTGGGCGGAGGGAAGTGTCATGGCGCGCTCATCTCCCGCTGCCGCCGACGGACGCGCCGTTCGACCGCGTGGGAAGCGCCTCGCTCCCGGTCGGCTCCGCTCCGCCGACCGAGCCGGCCGTCCTGTGGACCGTCGGCTCCAGGTCGTCCAGCAGCAAATCCCCGTCGGCCGAGCGCAGAAGCGTGCGCGCTCCCGCCGTACGGTGCACCGTGAGCCGGATGCCCAGATCGACGTCCTCGCTCCACGCCGCGTCCAGCCCGAAGCCCCGCTCCTCCTGCCCGTCCTCCGCGGTCCGCTGCCTGAGCTGGGCGTTCCCGAGCGCCGTGGCCAGCAGCTCCAGGAGCAGGCTGAGCGCCGCCGACGTGAGCCGTACGTCGTCGAAGCGGCCGGACGCGCTGCACAGCTCGTCCGCGGCGGCGCTTCTCTCGGCGGCCCGCTGACGCGCCGCCTCCCGCAGTCGTTCTTTCTGCGCGGAATGGTCCTCCACCGATGCTGTCCGGCCCCGCTGGGCGCGGCTGCCCCGCTCGCGCAGTGCGACCGGCACCTCGACCACCGGGCCGGTCCACCAGCTGGTGTAGGCGGGCACCACCTCGTCGGAGGCGGGCGGTATGCCCAGGTGGCGGGCGCCGTACAGCCCGAAGGCGGCGACGGCGATGTCGTGCGCGTCCTGCGGCGCGGCCTCGTCGAACCACCGGGCTAGCCGCAGCAGGTCCCGGCGCCGCGACATCTCGCCGGTGGCCGAGCGCAGCATCCGCTTGGCGTTGGCCAGCAGCGACTGAAGCGCCCGCAGGGTGGCGTCGCGCAGCTGGTCTACCTGGCTGCCCTGCCCGTCGGTGTCCCTGAACCAGCCCCGCAGCCCCTCCCAGTCCGCGAGCTCGCGACCCCGGCTGCGCTGCACGCGGGTCTCCGTACGGCTCTCGCTCCGTGTCGGCAGCCCGGCGAGCCCCTGCGCGTGAGCGTCCAACTGCTCCAGCAGGCCCGGGAGGTGGGGCCAGAGTGAGTCCAGGGCCGCCGAGATGCGGGGGGCGCGGAAGGACACGTCCTCCGTGATCGCCTCGACATAGTCCAGGAGGAGTTCCTTGAAGCCCTGGTACTCGCCGCCGTCCAGGTCGTACCGGGCGAGCACCTGGCCGAGATAGGCGTAGAAGTCCCGGACGGAGTCGGCGAATCCGGTGAACTGCACGAACAACGTGCTGATCCGCTCCAGCCCGTCCTGCGGGGCGATGCCGCCCGGCTCATCGACCGACTCGGCCAGCTCTCGCAGCCCCCGCTCGACCAGGGCCAGCAGTTCGTTGCTCACCTCGCGGGCGGCGTCGGCCTCGGCCAGCACCCCGTCGGCGTCCCGCTGGACGCGCTCGCCCAGCCGCGACAGCTGATAACGGGCCCGCGAACGCTGGTACTCCGTGATGCTGGACGCCTTCACCGTGTGGCTGCCGCGCAGCAGGTTCCCCCACTTCACCAGCTGTTCCAGCCGCGCGGTGAGGGGGTCGGCGTCGAGCCCCGCGGCGGTCCCGCCGCCCTCAAGCAGCTTCGCCATCACGTCCGGGACGGCCAGATCGGCCAGGAGGGTGCCGCAGAAGACCCGCATGATCGCGAGGTACTCCAGCCGCTCCGGCGCGCTGAGGTACGCGTACGCGTCGAGGCGGCGACGCGTCTCGTCGGCGGCGGGAGCCGAGGGCGCGTCGCCGGGTTCCGGCTGGGTGCCGAGTGCGGGTTCCTCCATGTCTGCGAGGTTACGTGGAGGGGCTGACAGACGGTGTGGGGTGGCTGGAAGTGGTGCGGGGCCACCGACGCGGTGCTCGGGGGAGGGCGTGGTTCGCTCCGGACCGGTGGGCAGCGGCGATGTGGCGGCCGCGTGCCCGTGCGACGGCGACGAGCAGGCGAGCGGTGCCGCGGTCCCGCAGTGGGGTGTGTGGACGCCGATGCAGCGGGCGAGCCGGTTGCGGGAGGAACTGGTGGCGGAGGTTCCGGGTGTTACGAGCTCCAAGAACAACGAGATCGCCAAATGCGGCCAGTACCGCACCAAGGATCTCGCCCTCGCTGAGTACGACCGCATGGCCGCCGCTGGTCTGAGCCTCACCACGCCTCTTGCGGATGGCGAGAACTACACCTCCACGCTCACCCCGCCGCCGGGCCGGGGCCCGCGTCACCCGGCCGAGCCGGCGACGGACTGAAGCGGAAGGCAGTCCGGGGCGGGGAGAGGAGCGCTCCTCCCAGGCCCGCCCCGGACGGTTACAGCAGGTGGTCGGCTTTGCCCGCCTTGATGTCCTGGATGAGTGAGCGCAGGGCCTCGCGGCTGTCCGTGAGGTAGGCGTCCTCCTGGCCGGCCACGGCGATGTACGCGTTGCCGTCTGCGTCGGTCCCTATGCGGAAGCAGTTCGAGCTTTCTGCGCAGTAGGGGGCCTCCCAGGCGATGTCCGGCACGTTGAAATCTCCCATCAAGCGTTCGCAAGGGTGAGTATGAAGTCCCGTGACTTGCCGGGGTCGAAGGACACCGTCTGCATCCAGTCCAGCTGCGCACGGTACTTGTCGAGCTGAGCGGGGGCGTGAGTGAACCCGGGGCCGTGCGCCGAATCGAGTTGGACCGTGTCCAGCTGGGGGACCACGCCTGTCGCATACATGAGGGCTTGACCAGCGCCGGGAAACGCACCGGAGGAGAACGGCACGACTCTCACCTCCACGTTGCGGAGCTCGCTCATCTCGCACAAATGATGCAACTGGGCACGCATGACCTTCATTCCGCCGAACTCGATTCGCAGGGCCGCCTCGTGGATGTAGGCGGTGTACGAGATCGGGGTGGGGCGGTGCAGGACCTGCTGCCGCTGCATGCGCATGGCGACCCGCAGTTCGATCTCATGCTCTGACAGGGGCGGCAGGGCTGCGCTGCCAACGGCTCTGACGTATCCGTCGGTCTGGAGGAGCCCTGGTGCGTGCAGGAAGGCTCCGGCTCGCACTGCTGATGCGTGCCATTCCATCTCGGTGATGTCGAGTAGCCCGGCTGGCAACTGACCTCGGTAGGTCTCCCACCAGTCTCTGGGGCGGGGCTTGGCCATGGTGACCAAGGCTTCGACGTACTGCTCGTCGGTACAGCCGTAGTTGGTGGCGAGGGTGCGCACCCGCTCAGGGGTGACTGCCCGAACACCTGCTTCCATGTTCGAGATTTTCGCCCTGTCCAGCCCGAGTAGCCGAGCGGCGTACTCGGTGCTCTCGCCCGCGTCGTTCCTCATTCTTCGCAGCTCAGCCCCGAGACGCTTCTGGCGCTCGCTGGGAACACTCCGTGGTGGCATGCCGTGATTCTCCCCGGCTCGAACCGTGTGGGGTGCACCGGGTGGCTATGCAGGGTGGCAGAGTTCTTGAGTAGGTGGCAATTGCCACCTCGCTGCCCTACCGTGGGTCACGCGACGCTCACGCAAGGCGAACGAGAAGAGCATCGCGCGAGCCTGCCCGCGTCCTCCTGCCCTGGGAGGGGTGTGCTCGCGCCAGGGAGACGGGCCACTGCCTCGCTGCGTCGTCGAACCGTTCCGACCTGACTCGAACCACCCCGTACGCATCGGGGTCGTACCTCCGTAGCCGCATCACCTCGTCAACGACGCGTTCGTGTCCCGGTGTTCACAGCCGAATGGAGTCGCCATGTCCGAAAGTCTGCCCACGGTGTCTGCGAAGTCCTCCACCGCCCTCCCTGCCGATCCCCTCCCCGTCCGGCCCGCGCCCCCCGCGGCCGCGTGCCGCCCGAGCGGTGAACTCCCCCTCGCGGCAGGGCGGTCCGCCCTGCCCGCCTACGCCTTCGGCTCCCCGTACGCCCTCCAGGTCGCGTCGCGGATCACCCAGTGCCCGCCGCCCCCGCCGGACCTCCGGGAGCCCTCGCCGTCCCACTTCGTCTACGGACTGACGCTGCCCTCGGCCGGTGCGACGCCGCTGATCGCGTTCGAGGCGGCGGACGCCGTGCTCGACGTGCATGAGGTCGAGGACGAGCTGGTCGGGCTGGCGCTTGAGCTGGTCCATGAACTCGCCGTCCACGCCTGCCGGTTCACCGGTGCCGGGGAGATGATCCACCTCGTGCTGCGGCGCTTCGACGGCGTCCTCCAGGTGGTCGCGCACGACACACACACCCCGCACCACAACTCGCGCCTGGCCCGGCAGTGCGCCGAGCGTCGCCGGGTGTCGCTGACGGGGGTACGGGAGTTGGCGGAGGGGTGGGGCGGCGAGTGCGGGTTCGCCGCCGCGCATCCGCCCGCGACGGGCGTGTGTGCCTGGGCGTCGATCGGTGCCGGCCTGGCGGGCGCGTCGGACCCGGGAGGCGTTCAGGGGGAGGTTGCCTGACGATGTGCGGCCGCCGGGCGCTCGCGCCTCGGGCGCCCGGGGTGAGCTGTGGGGTGGTGGAGTCGGGCGGATGTTCTATGGACGTAAACGTGAGCGATAGCGTCGACGGATAATATCTGTTGACGGCGCCAACGTGTATACGTGATGATTCTGGAGTGAACGGTCCGGCGATCCCGCTGCGACCGCCGACCACTCCTGTGAGGAACACGTCATGCACCACGACAAGACCCCCCTGCGCCAGCTGATCGCCGAGCGCATCGACGGCGCGGAGCCGTCCGAGCTGTCCCACGAGGCCGCCGCCCTGCTGCGCGACACGCTCCCGGACCCGGACCCCGCTCCGTAGGAGGCCGGGCGGGCCGGTCCCGTCTATCTCCGGTCCATCACGGCGGCCGGCTGGCGGGGTGTCGGCCCCGAGGCGACGCTCGACCTCCCCCATGGCCCCGGCCTCACCGTGGTCACGGGCGCCAACGGCACCGGGAAGTCGAGCTTCGCGGAGGCCGCCGAGATGGCGCTCACCGGGTTCAACGCCCGCTGGGACGGCAGCAACGGAGGTAAGCCCCGGACGAAGATCTGGCGGAGGGGATGGTGCAACCTGCACGAGGCCACGGCGCCCCAGGTCGCCGTGAGCCTCACTCTGGACGACTCCGCCGAGCCGGTCACGGTACGCCGGACCTGGTTTGGAGCGGAGGTCGAGGAGGCGCGCACGACGGTGATCCGGGAGGACGGCACCGAGCTGAAGCTGGACGAGTGCGTGAACGCCGACATGCTCGACGTCTACCGGCCCTTCCTGCCCTACAGCGAGCTGGGCTCGATGGTGGACGGCACGATGAGCGATCTGTACCGCAAGATCTCCACGTTCATCGGGCTCGGCAGGCTCGGCGAGATGGACGTCCGGCTCGCGGACCGGATCAAGGAGTGCAAGGACGTCGAGGCGAGGCCCCGCCCGCTGAAGGCCGCAGCGGTCGAGGCGTTGACCGGTCTGGACGACCGGCGTGCCGTCGACGCGATGGCGGCTCTCGGCGGGCGCGTCCCCGATGCCGACGCCGTACGGTCCCTGCTCGACCAGGACGCGGTCGCCGACCAGGGCGACGCGGCCCGGCTCCGGGCACGCGCCTCCCTGACCGGACCCGACGAGACGGAAGTGGCGGGGGCGCTGGGCCGGCTCAGGGAGGCCATGGCGGCCTTGGAGGACGTACGGCACTCCGACGCGGAGGCCGCGCGCCGCCTGGCCGCCCTGCTGGAGGCGGCCTTCGAGCAGCGCCGCCGGTCGGGGAGTCCGCACTGCCCGGTGGGCCGAGGCGACCCGGGCCGAGATCGAGCGGCTTCAGGCGGAGGCGGCCGAGGCCGATGCCGTACGCCGTACTCTCGGCGGCGCCAAGCGCGCCGTGCACGACCTGGTGCAGCCCGTTCCCGACCTGCTGCGGACGGAGGATTCCGAGCTGGCGGAGCTGTGGCGCGAGTGGTCGCTCTGCCGGAGCCTCACGGACCCCGCCGAACTGGCCGAGTGCGTCGGACGCCTCGCGCCCAGGCTGGCGGCTGCCTGCCGCCAGTCCGGAGAGGAGGCGGCGCGTCGGCTGACCGACCGTGACACCGCCTGGCGGCCCGTGGCCGTGCGGCTCGCGGAGTGGGCCGAGGCGGCCGAGGAGGCGGCGGACGCGACCGGGCGGCGCAAGACGGCCGAGGCGGCCCGCAAGTGGTTCAGGAAGCTGACGGACGAGCTGCGGGCCGAGCGGATGCGCCACTTCAGCAAGCAGTCCCAGGAGATCTGGACGAAGCTCTGCGAGAGCAGCAACGTCTCCCTCGGCCCCGTCGACCTGACCGGAACGGCCAAGCAGGGCGGAGTGGAGCTCGACGTCTCGGTCGGCGACCACGAGGCGGCCGCGTACAGCGTGATGAGCCAGGGCGAACTGCACTCGCTCGCCCTCTCGTTGTTCATCCCCCGGGCCACGCACGAGGCCAGCCCGTTCGGCTTCCTCGTCATCGACGACCCGGTACAGTCGATGGACACCCAGAAGGTGGAGGGTCTTGCCACCGTCCTCAGCGAGTGCGCCCGGTACCGCCAGGTCGTCGTCTTCACCCACGACACCCGCCTCGAACAGGCCATCACGCACCTCGGGATCGAGGCGACGGTCCACCGCATCTCCCGCGAGGAGAAGTCGCGCGTGACCGTCGAGCGGACGACGGACCCCTTCCTGCAGGCGATCGGCGAGGCCAAGGACGTCTCCAAGGACCCGTCCGTGCCCCAGGTCGTGGCCGACCGGGTCATCCCGGCGATGTGCCGCGCCGCCCTGGAGGCCGCGTGCGTGGAGACCGCCCGCCGCACTGTGCGGGACGAGCGGGGGAACCGCCTGAGCCTCGCGGAGTTCGAGGAGCGGGTGCCGGCCCGGGGAAGCACCAAGCAGTACGTGGCGTTCGCGCTTCTGGGGGACCGCTCTGGAAGGCCCAAGGCAGCGGTTGAAGTGCTGCACAGTGGAGGTTGGGACCTGATCGAGAAGCTGAACGAGGGTTCTCACGGGGGCCTGGCGACCGTTACGGAGCGCGGGAGGCTGGTGGAGCGTACGGAACGACTGGCAGAGGCCGTCCGGCGCTTCGGCCGGGGCACCGTCGGCCCGCAGGGCGGTGCCCGATGACGGACGACACCGCGCGGGCGGACCTGAACGCCGCCCGGTCCCTCCTGCGTCCCGCCGCCGGCACGATGACCTCGCTCGGCCCCGGAGTGCGGGCCCGTGCCGCGGCCCTGCTGCTGCGCCAGGCCCTCGAACGCGGCCTGGACGAATTCTGGCTGGGCGTGACCCCGGACATGACGCGCGTGGGGAAGCACCGCATCCTGTGCCTGGGTCCGTACACCGGCCGGGAGACCGCCAGGCGGTGCTACCTCACCTGGTCCGCGCTCAGCACGGCCTGCCACTACCGGGTGAACGAACTGCCCCCGGCGCCGACGGAGATCCAGAGCCGTCTGCTGGATGTGGAGGCCCTGCTGGGCGCGCTGGGCAGGGGCCCGACGGTCCCGTGCGTCGTCCCGTCCCCGCTCTCGGCTCCGGAGGAAGCGGCGGGGCCGTCCGTCACCCCCGTGACGCCCCCGGCGGCGGTCCGTTCCGTTCCGAAGCCCGGCCCGCCGCCGGGGCGGCGGGCCGCGCCCCCGTTCGCCGCCGGCCCGTGAGCGTCCGTGGCGTCGTGCCGTCCGCACGCCTCACGGCCGTCGGCGGACGGCGCCCCTCACAGCCGTACCGGCATCCGCAGGACCGGCTTCGGCAGCCACCCGATGTGCCGCAGCGTCGGCACGACCCGGCTGAGCAGGTAGAAGACGACGGGCGAGCGCTCGTCCTCTTCGGGGAAGAAGAGCGCGTGCTGAACGGCGACGCTGTCCTGCGGCTCGTCCAGATCGACGCGGACGGGGTCCGCGAGGACGAAGGCCGTGTCCAGCTCCACGCCGGGCCGACTGGTCAGCTCCCGTAACGCGTCCAGGCCGCACACCTCGGCGAAACCGGCGGTGGTGAACGTCTTCTTGACGGTCGGACGGTCCCCGGGGACCGCGACCCACCCCATGACGCGGAGCTCTCCGCTCCCCGCATCCGTCCCCTGGACACCGGCGCGGCGACGGTTGTGCAGGTTGGCCAGCGGCGCGGGCATCTCCGGCACCACGGCGGGCTGGTACAGGACGAGATCGCGTTCGCCGTTCTCCCACCGGGTGTCGTGGACCGTGAGATCCGGGCGGCCCTCCAGCTTCACCTTCCACACGGCCGCCGTACCTCCGCACCGCTCACCGGAACAGGTGGCCGCGACGCCTTTCGGCACCAGGCCGTCCCGGCGCAGGACGAACTGATCCATGATGGTCATGACGACCACGCCCCTCCCCTGCGAGTTAGCGCACATCGCGCCCCTCTGTGTGGAGATTATGCGGTGAAACAGTAAGAGAAGAGCGGGTGTTGGAGAAGGTGGCGATGCGGTTTTCGCCCGGAACGGGAAGAGGACGATGAGCAGCACGGGGGAAGTGCCGAGCGGCCGGGACAGGACGCCCGAGTTCCTGCTCCGGCTACCGGGCGCGGGCGGTGTCGACCGGGCCCGGGGTGTCCTGCTGGGTGCCGTCGGGACCAACGGGAGCCGGAAGTTCCGCATCCTGGCCGGCTCACCCGCCCGGGACCATGAGATGCCGTCCTTCAAGAAGCACTTCAGCGCCACGGCCAGGATGCGCGCACGGCTGAAGCAGCGGGGCGTACTGCGTCCGTCCACGCGGTGGCCCGGCTGGCTGGAGGCGGCCGAGGACATCGACTGCGGCTCACCCTCCTTCGCGGCCGGTGTGCTGGTGGGGGCACCGCGCAACGGGTGGATCGACTGGAAGACCGAGGACGACGTGCCGCTCTCGGACTTCATGGAGGGCGTCTGGTCCGGCCCCGCCCGGTCCTGGCTGATACGCGGCAGCAACGTCTCCGGGGTCGACCTCGTCCAGGGACTCTGGCTGCCCGAGGGACGTGTCTCCCTCGCCGCCTCCCGGCTGCGGCAGGGAGTCGACCAGGGCGTCAGCAAGGAACGGCTGCGCGCCCTGGTCGAGGAGGACTGGGGCACCACCGCCACGTACAGCCAGAAACTCGAACTGGTCGAGGAACTGCACGCCTTCCTGTCCCGGATGAAGTCCGGAGACACCGTGTGCACCCTCTCCGGCGGGCGGTTCTACGTCGGGCAGATCTCCGGGGCGGCCGAGCAGACGGCGTCCGAGAACGGTTTGTCGAACCTCCGGCGGCCCGCGGAGTGGCAGAGCACCGGCCACCCCTACGACATCCTGCCGGAGGAGATCCAGCAGCGGCTCGCCGCCCAGCACGACGTCGTCGACCTGACGGCGGTGCAGGCGCACATCGACGGGCTCGGCCGCTCCGACGAGGAGCTGGAGGACGAGGCCGTCGAGTCGGAGAGCGGCCCCGGCGGCACGACACCCGCTCTCGCCGCCCGCCGCGAGCTGGAACTGCCCATCCCGGACCAGGCCCTCGCCGACGAACTGCTGACCCACGACGTGGACTGGCTCCAGGAGGTCCGCGAACTACTCCGGGACGAGAAGCAGCTGATCCTCTACGGGCCGCCGGGCACGGGCAAGACGTACACCGCCATCAAGCTGGCCGAACACCTCAGCGGCGGGGCCGAGCGCGTCAAGCTCGTCCAGTTCCACCCGTCCTACTCCTACGAGGACTTCTTCGAGGGCTTCCGGCCCCGCGAGCACCCGAAGACGGGCGAGGTCGCCTTCCGGCTCACCCCCGGCCCCCTGCGCGACCTGGCCGACCTGGCCACCCGCGAGGGCAGCCACCACATCCCGCACTTCCTGATCATCGACGAGATCAACCGGGCCAACCTGGCCAAGGTCTTCGGCGAGCTGTACTTCCTCCTGGAGTACCGCAACAGGTCGGTGCGGCTCACCTACTCCGGCGACGACTTCCCCCTCCCGCCCAACCTGTTCGTCATCGGCACGATGAACACCGCCGACCGCTCGATCGCCCTGGTCGACGCCGCCATGCGCCGCCGCTTCGCCTTCGTCGAACTGTCACCCCGCACCGAACCGACCCGCGGCCTGCTGCGGCGCTGGCTGGAGCGGGAAGGGCTCGGCAGCCGCGCGGCGGACCTCCTGGACGCCCTCAACGCACGCATCGACGACGAGGACTTCCTCATCGGTCCCTCGTGCCTGATGAAGAAGAGCGTGCACCGGGAAGGCGGCCTGGACCGGACCTGGCGGACCAAGATCCTGCCCCTCCTGGAGGAGCACCACTACGGGGAGTCCCTCGACATCGCGAAGCGGTACGGACTCGACGCCCTGTCCCGCTCCCTCGGCGACGGCGACGGCGGGGGCGGGGTCGGGGGCGGGGACGGGGGAGGAGCGGGCTTGGGAGCGGGCGGCGGCGACGGCGGCACGGGCGCGGCGGCTCCGTGACGACCGTCGAGCTGGACGAGCACGGGGCCGCCGTCAGCGTGCCGCTCCCCGACGAGGTGGGCCGGGCGCTCGCCGCCTCCCGCATCGTGGAGGCGGCACCGGACCCGTACCGCCCCGGGGCCTGGCGGCTGCGCGCCGGGGGCAAGGTCGGAGCGGTGGCCCTGAAAGCGGCGGGGCGGGAACCGGTGATCCTGCGCATCGCGCCCAAGGTGCCGGTGCGCAGGCTGTTCTTCCTCATCGGCTACGCCGCCGACCCCCGGGTCCACCGGGACGGTGAGGTGGACGTGGCCGAACACGAGGAGATCGTCCCGGCACTGGCCCAGGGGTTCGAACGGGCCCTCGAACGCGCGCTGCGCCAAGGGGTGCTCCAGGGTTACCGTCACACCGAGGAGGCATCACCCGTCGTCCGCGGGCGCGTCCGGGAGGCCGACCAGGTCAACCGCCATCACGGGCGGGCCTTCCCCGTCGAGATCGCCTACGACGACTACGGCACCGACATCGCGGAGAACCGCCTCCTGAGGGGCGCGGTGGAGCGGCTGCTCCCCTTGAATCGCGTCCCGGGCGACGTACGCCGCCGGCTCCGCCACCACCGGGCCCGCCTGCTGGACGCCGAACCCCTGGGGCGAGGAGCGCGGGACCTGCCGCGGTGGCGGCCCAGCCGGCTCAACCACTGCTACCTGCCCGCGCTGAGGCTGGCCGAGACGATCCTGCGCGGGGTGTCGGTGGAGCACGGCACGGGCGGAGCCTCGGTCGACGGGTACCTCATCGACACACACAAGATCTTCGAGGACTTCGTCTGCGTCGCCCTGCGCGAGGCACTGGCGCGGTACGGCGGACGCACGGCCCTCCAGGACCGAGGGGTGTACCTGGACGACGCCGGGGACATCAGCATGCGCCCCGATCTGGTCTGGTACGGCGAGGACCGGACTCCTCGGGCCGTGGCGGACGCCAAGTACAAGGCGGAGAAGCCGGAAGGATTCCCGGACGCCGACCTCTACCAGATGCTCGCCTACTGCACGGCGCTCGGTCTCCGGGACGGCCACCTGGTCTACGCGCGGGGCTACGAGCCGACCGTGACGCACCGGGTGCGCCACTCCGGGATCCGGATCCACCAGCACGCGTTGACCCTGGACCGCCCCCCGGGAGAGCTGCTCGCCGGGATCGCCGCCCTCGCCCGGGTGATGACCTGTGACACGTCCTGCACCGCTGCCGGGACGGACACCGGTGACGTCGTCGCCGTCAGGTGGAATCCTCGGGAGGCGTGAGCGCCCCGCTGGTGAGACCGTCACGGGCGAGCGCGCCCGCCTGCTCCGTGAGCTGGGCGACCTCGGCCACGTACTCCTCGAACTCCCGCAGTGCGCGGAAGGCGGCTCCGTAGCGGCGCTGCTCCTCCACGGCCATCCGCGGCACGCGCGCTCCCTTCGCGTCGAGGCGGAAGGAGCCGCTGCCGCTGGTCGAGCGGCGGTTGTTGGACGCGCTGCGCAGGAACCCCCGCAGATAGTTGGTGTCCAACTGGTCGCTCGTCGAACGGGGTTCGCCGTCAGCCAGGTCGACGAGCCCGGCGCGGGAGAGGTCGGCCATGCTGACGGTCGCGCCGTCCAGCGTTCCAGGCCCCTCGCCCGCCGAGAGCGCGGGCAGCAGCGCGTTCAACCGCTCCAGCCGCTCCTCGATCCGCTGCCGGAGAGCGCGGTACTCGGCCGGTAGATCCTCGCGCGCCGCGTCCACATGGGCGCTCGGGGTGAGGTCGACGGCGTCGTTGAGCAGATCGATGAGGGGTACGTCGGCGGCTTGCCCGGCCGCCGGTTCCATCGGACCGTCAGGAGCGTTGGAGGTCAGATCCACCATGCGCACGGACTTGGAGCCACCGGACGCGTCGGCCGGGCGGCGCAGTATCCACAGATGGACGGGTTGGGCGTGGGAGGCCACCATCCCGGGTGGCAGGGCCACGACATCCGTGAGGATGCCTCGGCGCACCATCTCCGCCCGGATACGGCGTCCGGCCTTCCGGTAGGCCACGGAGGCGGGCATGACGGCGACGACTCTGCCACCGGGCGCGGTGTGGGCGTAGCAGTGCTGGAGCCAGGCCAGGTCCCCCTCCGCCTTCGAGGGCGTGCCCAGCTCCCACCGGGAGTCGAGGAGCAGTTCCTCTCGGCCCCAGTCCGGACCGGCGGTCGGGGGGTCGCACAGGACCAGGTCGGCGCGGAGGTCCGGCCAGTGGTCGTGTCGCAGGGAGTCCCCTGTCTCGATCACGGTGTCCTGCTGCCCGGCCAGCTCGGCCCGTGCCCCTGCCAGCCCGGCCGCCGCCGGATCGATGTCCTGGCCGCGTCGTATCGGCCCCTCGGTGGGCCCGACGGACAGGAGGAGCGTCCCGATGCCGCATGCGGGGTCGAGGACGACGGAGCCACCGGACACCGGACCCGCGAAGTGACTGACCGCCTTGACCAGGCGCAACGAAGTGACCTGGTCGGAGCCGACGCGTCGTGAGGAGTCGCGGAACCGCTCCACCAGTTGCTCGACGACCTGGGCCGGCGATTCCTGGTCGGCCAGCCGGGTGGCCAGGCCGACCAGGGTCTCGTCCAGCCCGTCGGCGTCGCCACGGGCTAGCATCCGGGCGACGCCGGCGACCCCCGTGATGATGTCGTCGCCGAAGGCGCCACGTAGCGCTTGCCAGAGGCGGACATCGTCCGAGACGTCGGTGCCCTTCTGCTGCCGGGCGAGCCAGGAACGGACCTCGGAGAGAGAGAAGAGCGGAGTGCTCGCCCCGGCATCGGCAGGCGCGGGAAAGTCGCTGTACCGCCGTCGCCAGTTGGAGACGGCGGCCCGGGTCACCCCCGCCAGCCTGGCGATCTCTGCTCCGGTGATCAGCGATTCGGCGGCTGGTGGAGTTGATTCCTTCATGACTCCACCGTACACGCAGTTCGCCTGACATTCGAGAGTTGATACGTTGGCGATGTCAACAAGTGTCATCTGCGTCCGATGGGGGTCGGGCGCTCGATCTCGCTGGCGAATCGCCCTCGAGATCCCCTCGTGGCGGAGTGGGCCGCGTTGTTCGACAGCGATCATCTGGAGCTTGATACCCATGGTGCCGCCGCGAGCCTCCGGCGCAGGCTGAGACAGCTTCCGGGAGGCCGACGAAACCGGCCTTCAACGGTTTGAGGCTCTCAGAGGGCGGTATGAGACCTGATGCCCGATTCTTCGTTTCGTGCGGGACAAGCGGGCAGGTTGTGGCGACCTCGGTCGACTACGGCCGGGGCTG
>NZ_JBIDBC010000059.1:0-19475 GCF_043202835.1 Streptomyces sp. NPDC048142
AGCAAGCACCGATCGCCTACGAACAGCAGTCAGCTACCCTGACACTCGCCGCATAACGATACGAACAGGTGTCCACCCCTCGGGGACAAGACCCGAGGGCCCCGCAGCCGAGCCGATGCCGAATGACCTTGCCTCTGATCCTCAACCTGCCGATGCGGACGTACCTGCCGGTGGGCCCGCCTCGGTCGGCCCGTTGGAGTGGGAAGTGGCGCGAGAGCGGATGTTGGTGCTGCTGGCGGGGGCAGGTCGGGCGATGAAGGTGCAGGACATTGCGTCGGCGATCGGCGAGGACGTCTCGGCCACGTCGAAGGGGCGGCGGGTTGAGACGACCAGGTCCCGGCTGAAGCGTCTGGTGAAGGACGGCCGCGTCACTGAAGGTCCAACGGCCTGGTTCACGATCTCTCCGGTCGGCGCCGGCGACGAGCGGCAGGAGGATCCTCGGGGGTGAACCGGGGCCGCGAGCGCGCGGCAGGAGAGAGTGACACCGCCGAGGGATTACCCATCGACTCGGCGGTGCCGGGTGCGTGAGCGCCGTCTGACAGGTGGCTCCCGCGTTTCCGAGGGTAGTTGAGGCAGTCTCCTCTCGATGCGCGGAGCCACGAACTTCGTCATGCCCGGTCGCTGTTTGGCGTCTTTGGGCGTGGATCGAGGCTCAATGCGTTCTCTTTCGATCGATGTTGGTGCCGTCCGGCCACAGGGTGGTGCCGGTGAAGTGGGCAAGGCGGGCGACGGTGGCCACGTCCGGCCAGGACCGCCCCGCGACCAGGTCGGCAATGACCTGCCTGTTCACTCCAGAGCCGACGGCAGCCGCGCGCAGACTCAGGCTCTGGTCGTTCAGGGCCAGGGCGAGAGTGCGTGCGATGAGGCGGACCGCTTCGGCGGCCACGTCGGCGCTCGGCTGTTCGGGCCAGGCTTTCGGATCGTCGGTCAGCTCCCGGGGGGAGCGTGCGCGGGCGCGTCCGCCGACCATGCGCGCACCATCCTGTCCGTTGAAGTTGACCAGCTGTGGAATGGCTGCTTGTCCAGCCGGTATGTATGGACCGTGGTTCTTGATCCCGTCACGTCCGTGAAGATCACTCGCTATCGGCCCAAGAGCGCTCCCCTTGCCTGGGACGAGGTCGCTCCGCTGGTGCGGTCGATCGTTGCCGCAGCGGTGACTGCCGTCCCTTATGACGTGGAACGGTTGCTGCATGTGGTCGGCAGGCTGGCGTTGTGGGCCGAGGCGGCGGGGCTCGAACGGTCCGCGGACGCGTGGTTGCGCAATGAGGTGATCGACGCGTTCGTGCTCTCGAGGGTGGGAGAGATCGAGGGGTCGTCCGTCCGGACGTACCGGACGTGGTTGCTGCGCGTGCGTGATGCCCTCGCCTGGAGTGAGCGTGGGGAGGCGCCGCCGGCACGGATGCACGCGGACGCAAGCCCGCATCAGCCTTACTGCGCGGCCGAGTTGGCGGGGCTGCGGCACTGGGCCACTCATCTGCCCCGTCAGCAGCGGACCGATGCGCTCGCGTTGCTGGGGCTGGGTGCCGGTCTGGGGCTGATGCCGAAGGAGGTCGCGGCCAGCCGAGGTCTCGATCTGTGTCGTCCGAGCCGGGGCGGACCGCTGCTGCACCGGGGCGTCGAGCGGCTGGTCCCGCTTGTCGCCAGGGCAGCCTGGGACACGGTTCTGGGGGAGCTGGCAGAAACGGCGGGCGGCGGCTACCTGTTCCGGCCGAGGCGGACTGTCGAGTACGCGAAGAACCTGATCGGCTCCTGGTCCCTGATCCACCGGCCTCCGCAGGAGCTGCCCCCGGTGTCGGTCGGCCGGTTGCGGGCGACGTGGATCGTCGAGCTGATGCGCGCACATATCGATCACCAGCTGATCGCCCAGGCGGCCGGGCTCTCTTCCGCCGCGTCTCTGGCCCGCTGGCAGCACCTGGTCCCACCCGTGGACGAGCTGACTGCGGCCCGGATCTTGCGAGGCCCGGAGGCGAGGTGACCAAACCCCGTGCCTGGCGAAGCCCGGAGAAGATCAAGCAGTGCCGGCCACGACCGGTCACCGACGCGCCCATGGAGATCCCTGACTCCAAGGTCGGACAACTCGATGCGCTCCTGCACGAGTCCGGAGTCCTTCATCTGATCGACACCGAGCTCGGAATTCGCCCCGGCCCGAAAGGGCTCCCCGTGCGGACCGTCCTGGTGGGCTTGTTGCTTGCGCTGCACTATCACCAGAGCGCCAGCCTCGCGGTTGTCTCCCGGGTGCTCCTCGATGAGCTGCGGGCCCCTGCGCGCTCCTGGCTCGGTGTTCCGGAGGGCAGTCGTGTTGATGGCCACGCCAGGATCGCGTTCTCCCGTCGTATCTACCGTTCCTTCGACCGGCTGACCACAGTCCTCGACCCTCACCGCTGCGACCGGCGCAGCCGCCTGCCGGCCGAAGAGGCCAGAGCTGTCGCTGCCGCTTGGGAAGATGCGGACACCGAGCGCACGCGTCGGCGGGAGCTGTTGCAGGAGATCAGTGACCGTCTGGTGCTGGTCACCGTCCGCGCCGCCCACCGCCGGGGCCTGCTCAAGGGCTGGCGGGGCGACATCGGCGCCGACACCACTCCGGTTCCTGCCTGGAATCAGCCGCCTCGCGAACGACGGGGTCTCGCCTCCGTCGAGCTCACCGCCGGCTGGCACTACTGCGGGGGCGCTGAGGAAGGCATCTTCGGACACTCCGCCAGTCTTCTGGTCGCTGCCAGCCGACGACATCGTGCTGGTCATCCGCAGGCCGGTGAGCGCGTCAGCCGCCACCCGCAGCTGGCGCTCGGCCTTGTCCTGGACACCCCGGGCAAGCGCATCGGCCCGAACGCGGTCCACTCCCTGACCCAGCTTGCCCCGCTCGGCTTCCCGAAAGGGCTGCTGGCCGCCGACCGGGCCTACACCGACCAGATCACCGAGCACTTCGCCCAGCCGGTCCGCACCCTGGGCTACCAACTGGTTCTCGACTACAAACAGCAACACCGGGGCATCCAGGGCACCCACCAAGGCGCCCTTCTCGTCGACGGATCCCTCGCCTGCCCGGCCATGCCGCCCGCACTGGCCCACGCGACCACGGGGCTCAACGACAAGGCCGTACGCGACCTCGCTGACGGCACCGAGCTCAGCGAGCGGATCGCGGGACGGGAACCGTACTTCCTCAAGCTCAAGGAGTCCGCCGACGAGCGCGGCGCGATCAGGCTCCAGTGCCCGGCCAGTGGGCCCTCGCCCGCCGTGGTGTGTCCCCGCTTCAACCAGATCCACCGCATCCCGGCACCACGGCCGGCCGTGGTCGACCTCACCGACAAGCGGGCCACCGCCGCACACAGTGCGGCCAAGCCCACCATCCCTATCCCTCAAGGGGAACGGTTGCGGCCCCTGCCCCAGGACGAGCTGCCGCGGATCTGCAAGAAGCCCACGATCACCGTCCGCCCCGGCGCCCTCGGCAAGCTCGACAAGTTCCGCCAGGACCGGCACTACCTCCACCCCACCTGGCAGGACGCCTACCGGCCCGAGCGAGCGAACATCGAGGGCCTTAACGGCAGGGCCAAGAGTCACGGCATCGACATCTCCGACCCGACGAAGCGGCTCGCTCACGGACGGGTCGCGCAGACCATCCTGCTCACGCTGATGATCTGCAGCATCAACCTGCACATCCTCTTCAGCTGGGACCAGACCACCCGAACACAAACGACCGGCACCTCCCACGGAGTCACCGCGTTCGCTGGTTCGGCATCCACGCCCCCCGCCGCGGCCGGGCTGCCGCCGCCCACAGGGCCGGAGTTCCGCGAGACCATCTGAGACCCCAGCACCACACACCGGGATCACGCACGCCCGCGTACAGCCCAGAAACGCCTCACGCACCCGAACCACCCCGAAAGATCAGGTCGACGACCGCCAGGCACCCGCCTCCGGCACCGATCGCGTTCGGATCACTCCTCGAACAACCCCCGGAAACGCCAAGATCCCGCCCGATCAATCAGATCGGACGGGATCTCGTGAACTCTTCCTGAGCGAACTCAAGAACAGTCGGCTGTGGACCTGTGGGGATTTGAACCCCAGACCCCCTCGATGCGAACGAGGTGCGCTACCAGACTGCGCCACAGGCCCTTGCGACGTGTGAAACTCTAGCACCCCCACAGGGGTGCTTGGAAATCCGTTCCTCCGCTGGTCAGCGGTGTCGGGTTTCCCGGGGCTCCCGGGGCGCCGGATACCCCGCCGCCTCACTCGTTGGCCGCGCGCGGCCGGTCCTCGTCGTCGTACTGGTCGAAGAGCGGGGTCCGGCCCCGGTCGCGGCCGCGGCGGGACTGGTTCGTGCGCTGGCGCGGGGCCGGGTCGACCGCGGGGGCCGTCGGGTGCGACGTGCCCGTCTGGGTGGGCTCGGCGGTGCTGGAGCGGGCCGCGCTCCAGGTCTCCGGGTCGCCGACCTCCACGCCGCCCGTGGCCCGGGGGGCGACGGGCGCGGTGACGTAGGTGGGTAGCGGTACGGGGACGGGCTCCCAGCTGTCTCCCTGGACGCGCCCGCGCTCGCGCTGCTGGTCCACCCACTCCGCATGGTCCGTCTGCTCGACGAGGGCGCGCCGGCCGGCCTCCTGGGGGGAGACCGTGGGCGTGGGCTCCGGCTCCGGGTGATGGGCTTCGGAGTCGTCGTCGGGCTCGGCGGGGGCGGGGGCCGTGGGCTGGTTCCTGCGGGGGCGGTTCTCGCGCAGCCGCTGCGCCGCGTCCTCGGCCCGGCGGCGGTCCATCGTGAAGGCGAACCGCCGGCGTTCCTGGGCGCGCAGATGCACGATGTACGTGCTCAGCAGCACGGCCGGCGCGGCGGGCGCCCACAGGAAGCCGAGGCCGCCGACCGCCGCGACGACCGCACCGAGGGTGAAGGCCAGGAAGAGGACGACGGTGGTCCGCCTGCGCCGCGCCAGAACCTGGGAGCGCTGGGCGCGCCGGGCCCGCTCGGCGTCGGCCGCGCCGGAGCGGGGGCGACGCTGGACAGAGGGCAGGTGTTCCGCAGAGCGCTCGCCGGTCCGGCGGTCGTGCGGCTGATGTCCCGCCCGACGGTCGTGCACCGGGCGGTCGTGCGCCGGGCGGTCGTGCGCTTGGTGGTCCGGGGTGCGCTCGGGCGCGTGCGCCGGGTCGCCCAGTCTGGCTTCCGTGTGTGCCGGAGGCGCGGCAAAGGCCCGGACGTCCACGGATTCCATACGGTCCGTTTCCCGGTCCGGGTCGACGTCGGGCCCCGCCTCCTCGGCGGTGCGCTCCCGCAGCTCCTTGGCGTACCGGCGCTCCATCGCCGCCCGTCCGGACAGCAGCCGGATGGCGGTGCTGAAGCGTTCCGTCGGACGGGCCTCGTTGAGCTCGTCCTGCCTGCGGAGCCACATCGGCACCAAGTAGGCGGCCCAGGCCCCGACGATGACTGCGTAGATGAGGCCGCTGCTGCTCACGCTCACACCGTAGAGGGGTTTGCGCGGAAGGATCCGCCAATTGGCCCGGTGTGTCGCACGATCCGGCTGATATCACGGACTTTTTTTGTGATTGTTCGGATCAACAGCCGACGACAGCCCGACCGATTGCGGTCACCGGCGATCAAATTCGAACACTTATTTTATTTCACCGGAGGGACCGGGGCTCCGCGGTGTCACGGGGCGCGACCGGCGCCAGCGCCGGAGCATCCCCTCGGGCACTTCCTCGGCGGTGAGGGCGAAGATCAGATGGTCGCGCCAGGCCCCGTCGATGTGGAGATAGCGCGGGCGCACGCCCTCCGAACGGAATCCGAGTTTCTCCACCACCCTGCGGCTGGGCGCGTTCTCCGGGCGAATGCAGACCTCGATGCGGTGCAGGCCCACCGTGCGGAAGCAGTGGTCCACGGCGAGCGCCACGGCCGTCGGCATGACCCCTCGCCCGGCGACGCCCTGGTCGACCCAGTAGCCGATGTGACCGGAGCACATCGAGCCCCAGGTGATCCCCGCGACCGTGAGCTGGCCGACCAGCCGGCCCTCGTGCTCGATGGCGAACGGCAGCATCCGCCCCGCGTTCGCCTCGGCGCGCAAGTGGCGGACCATCTGCCGGTATGTGGGGCGCTGCGCCATCGGACCGCCGGGGGCGGGCGGCGGGACGGTGGCCTCCCAGGGGCGCAGCCAGTCGCGGTTGCGCCGGTTGACCTCGCGCCACATCCGCTGGTCACGCATCTTCATCGGGCGCAGGACGATCTCGCCGTCGGTCAGCGTCACCGGCCAGGTCGCGATGTTCAGCTCGGGCTCCCCGGTCGGGGGTGGTCGCCGCCGCGGAGCTGGTCGACGGCGTGCACCAGGAGCCGGCCGAGGACCGCGAGCCCGTCGCGCACCCCGCCGGTGGATCCGGGCAGGTTGACGATCAGGGTGCGGGAGGCCACGCCCGCGAGGCCCCGGGAGAGGGCGGCGGTCGGGACCTTGGCCCGGCCCTCGGCTCTGATCGCCTCCGGGATGCCGGGGATCTCGTGGTCGAGGACGCGGCGGGTGGCCTCGGGGGTGGCGTCGGTGGGAGAGATGCCCGTGCCGCCGGTGGTGACGATCACGTCGTACCCGGCGGCGACGCCCGCGCGCAGGGCCGCCTCGACCGGGTCGCCGTCGGGGACGACCTGCGGGCCGTCGACCGTGAAACCGAGGCCGGTCAGCGCCTCGGCGATCAGCGGGCCGCCCTCGTCCGCGTACACCCCGGCGGAGGCCCGGTTGGAGGCGGTGACGACGAGGGCGGCGTACGGGGAGGGGAGCGCGGCACCGGTGGGCTCGGGCGTCCGCCGCCCATGGCCGGTCCCGGGCGCGTTCTCCTCGTGGCCGGGCGCCTTCTCCTCGTGGCCGGGCGCGTCCGGCTCAGCCGACGGCTGCTCGTGGCCAGGGGCTCCGGGCTCGGGCTGCGTCACATGTACGCGGCCAGGGGCTCCGGGCTCGGGCGGCCTCACGTGTCCGTTCCCTCCGGCGCGGTGCGCCGGTAGTCGCCGGACTTGCCGCCCGACTTCGCCTCGACCCGTACGTCGGTGATGACCGCGCTCTTGTCGACCGCCTTGATCATGTCGACGACGGTCAGGGCGGCCACCGACACCGCGGTCAGGGCCTCCATCTCGACGCCGGTGCGGTCCGTCGTCTTCACGGTGGCCACGATATCCACCGCGTCGTCGGCCACACTCAGGTCGACCGTCACACCCGAGACGGCCAGCGGGTGGCAGAGCGGGATCAGGTCCGGGGTGCGCTTGGCCCCCATGATCCCGGCGATCCGGGCGGTGGCGAGGGCGTCGCCCTTGGGGACTCCCTCGCCGCGCAGCAGCTCGATCACGCGCGGCGAGACGAGCACCCGGCCGGCGGCGCGGGCGACGCGGGCGGTGACGTCCTTCTCCGACACGTCGACCATGCGGGCCGCGCCCGCCTCGTCGATGTGCGTCAGCCTGTTCTGCGTACTCAACTCACTCCGCCTAGCGGTAGGGGCGCCGATGGGCCTCGGGGAACCGGAGGGGGTCCCCCGGAAGGCACGGCGGCAGATACCGTACCGCCACCGGGTGGCGGTCAGCCGAGCAGGATCGCGTCTGTCTCCGTGCCGGGCTCGAGGGAGGTGACGTCCTCGGGCACCACGATCAGCGCGTCCGCCTGGGCGAGCGCGGCGATCAGATGCGATCCGGAACCGCCGACCGGAGTGACCGTGCCCGCCTGCGCGTCGTAACGGCCGCGCAGGAACTGGCGGCGGCCGGCCGGTGACGTGAGGGCCTTGTCCGCGCTCAGCCGGGCGCGGGTCGTGGGGCGGTGTACGTCGGTGAGGCCCATCAGGGCCCGGATGGCGGGGCGGACGAACAACTCGAAGGAGACATAGCTGGAGACCGGGTTGCCCGGCAGAGCCAGCAGCGGGGTGTGATCCGGGCCGATCGAGCCGAAGCCCTGCGGCTTGCCCGGCTGCATGGCGAGCTTGCGGAACTCGACCCCGCCGCCCGGCTCATCCTCGTCCCCGACGGAGGACAACGCCTCCTTGACCACGTCGTACGCGCCGACGCTGACACCGCCCGTGGTGACGACGATGTCCGCGCGGATCAGCTGGTCCTCGATCGTGGCGCGCAGCGTCTCGGCGTCGTCGGCGACCGCGCCGACCCGGTAGGCGATGGCTCCGGCGTCCCGGGCCGCCGCTGTCAGCGCGAAGCTGTTGGAGTCGTAGATCTGGCCGCCGGTCAGCTGCTCGCCGGGCTGGACCAGTTCGCTGCCGGTGGACAGGACGACCACGCGGGGGCGGGGCCGTACGACCACGGTGGAGCAGCCGATCGCCGCGAGCAGCCCGATCTGCGGCGGGCCGACGACCGACCCGGCGGCCAGGGCCAGATCGCCCGGCCTGACGTCGCTGCCGCGCTCGCGCACATGGGCGCCGGCCACCACGGGCCGGTGCACCCTGACCTCGCCGGTGGCGTCCTCGGGCGCGTCGCTGTGGGCGCGCATGGCGGCGGCCGGGCCCTCGCCCGTACCGCCGTCCGTCCACTCGACGGGGACCACGGCCTCCGCGCCGGCGGGCAGCGGTGCGCCCGTCATGATGCGGGCGGCCTGCCCCGGCCCCACGACCTGGTCGTCGGCGAGCCCCGCGCTGCCCGCGGCGACGTCGCCGATGACGGTGAGGACCGCGGGGAATTCCTCGCTGGCACCCTCGACATCGGCGATCCGGACCGCGTAACCGTCCATGGAGCTGTTGTCGAACGGAGGCAGGGCCACCTCCACGACGACGTCCTTCACGAGGACACAGCCCTGGGCGTCCGGCAGCTGCAGCTCGATGGGCTCCAGCGGCCGCACGGCGGCGAGGATGTCGTCCAGGTGCTCGTCCACCGACCAGATCGTGCTGCTCACGGGGTCACATCTCCTCAGCGACGTACTTGCGCAGCCAGGTCCGGAAGTCCGGCCCCAGGTCTTCACGTTCGCAGGCCAGTCTGACAATGGTGCGCAGATAGTCGCTGCGGTCGCCGGTGTCATAGCGGCGGCCCTTGAAGACGACGCCGTGCACGGGGCCGCCGATCTCCTCGTCCGCGGCGAGCAGCTGGAGCGCGTCGGTGAGCTGGATCTCGCCACCGCGGCCCGGCTCGGTGTGTCGCAGCACACCGAAGACCGCGGGGTCCAGGACGTACCGGCCGATGATGGCGAGGTTGCTGGGGGCGTCGGCCGGGTCCGGCTTCTCGACCAGGTCGGTGATGCGGACCACGTCGCTGTCGACGGTGGCGTCCGCGGCGGCGCAGCCGTAGAGGTGGACCTGCGAGGGGTCGACCTCCATCAGCGCGATGACGCTGCCGCCCTCACACTCCTGGACCTCGATCATCCGGGCCAGCAGTGCGTCGCGCGGGTCGATCAGGTCGTCGCCGAGCAGCACCGCGAAAGGCTGGTCGCCCACGTGCGGGGCGGCGCACAGCACGGCGTGTCCGAGACCGCGGGGGTCGCCCTGACGCACGTAGTGCATGGTGGCCAGGTCGCTGGACTCCTGGACCCTGGAAAGGCGTTCGGCATCGCCCTTACGGGTGAGCGCGGACTCCAGCTCGTAGTTGCGGTCGAAGTGGTCCTCCAGGGGACGCTTGTTACGGCCGGTGATCATCAGCACGTCGGAGAGACCCGCCGCCACAGCCTCCTCGACGACATACTGGATCGCCGGCTTGTCGACGACAGGCAGCATCTCTTTGGGAGTGGCCTTCGTGGCGGGCAGGAACCGGGTGCCGAGACCTGCTGCCGGGATGACGGCCTTACTGATCCTGGGGAGCGACTGAGTCATGTGCAGACCTTAACGCCCGCACACAGCCGGAAGCTGATATTCCGGTTAACTTCGTCCTTAAATATGCCCATACGAGAACCGTGCGAGTCACTATTGAACACCGACAAGTCCGGAAAGACGTCCGCGAAGAACTTCCTGCGGCGCGAACTGCTCGCCGCGCGGGCCCTCCTGACGAAGGAGGACGCCGTCCGGGCCGCCGCGGTTCTCGCCGACGCGGCCCTGCACCTGCCCGAACTGGCGGACGCCCGTACGGTCGCCGCCTACGTCTCCGTCGGGCGTGAACCGGGCACCCGCGCCCTCCTGGAAGCGCTGCGCGGGCGCGGCGTGCGGGTGCTGCTGCCGGTCCTCCTGGCCGACAACGACCTGGACTGGGCGGCCTACAGAGGCCCGGAGCACCTGCTGCCGGCCGGGCGGGGGCTCCTTGAGCCGGACGGCCCATCCCTCGGCCCCGCCGCCGTCCTGGACGCCGACGCGGTGCTGCTGCCCGGTCTGGCGGTGGACGGGTCCGGGATGCGGCTCGGGCGGGGCGGCGGCAGCTACGACCGGGTGCTGGCCCGGCTGACGGCCGCCGGGGCGCACCCGTCGCTCGTCGTGCTCCTGTACGACGACGAGGTGGTCGCACGGGTCCCCTCGGAACCGCACGACCACCCTGTGGACGCCGTGGTCACACCGGCCGGGGCGCGGCGCTTCGCGTCCTGAGCCGCCCCGAGCGCCTGATCGTCTGAGCGCCCTGAGACCTTCTTCGGCTCACGCGTGAGCCGAAGAAGGTCTCAGACGATCCCTACGGTTTCAGCGTCAGCGTGTCGACGGTGGACGCGTCGACCGCGTCCGTCCCGAAGGACCAGTCGAGCAGTTCCCCGTCGACCCACTTGTCGGTCTGGTCGGTGTAGTGCGCGTTGAACGCGTGCCCGGAGGCCCCGCTGAGGTTGATCCAGCGGGACTTGTCCCAGTCCCCCACGTTGACGACCATCCGCATCGACGGCACCCAGACGACCTCGTAGCCGCTCGCCGCGTTCCAGCCGGTGGCGTTGACCGCCGCTTCGCCGCCGCCGAGATTCCAGGGGCCGCGGTTGAGCGCCCGCTGGAGCAGACCAGGGCCTTCGGTGCCGAGCGTCTGGTTCTTCAGCGTCAGCTGGTGCAGCCGGCCCCAGCTCCAGGTGGAGATGTTCTTGCCGAGCTTGGAGGTCAGCTCCCAGCGCGCGTCCTCCATCGCGCGGGCGAACAGGTCGTCCCGGCTCTCCAGGGCGTCCTCGCGACCCCGGGCGGGCGCCTTCCACCACTCGTTGTCCTGGTCGTCCATGATGTCGCGGACCACCTGGAACCAGCGGTCGCCACCGTCCGGCTGCGCGGTGTCGCCGTCGCGCTGGCCGCACTCGCGGACGAGCTTCTTCTGCTCGTCGACCGGACCGCTGTTCTTGGCCGGCGACACATTGAGGCAGTCGCCCTCGACCCGCATCTCCTTGGGCAGCTTGTTGCCGAAGGCGAGCTTCAGGATGTTGCGCCAGACGCCGTTGAAGTACGCGGCGGCGGCCGAGTCGGGCTCCTGGGCGTAGTCCCAGCCCTCCAGCAGCTTCTGGGCCTCGCGGACGCTCGGGTCGGAGATGTTGATCTTTTTCAGCTCGGGCACCAGCAGCGCCGCGATCTCGCTGAAGTTGTCCATCTGCATCTTCTGCATGTCATCGGTCGAGACCTTCTCGCCGCCCTTGATCTTCTGGGCGATGAGGTCGTTGATCCGCTGGCTGCGGGTGCCGTAGCCCCAGTCCTTGGTCAGGAGGTGGGGGTACTTGCTCTCGTCGATGACGGCCTGGTTGGCGGTGACGATGTAGCCGCGGTCCGGGTTGTACTCGTAGGGCAGTTCGTCGAAGGGGATGTACCCCTTCCATGTGTACTCCGGGTCCCAGCCCGGCGCCGGCGCCGTTCCGTCGTAGCCCTTGGAGCGGACCGGGATCTTGCCGGGGGCCTGGTAGCCGATGTTGCCTTCGGTGTCGGCGTAGATGAGGTTCTGCGAGGGGACCTCGAAGTTCTCGGCGGCCGCCCGGAAGGCGGTGAAGTCCTTGGCCCGGTTGAGCGCGAAGACGGCGTCCATCGACTTGCCGGGCTCCAGCGCGGTCCACCGCAGCGCCACCGCGTAGCCGTCGGCCCGGTCGGGCGCGGCGTTGCTGACGGGGGCCTTCTGCCCGACCTTGTCCAGTTCCTTGCTGCGGTCGGAGACCAGAGGACCGTTGTTCGTCTCGCGGACCGTGATCTTCCGGTCCCGGCCGCCGGCGACCTTGATGGTCTCCTCGCGGGTCTTGAACTCCTTGGTCCTGCCGTCGTACAGGTAGCCGTCGCTGGAGACCTTCTCCAGGAAGAGGTCGGTGACGTCGGCGCCCAGGTTGGTGAGCCCCCAGGCGATGTCCTGGTTGTGACCGATGATCACACCGGGCATGCCGGAGAACGTGTAGCCGGCCGTGTCGTACTGGCAGGTCTTGGAGAGCTCCCTGCAGTGCAGGCCCATCTGGTACCAGAGGGAGGGCAGCATCGGCGCGAGGTGCGGGTCGTTCGCGAGCAGCGCCTTGCCGGACGTCGTGTGGGCGCCGCCGACGACCCAGGAGTTCGAGCCGATGCCGTTGCCGTTCGGGCCGAGCAGCGCCGGGATCTCGTCGAGGGTGTCGGAGAGAGCGGCCAGCTGGGTGTTCAGGCCCTCGGTGGCGCCCTCGGGGGTCGAGGATCCGAGGGCGTCCGACGGGGTCGCCTCGGGGTCGAACTTCCCGGTGACCGGGGAGATCGCTCCCTGCTCGACGATCGGCTTGTGCTGCTTGTACGGGTAGCCGGGGTACAGGTCCTCGATCTGGTCCTGGTCGAGGCGGCTGGTCATCAGCGACCGGTCGATCTCGTCCTGCATGTTGCCGCGCAGGTCCCAGGCCATCGCCTTGAGCCAGGCCACCGAGTCGACCGGGGTCCACTCGCCGGGCTTGTAGTCGTTGGTCAGCCCCAGCGCCGCGTACTCGACCGAGATGTCCCGGCCTTCCTTGCCCTTCAGATACGCGTTGACGCCTTCCGCGTACGACTGGAGGTTCTTCTTGGTGCTCTCGTCCAGGACCTCGTCGTACTCCTTCTGCGCCACCTGCCGCCAGCCGAGCGTGCGCAGGAAGGAATCGGTCTCCACCTGCCCGGAGCCGAACATCTCGGAGAGCCGGCCGGACGTCATGTGCCGTCGGACGTCCATCTCCCAGAAGCGGTCCTGGGCCTGGACGAAGCCCTGGGCGCGGAAGAGGTCGTCGTCGGAGTCCGCGTAGATCTGCGGGATGCCGTAGGAGTCACGTTTGACCTCGACGTCACCGGTAAGGCCGTCGAGCGTCAACGACCCGGTGGTCTGCGGGTACGAGGCCCGCACGGTGGACACGGACCAGTACGCCCCGTATCCGACACCCGCGACGAGCGCCAGCACCAGGACGAGCACGAACAGGCGGGCGCGTCGCCCCTTCTTCCTGCCGGGCTTCTTCGCGTCGGAAGGGCCGGAAGAGGCGGTTGTGTTGGCGGGCATCGCTGTCCTTCGAGGGGCAGGGTGGTCCTGGGAGTGCAGGAGCAACCATAGGCGCAGCGGAGAAGCCACTCGGACGCGGTATAGGGATGCATCCATTTGCGTCTTCCTCGCACGAACACTCGAAGGCGTCAAGGAATCGTTAAAGATTAGGTAAGGTAACGAAGTAACTGGCTGCCGGAGGACGATCCGGCAGGCGCACGCAGGGAAGGAACGGACCCTGACTGTCCACGCGCTCAACGAACTCCTGCTCGTCTGCTCGCTCGTCCTGCTCGTCGCCGTGGTGGCGGTACGGGTCTCCTCGCGCAGCGGGCTCCCCAGCCTGCTCCTGTATCTCGGCATCGGGATCGCCCTGGGGCAGGACGGCATCTTCGACGTCGAGTTCGACAACGCCGAGCTGACGCAGGTGTTCGGCTACGCCGCACTGGTCGTCATCCTGGCCGAGGGCGGACTCGGGGCGAAGTGGAAAGAGGTCAGACCCGTCCTGCCCGCGGCCGCGGTGATCTCGACCGTCGGCGTGGGTATCAGCGTGGCCATCACCGCCTCGGCCGCGCACTACCTCGTCGGCCTGGAATGGCGCCAGGCCCTCATCATCGGAGCGGTCGTCTCCTCGACCGACGCGGCGGCCGTCTTCTCCGTACTGCGCAGAGTGCCTCTGCCGCCCCGGATCACCGGGGTCCTGGAAGCCGAGTCGGGCTTCAACGACGCTCCCGTCGTCATCATGGTCGTCGCGCTCTCCGCGGTCGGCCCGGTCGAGCACTGGTACGTCCTGGTCGCGGAGATCGCCATGGAGCTGGCCATCGGGGCCGCGATCGGCATCGCGGTGGGCTGGCTGGGGTCCCTGGGGCTGCGGCACGTGGCGCTGCCCGCCTCCGGCCTCTACCCGATCGCCGTGATGGCCATCGCCGTCTCCGCGTACGCGGCGGGCGCCATGGCCCACGGCAGCGGGTTCCTCGCGGTCTACCTGGCCGCCATGATCCTCGGCAACTCCAAGCTGCCGCACTGGCCCGCCACCCGGGGCTTCGCCGACGGGCTCGGCTGGCTGGCCCAGATCGGCATGTTCGTACTGCTCGGCCTGCTGGTCACCCCGCACGACCTGATCGACGACTTCTGGCCGGCCGTCGTCGTGGGCCTGGTGCTGACGATGGTGGCGCGGCCGCTGTCGGTCTTCCTCAGCCTCGCGCCGTTCCGGATGCCGGCCCGCGAGAAGGTCCTGATGTCCTGGGCCGGGCTGCGTGGGGCGGTCCCCATCGTCCTGGCGACCATTCCGATGGTGTCCGGGGTGGCGGGCAGTACGAGGATCTTCAACATCGTCTTCGTCCTGGTCATCGTCTACACCCTGATCCAGGGCCCGACACTGCCCTGGGTCGCGAACAAGCTGAACATCGCCGACGATCCGGCCGAGGCCGACGACCTGGGCGTCGAGTCGGCCCCGCTGGAGCGGCTGCGCGGGCACCTGCTGTCGGTCGCCATCCCCGCGAAGTCGAAGATGCACGGCGTGGAGGTCAGCGAGCTGCGGCTGCCGGCCGGTGCCGCGGTCACGCTGGTGGTCCGGGAGGACAAGAGCTTCGTGCCGTCCCCTTCGACGGTGCTGCGGCGCGGGGACGAGCTGCTGGTCGTGGCCACCGATCCGGTGCGCGACAGGACGGAGGAACGGCTGCGGGCGGTCGGCGAGGGCGGCAAACTGGCCGGCTGGCTGGGCACGGGCGGATCCTCCGTTTCCGGCGCGACGGCCCCCCACGGCGGGTCCGCCATTCCCCAGGCGATGAAGCTGACCAAGAAGCTCGGCGGTACCAGCGCCGGCGCCAACGGAAGCAGCCGCCGAAACAGAAGCGGCACGAGGACCCGTCCCTGAACCCCCTGAGCCCTCCGAGCCCTCCGAGCCCCCTGGGCCCTAATAAGGTGACAACACAGGCGGCCAGCGGTGAACGCGTCGCAGATCACAGGCCGAAATGGAAGCCCCGGGCGCAATCACAGGCGCACGGGGCTTCTTGCCTGTAGCATGAAGGCAAACCTGATCGACCAACTCTGTCTGAAGCAGAGCTGGCGCGACCGTATGGCGGTCGTGGTGTCTCTTCGCCCGGCGTCTCTTCGCCGATTGCAGCGAGTCGCCCGGCATCTACCGCAGTTCCGCGCGAAGAGGACAGCTCTCGGCCACTTCCGTCCGGCCCGCCCCACAAGGGCGCCGGGAAGCAGGGCTACCAGGCGGCAGAAAGGCAAGGACCGTGGCAACCACGGTCTCCGACCGCCCCGGATACGGGCAACTGCTGCGCACCCCTGGTGTGTGGACCTTCCTCCTCCCGGGCTTCGCCGCACGGCAGCCCTTCGCGATGCTCACCATCGGCATCGTCCTCCTCGTGCAGCACACGACCGGCTCGTACGGCAGCGCGGGCGCCGTCGCGGCTGTCTCCGGCGTCTCCATGGCGCTGTTCGCCCCGCAGAGCGGCAAGCTCGCCGACCGCTTCGGCCAGCGTTCCGTCCTGCTGCCCGGGGTCCTCCTGCACGCCGTCTCCGTGAGCGCCCTGACCGTACTGGCGCTGGCGGACGCGCCTCTGTGGGTGCTGTTCGTCGCCGCCGTGCCGACCGGTGCCTCGATCCCGCAGATCGGCCCCATGGTGCGGGCCCGCTGGGCGGCGATGCTCGGGGCGACCCCCGACCGGCCCGCCTCTCCGCTGATGTCCACCGCGGCCGCGTTCGAGTCGGTCACGGACGAGTTCACGTTCGTCCTGGGCCCGGTGATCGCCACCGCGCTGTGCACCGGCGTGCACCCGGCGGCCGGACTGATCATGGAAGCCGCCCTGACCCTGGTCGGCGGCCTGCTCTTCGCCGCGCAGCGCGCCACTCAGCCCGCCCCCCGCAACGCGGCCACCGCGGCCGAACCGCACGCCTCGGCGCTCTCCGTGCCGGGCGTGCGCGTCCTGGCCGTGACCTTCCTGGGCATCGGCGCGGTCTTCGGCGGGATGCAGGTCTCGCTGACCGCGTTCTCCGAGGAGATCGGCCACCCCGGGGTGAACGGTGTGCTCTACGGGATCTTCGCGGCGGGCAACATGCTGGCCGGCATCGCCTGCGGCGCCATCGCCTGGAAGAGCAGTCCGCGCCGCCGGCTGATCGTCGGGTACGTGGCACTGACCCTGACCGCGTCCGGCCTGTGGGCTGTGCACTCGGTGCCGCTGCTGGCCGGGCTCGGCCTGCTCGTCGGTCTCTGCATCGCCCCGGCGCTGATCAGCGGCTACACGCTGGTCGAGGCACTGGTGCCCGCCACCGCCCGCACCGAGGCCTTCACCTGGCTGACGGGCGCGGTGGCGCTCGGGCAGGCGGCGGCCGTGACCGTGGCGGGGCAACTCGCCGACGCCCACGGCGCGAGCACCGGATTCCTGGTGCCGCTGGCCGGAACCGCACTGGCTCTGGTGACCCTGCTGTCCCTGCGCTCACGGCTGACTCCCAGGTCCCCGGGACGCACCGTGGCACGTGGGATCGGTCACCGCGAGCCGGTCACGGTGGACTGAATCAACGGAATACGTCAGTATGGAGCGTCGTTAGCACTCACTGAGTGAGAGTGCCAGGAGGAGCAAGTGCCGACCTATCAGTACCAGTGCACCGAGTGCGGCGAAGGCCTCGAGGCGGTGCAGAAGTTCACCGATGATGCCCTGACCGTGTGCCCGAGCTGCGACGGACGCCTCAAGAAGGTGTTCTCCGCAGTCGGCATCGTCTTCAAGGGTTCCGGTTTCTACCGGAACGACAGCCGCGGCTCCTCGTCGAGCAGCACGCCGGCGCCGGCGGCCTCGAAGTCGTCCGACTCCGCGTCGTCCTCGTCGTCGGGTTCGGACACGAAGGCGAGCGCATCGTCCTCGTCCTCTTCGTCCGCCTCCTCCTCGTCGCCGGCCTCCGCGTCGGCCTCGTCGAGCGGTACGTCGGCCGCCTGAGCCCACGTACGCCCCACCTGCTTTTCTCCGGACCCCGCCGAGACCACTCGGCGGGGTCCGGGCCTTTCGTCCTGGGGAAACGCCCCTCCGGATACGGTGACCGCATGGCGAACGCACATACGGAAACGGGCTCCGGTACGGGTACGGCGGGTACCGAGGGTTCTGCGGAGATCGGTGTCATCGGCGGCTCGGGCTTCTACTCCTTCCTGGAGGACGTCACCGAGGTCTCCGTGGACACCCCTTACGGGAAGCCGAGTGACTCGGTCTTCCTCGGCGAGCTCGGCGGCCGACGGCTGGCTTTCCTGCCCCGCCACGGCCGCGGCCACCACCTGCCGCCGCACCGCATCAACTACCGGGCCAACCTGTGGGCGCTGCGCTCGGTCGGGGTCCGGCAGGTGCTCGGGCCGTGCGCGGTGGGCGGACTGCGGCCGGAGTTCGGGCCGGGGACCCTGCTCGTCCCCGACCAGCTGGTGGACCGCACCAAGGCCCGCGTACAGACCTATTACGACGGTGAGCCCAGGGCCGACGGGGCCGCGCCCAACGTCGTCCATCTAGGCTTCGCCGACCCGTACTGCCCGGAGGGACGCAAGGCCGCGCTCGCCGCGGCACGCGGACGTGACTGGGAGCCGGTGGACGGCGGCACCCTGGTGGTGGTCGAGGGTCCCCGCTTCTCGACCCGCGCGGAATCGCGCTGGCACGCGGCGATGGGCTGGTCGGTCGTGGGCATGACGGGGCACCCGGAAGCGGTCCTCGCCCGGGAGCTGGGGCTCTGCTACACCACGATGACCCTGGTGACCGACCTGGACGCGGGGGCCGAGGCCGGCGAGGGCGTCTCGCACGAGGAGGTGCTCCAGGTGTTCGCGGCCAACGTGGACCGGCTGCGCTCGGTGCTGTTCGACGCGGTGGCCGGGCTGCCGGAGACCGGTAGCCGCAACTGCACATGCGCCCACGCCCTGGACGGGATCGACACCGGGATCGCGCTGCCGTAGCGGGGGCGCCGCTGCTTCGGCAGGGGGACGAACGTCGCCGGAACGGGTGACGGAGTTTTCCACAGTGCGGGTGCTGTCCACAGGCGTCAGCGGGATCTGCTCAGACGGTGGAAAGTGAGGGGAGTTCGGCCGGATCAACCGGGCCGGACTCCCCTTTCCCTTGCGCTTCCCTTGCGCTTCCTTGCCCTTCCCTTACGCTCGTCCGCCCGATACCAGGTGGTGCCATGCCCCCGTCCCCGTCCCCGTCCCCGTCCGCTTCCCCGGGGCGGTCCGCGTCCCCGTCCGCTTCCCCGGGGCGGTCCGCGTCCCCGTCCCCGTCCGCTTCCCCGGGGCCGTTCGCGTCCCCGCCCTCGTCCGTGTCCACTTCCCCCTTCCCCGCCACATCTCCCTACCCGTCCGCTTCCCTCTCTCCGTCCACGTGCACACGTTCCGTCTCTCCGTCCACGTGCACACGTTCCGTTCATCGCTCTCCCGGCCCCGCCCCTGTCCCCGCCGCCGGGGCCGTTCCCGGGTCTCTCCACTCCCCTGCTGCCGGAGGCCGGGGAGCACCGCCGCCCCGGCCCCCGGCGCCGGTGCCCGCGCCGTGCGGGGTGGGGCCGTTCGCGCCCCTTCGCGTGCGGGGCGGTGGGGCGGACCGGCTGCGTCGGATACTGCGCCGACAGCGGCGTGCGGTCGCTGCGGGGCTCGCGCTGGCGGGTGCCGCGCTGGCCACCACGGGCCTGAGCAACGCCGACGGAGCGGCCGGCGCATCGGGCGCTCCACCGGGAGCGGGCCGGTCGTCCGAGCGGATGGTCTCAGCGCCGGTCCGGATCGCGGACCCGGAGACGGTACGGCTGCTGAGGCCGGGGGATCACGTCGATGTGATCGCGGTCGGTGATACGGGCGGCGACGACGCGCGCGTGGTGGCACGAGGGGTGCGCGTGGCGAAGGTGCCGCGGACAGCCGCGGGACCCGACGGCCACGCGGTGAGCGGTATCGGCGAAGCGGGTGCCGGGGCGCTGGTGGTGGTGTCCGTGGAGCGGTCGACGGCCACGGCGCTGCTCGGCGCGGGCGCTTCGGGACGGCTGGCCGTGGCGGTCTCCGATGCGAACTGACGCCCTCTCAAGTCACCCGTGCGCCTTACGGGATTGGACAGTGTCGCCTTCGCCCGCCTTAGGGCGTGTATCGGAAGTGGATCTTGAGGTGGGATGATCTTGTGTTGTGGCATGTGGAGATCTGACGGATACGCAGTGGGCTCGCCTGAAGCCGTTGTTGCCCCGGGGCAAGAAGCCGGGCCGTCCGCCGGTATGGACCAGGCGGCAG
>NZ_JBIDBC010000060.1:0-19008 GCF_043202835.1 Streptomyces sp. NPDC048142
GTCATGCGAAGGCCGTCAGCGTGCCTCGCGAATCTCCCAACGAGTGAGCCCGTACGAGACGACGTTCGAGGTCAGAGGTTAAAAGGCAAGCTCAGCGGATGCCGAGCACGAACATCGCCACCAGCATCGCCAGCGCCAGCAGGACGCCCGCTCTGCGCAGCATGGCCTGGGCGTCGCGCAGTTCCTTCGGCGGCTTGTTCTCGGGGTCGGACCACAGCATGTTCCCGATCCTGCTGCGCCGCCCGTTCCCACGCCTGAGTACAGGTACTCAAAGCCGCCCCCGTGCGGGACGGGGGCGGCTCGGGGGACGGCTTCGGGGGATGGCTCGCGGGCGGGCCGGCGGCTCAGGCCGGCCAGTACGTCCGCGCCCAGGCCCGGGGCCCGGGGCGGGGGCGGCCGGTGCGCGCGATGCGCCCCGGGTCCGACCACTGTTCGGGCGGCAGCGGCGCGCCGGACGACACGGCGGACGCCGCCGCGGCGCGCGCCCGGACCACCGCCAGCGCGGCGGCCAGCTCCTCGGGGGTGGGGTTGCCCCGTACGACCTTGATCATGGGCAGGCCTCTCTGGGAAGGGCGGGCGGCTAGAGCGGGATGTTGCCGTGCTTCTTCGGGGGCAGGGATTCCCGCTTCGTACGCAGCTGTCGCAGCCCCTTGACGATATGGGCCCGGGTGTCGGACGGCATGATCACCGCGTCGACGTAGCCGCGCTCGGCCGCCACGTACGGGTTGAGCAGCGCGTCCTCGTAGTCCGTCATCAGCTCGGCACGCTTCGCGTCCGGGTCCTCGGCGGCGGCGATGGTGCGCCGGTGCAGGATGTTCACCGCGCCCTGCGCCCCCATGACGGCGATCTGCGCGGTCGGCCAGGCCACGTTCAGGTCGGCGCCCAGGTGCTTGGAGCCCATCACGTCGTACGCGCCGCCGAAGGCCTTGCGGGTGATGACGGTGATCAGCGGGACCGTCGCCTCCGCGTAGGCGTAGATCAGCTTCGCGCCGCGCCGGATGATGCCGCCGTACTCCTGGTCCACGCCCGGCAGGAAGCCCGGCACGTCCACGAAGGTGATGACGGGCACGTTGAACGCGTCGCAGGTGCGGACGAAGCGGGCCGCCTTCTCGCTGGCGTTGATGTCCAGGCAGCCGGCGAACTGCATCGGCTGGTTGGCGACGATCCCGACCGGGTGGCCCTCGACCCGGCCGAAGCCGGTGATGATGTTCGGCGCGAACAGGGCCTGGGTCTCCAGGAACTCGCCGTCGTCCAGCACGTGCTCGATCGCGGTGTGCATGTCGTACGGCTGGTTCGCCGAGTCCGGGATGAGCGTGTCCAGCTCGCGGTCCTCGTCGGTGGTGGTGAGGTCCGCCTCCTCCGGGAAGGCCGGGGCCTCGGAGAGGTTGTTCGAAGGCAGGTACGACAGCAGCGACTTGACGTACTCGATGGCGTCCTTCTCGTCGCCCGCCATGTGGTGCGCCACCCCGGAGGTGGTGTTGTGCGTACGGGCGCCGCCCAGCTCCTCGAAGCCGACGTCCTCGCCGGTGACCGTCTTGATGACGTCGGGACCGGTGATGAACATGTGCGAGGTCTGGTCGACCATCACCGTGAAGTCGGTGATCGCGGGGGAGTAGACCGCGCCGCCCGCGCAGGGGCCGACGATCAGCGAGATCTGCGGGATCACCCCGGAGGCGTGCACATTGCGGCGGAAGATCTCGGCGAACAGACCGAGCGCGGCCACGCCCTCCTGGATCCGCGCGCCGCCGCCGTCGTTGATGCCGATGACCGGGCAGCCGGTCTTCAGCGCGAAGTCCATGACCTTGACGATCTTCTCGCCGTAGACCTCGCCGAGCGAACCGCCGAAGATCGTGAAGTCCTGCGAGTACACGCAGACCGGGCGGCCGTCGACCGTGCCGTAACCGGTGACGACGCCGTCCCCGTACGGGCGGTTCTTCTCGATGCCGAAGTTGGTGGAGCGGTGCCGGGCGAACTCGTCGAGCTCCACGAAGGAGCCCTCGTCCAGCAGCATCTCGACCCGCTCACGGGCCGTCAGCTTGCCCTTGGCGTGCTGCTTCTCGACCGCGCGGGCCGACCCGGCGTGCGTCGCCTCGTCGATGCGGCGCGTCAGGTCCGCGAGCTTGCCCGCGGTGGTGTGGATGTCGCTTAGCGGCTCGGACATCGGGGGGCGGCTCCCTGCCTGGTCACGGGGACGACGTCTGGCACCGGTCACGGGGGGACGGCCAGCCGTCAGTCCGGCTCTGGCTACTGACTCGTAGGGTATCGGCGCGTCTCCGGAAAGGCAGTGCGTCCTTTGCCACACCTAGGCTGGGTTGCATGACACCTCCGGATGCGCCACACAACCGCTGGTCGGACCTGGACCGGCCACCCCTCAACGTGACCGCGCTGCGCCGCGGACTGCTGCGGCCGGGCGCGCTGTGGACGTCGCTGGAGGTCGTGGAGTCCACCGGGTCCACCAACACCGACCTCGCCGGGCAGGCCCGTACCGGGGCGGCCGTCGAGGGCACGGTGCTGGTCGCCGAGGAGCAGACGGCCGGGCGCGGACGGCTGGAGCGGAGCTGGACCGCCCCGCCGCGCTCCGGGCTGTTCTTCTCGGTGTACCTGGAGCCCGGGGACATCCCGGTGGAGCGGTGGGGGTGGGTGCCGCTGCTGGCCGGGGTCGCCGCCGCGACCGGGCTCGCGAAGTCGGCAGGTGTCGACATGTCGCTGAAGTGGCCCAACGACCTGCTGGTCTCGATCCCCAAGGGCTCCGACAAGCTCCGTCCAGGGGAAGCCCCACTGAGGGAGGAACGCAAGACGGGCGGCATCCTCGGCGAGTTCGCCGGGGACGGCATCGTCGTCGGCCTGGGCGTCAACGTCTCCCTGCGCACCGACGAGCTGCCCGCCCCCACCGCCGGATCGCTGGCGCTCGCCGGAGCGGTCTCCACCGACCGGGAGACCCTGCTGCGGGCCGTCCTGCGCTCGCTGGAGGACTGGTACGGCCGCTGGAAGGCGGCCGACGGCGACGCGGCCGCGAGCGGGCTCCAGGCCGCCTACGCGGCGGGCTGCGCGACGCTGGACCGGGCCGTGCGCGCCGAGCTGCCGGGCGGGAGGTCCCTGGTCGGCGAGGCGGTCGCGATCGACGGGGACGGGCGTCTGGTCCTCTCCACCGAGGACGGGCTCCAGCAGCCGGTGTCGGCCGGCGACATCGTCCACCTGCGGGGCGCGGCGGGCGGCCTGACCTAGAGGAATCACCGGAAGAATCATGAGAGGCGTCCGACACGCGCCCGGGGCGGGGTTCCGCCCCGGCGGGCGTACCGGCGGATACCGCGTACGCCGGAGATGTCACGCGCGACCCACCGATGACGGGCAGCCAAGGACGTGAGCTGGGGCACACCTGCCGTATCGTTGAGGCGATCCAGCGACAGATCGGCAGGGCAGTGCGCAGGGAACGGGCAGGAGGCGGCTGGTGACCGTCGGCGACACGACGTCCGGCGCGGGTGAGGAGCCCGGGTCGGACTCCTCGGTCCACGCCACACCCCACCACGAGGTCGACCACACGGTGGAACCGACCGACGACCCCCTCGCCATCCGCCTGGAAGCGCTGATCCTGGGGGCCGACCGGCGCTACACACCCTTCCAGGCGGCCCGCACCGCCGGCGTCTCCATGGACCTGGCCTCCCGGTTCTGGCGGGCCATGGGCTTCGCCGACATCGGCCAGGCCAAGGCGCTCACCGAGGCCGACGTGCTCGCCCTGCGGCGGCTCGCCGGTCTCGTCGAGGCGGGGCTGCTCAGCGAGCCGATGGCGATCCAGGTCGCCCGATCCACCGGGCAGACCACCGCCCGGCTGGCCGAATGGCAGATCGACTCGTTCCTGGAGGGCCTGACCGAGCCGCCCGAGCCCGGCATGACCCGCACCGAGGTCACCTATCCGCTGATCGAGCTGCTGCTCCCGGAGCTCCAGGAGTTCCTCGTCTACGTGTGGCGGCGCCAGCTGGCCGCCGCCACCGGCCGGGTCGTGCAGGCCGCGGACGACGAGGAGATGGTCGACCGGCGCCTCGCCGTGGGCTTCGCGGACCTCGTCGGCTTCACCCGGCTGACCCGGCGGCTGGAGGAGGAGGAGCTCGGCGAGCTGGTCGAGTCCTTCGAGACGACCGCCGCGGACCTGGTCGCCGCGCACGGCGGCCGGCTCATCAAGACCCTCGGCGACGAGGTCCTCTTCGCCGCCGACGACGCGGGCACGGCCGCCGAGATAGCGCTCCGGCTGATCGAGGCCATGTCCCAGGACGAGACGATGCCCGCCCTGCGCGTCGGCATCGCCTTCGGCACGGTGACCACGCGCATGGGCGATGTCTTCGGCACCACGGTGAACCTCGCCAGCCGGCTCACCTCGATAGCTCCGAAGGACGCCGTCCTGGTCGACGGGGCGTTCGCCAAGGAGCTGGTCCGCCACGGCGACGCCCCGGAGTCCGAGGCACAGGCGGCCGAGGCCGTCGTGGCCGCCGCCGAACGGGCCCGGGTCGCCGAGGAGGAGGGCCGCGAGGCCGACG
Source organism: Streptomyces sp. NPDC048142 (assembly GCF_043202835.1). Classification (NCBI taxonomy): domain Bacteria; kingdom Bacillati; phylum Actinomycetota; class Actinomycetes; order Kitasatosporales; family Streptomycetaceae; genus Streptomyces; species Streptomyces sp. NPDC048142. The sequence continues at coordinate 4,530 of NZ_JBIDBC010000060.1, forward strand.
ACAAGCCGCCGCTGCCCACGTACCGCTTCGGACTCCAGCCGATGTGGCAGCGCCCGGTGCGCGGGCTCGGCGTGGTGGAACCATGGCTGCTGGCCCGGCGCGGCAAGACCGGTTCCTGAGTCCGGCCCGCCCCTTCGTCATCTCTCCGCTCCTGAGCCCGGCGCACCCCTTCGTCGCCTCCCCGCTCCTGAGCCCGGCGCACCCTTTCGTCGCCTCCCCGCTCCCGGCACCCCTGTCGGGGGCGGTGCCGTCCTGTCTAGGATCCGTGACGGTAACGCTCGTTAACAGGCCGTCCACCGACAGGGGTGCACTCATGACCGTCACGTCCGAGCAGCGGTACGGGGATTTCGTCGTCGTACGGCGGCACGAGGGGCAGGACCACGTCGCCGAGCTGGTTCTCGACCGGCCCAAGGCCATGAACGCCGTCTCCACCGACATGGCCCGCTCCATCGCCGCCGCCTGCGAGGCGCTCGGCGCCGACCGGGACGTCCGGGCCACCGTCCTGACCTCCAGCCACGACCGGGCCTTCTGTGTGGGCGCGGACCTCAAGGAGCGCAACTCCTTCACCGACGCCGACCTGGTACGCCAGCGGCCCACTGCCCGCGCCGCCTACACCGGAGTCCTGGAGCTGCCGATGCCGGTGATCGCCGCCGTGCACGGCTTCGCCCTCGGCGGCGGCTTCGAACTCGCCCTCGCCTGCGATGTGATCGTCGCCGACGCCACCGCCGTGGTCGGGCTGCCCGAGGTGTCCGTGGGCGTCATCCCGGGCGGTGGCGGTACGCAGCTGCTGCCGCGCCGGGTGGGTGCGGCGCGCGCCGCCGAGCTGGTGTTCAGCGCCCGCCGGGTCGAGGCCGCCGAGGCGCGCGAACTGGGCCTGGTGGACGAGCTGGTCGAGGCGGGACGGGACCGTGAGGAGGCCCTCGCGCTGGGCGGCCGGATCGCCGCCAACTCGCCGGTCGGGCTGCGGGCCGCCAAGAAGGCGCTCCGGCTGGGCCACGGGCTGGACCTGCGGGCGGGCCTGGAGGTGGAGGATGCGGCCTGGCGGTCGGTGGCCTTCTCCGGGGACCGGGCGGAGGGGGTGGCCGCGTTCAACGAGAAGCGGCGCCCCGACTGGCCCGGTGAGTGACGCGGCGCGTACATCACACAGAGTGAGCATGACACGCGAAAATAGTTGAAACTAGTTACGCATCAAACTGCTTAAAAGGGGACAAATCTACATAAGCTGTAGAAATGGGTGGTGACGACGAACGGCTGCGGGCCGTGGTTTCGCTGGCGCAGACCATGGCCGCGGCCTACACGCCGCGTGAATCGTGGCGGGCGGCGGCGCTGGGCGCCTGCGAGGCGCTGAGCGGCAGTTTCGCCGCGCTCTCCGTGTGGGAGCGGGACCGGGGCAGGCTGCGGGTGCTGGTGAACGCGGGGCAACGGGCCGAGGGGGAGGAGGAGTTCCCCGAGGAGGAGACCTACCCGGTCCATGAGTTCCCGGAGATCACCGAGTTCCTGCACGAGCGGTGGGCGGGCGGCGGCGAGCCCGACGCCTGGGTGGAGACCGCCGACGGGCTGCCCGGTGCGGGCGGTCCGGCGCGCGGCGCCCGCCCGTACTGCCACCAGCGGGTCGCCGCGCTCCGGCGGCGCGGCCGGGGCTGCTGCGTGGTCGCGCCGATCGTGCTGCACGGCCGGGCCTGGGGCGAGCTGTATGTGGCGCGGCCGGCCGGACAGCCCGTCTTCGGCCGGGCCGACGCCGACTTCGCGACCGTGCTCGCCGCCGTCGTGGCCTCCGGGATCGCCCAGACCGAACGCCTTGAGGAGGTCCGGAAGCTGGCCTTCACCGACCCGCTGACCGGTCTGGCCAACCGCCGCGCGGTCGACATCCGGCTCGACGAGGCCATCGAGCGGCACCGCGTCGAGGACGCGGTCGTCAGCCTCGTCGTCTGCGACCTGAACGGACTCAAGGCGGTCAACGACACCCACGGCCACGCCGTCGGCGACCGCCTGCTGGAACGTTTCGGCTCGGTGCTGTCGCTGTGCGGGGCGATGCTGCCGGAGGCGCTGGCGGCCCGGCTCGGCGGCGACGAGTTCTGCCTCCTCGCGGCCGGCCCCCCGGCCGACGAGGTGGTCGGCGTCGCCACCGAGCTCTGCGACCGGGCGGCGGTGATCGAGCTGGGCGACGGGGTCGCCTGCGGGGTCGCGTCGACCGGCGACCCGATCGGCCCGGTGCGCTCGGCCCGCCGGCTGTTCCGGCTCGCGGACGCCGCCCAGTACCGGGCCAAGGCGGCCCGTTCGCTGGGGCCGGTGGTGGCCGGGCGGGACGGCGAGGTCATCCGGCTCGCGGACTCCCCGCCGAAGTCCGCGCACGACCGGCGCAGGCTGCGCGGCAACCGGCCGTAAGTGCGGGTGCCGACCTGTGCGGACCGCATGGCAGCCATCCGTCAGTACGGGCGCGCGGTTCCGGCCGTGGAGCGCCCGCCCGCGCTCCCGGCCCCCTGCGCCGCGCGCGCCGGGCGAGCCGCCCACGTACTCAGTCCCGTAAGGGGCCCTGACCCGAACCACTAGTGACATGAAGGGTTTCAGTCCGTACGCTGCTGAATATGGATATGCACACTGTTGTGGTGGGGACGTCCGGAACCACCGCCGAGGACGTCGTCGCCGTGGCCCGCCACGGCGCCCGGGTCGAGCTCTCCGCCGCCGCCGTGGAAGCCCTGGCCGCCGCCCGTCTCGTCGTGGACGCGCTCGCCGCCAAGCCCGAGCCGGTCTACGGCGTCTCCACCGGCTTCGGCGCCCTCGCCAGCCGCCACATCAGCCCGGAACTGCGGGCGCAGCTCCAGCGCAACATCGTCCGCTCGCACGCGGCCGGCATGGGCCCCCGCGTGGAGCGCGAGGTCGTCCGCGCGCTGATGTTCCTCCGGCTCAAGACGCTCGCCTCCGGCCACACCGGCGTACGCCCCGGGGTCGCCCGGACCATGGCGGACGTGCTGAACGCGGGCATCACGCCCGTCGTCCACGAGTACGGCTCGCTCGGCTGCTCCGGCGACCTCGCCCCGCTCTCGCACTGCGCGCTCACCCTGATGGGCGAGGGTGAAGCGGAGGGCCCCGACGGCACGGTCCGGCCCGCGGGCGAGCTGCTCGCCGCGCACGGCATCGCCCCGGTCGAACTCCGCGAGAAGGAAGGCCTGGCCCTCCTCAACGGAACCGACGGCATGCTCGGCATGCTGGTCATGGCCCTCGCCGACCTCAAGAACCTCTACACCTCGGCCGACATCACCGCCGCCCTCTCCCTGGAGGCGCTGCTCGGCACGGAGAAGGTCCTCGCCCCCGAGCTGCACGCCATCCGCCCGCACCCCGGCCAGGGCGCCAGCGCGGACAACATGCTGCGGGTGCTGGCAGGATCGGGCCTCACAGGGCATCACCAGGACGACGCGCCCCGGGTCCAGGACGCCTACTCCGTGCGCTGCGCCCCCCAGGTCAACGGCGCCGGCCGCGACACCCTCGACTACGCCGCCGTCGTCGCGGGCCGCGAACTGGCCTCCTCGGTCGACAACCCGGTGGTGCTTTCCGACGGCCGGGTGGAGTCGAACGGCAACTTCCACGGCGCGCCCGTCGCGTACGCCCTGGACTTCCTCGCGATCGTCGCCGCCGACCTCGGCTCGATCTGCGAACGCCGTACCGACCGGCTGCTCGACAAGAACCGCTCGCACGGGCTGCCGCCGTTCCTCGCGGACGACGCCGGGGTCGACTCGGGCCTGATGATCGCCCAGTACACCCAGGCCGCCCTGGTCAGCGAGATGAAGCGGCTCGCGGTCCCCGCCTCCGCCGACTCCATCCCGTCCTCCGCGATGCAGGAGGACCACGTCTCCATGGGCTGGTCCGCCGCACGCAAGCTCCGTACCGCCGTGGACAACCTGGCCAGGATCGTCGCCGTCGAGCTGTACGCGGCGACCCGCGCCGTCGAGATCCGCGCCGCCCAGGGCCTCACCCCCGCCCCCGCCTCGCAGGCCGCCGTGGACGCGCTGCGGGCCGCCGGCGCCGAGGGGCCGGGCCCGGACCGCTTCCTCGCGCCGGATCTGGCCGCCGCCGACGCGTTCGTACGGGAAGGGCGCCTGGTCGCGGCCGTGGAACCGGTCACGGGGCCGCTGGCCTGAGCCGGCCGCGTACGTACGGAAGCTGTACGGAGAGGCTGTACGGAAGGGGGCTGCCGCGCCGGGGTGCGGAGCCCTCTTCGTCCGTTACGTAACGTACGTACGCATACGTCACCTACGGGATCAGAGCGCCGGACGCATACCGGTCGCGGAGCGGCGGACCGAGTAGCTGACGAAGGCCGTGCCGAGGCCCAACAGGGCGGTGCCGCCGACGAGATACGGGGTGGTGTCCCGGCCGGGACCGGTGTCGGCGAGCCGCGCGCCGGAGGCGTCGCCAGAGGTTCCGGCGGGCTGCTCGGCGGTCGTCCGGCCGGCCGGGGCGGTCTGGGCGGTCTGGGCGGACAGCGGGCGGCTCTGCCCGGTCTCGCTGGTCTCCCCGGCTTCTCCGGTGGCGTTGGCCGACGGGACGAACCAGAGAGCGGCCAGCAGCGTGCCTGAGGCGGTGGTGGTCAGCAGTGTGCGACGAGCGACGGACACAGATTCGATCCCCTTGCGACAACCATGAGTTAGCCCCGTGGGCCGATGCTAAGCAAAGCAGCGGGTCGGTGGAAAGCCGTGGCCCCGCCGAGCCTTACGCTCCGGCCTATGAGCACAGAAGAGACATCCAGGTTTGTTCGACTTCGCGTGGAGATGGTGCTGGAGGTCACCGATCTCGACGCCCTGACCGGCACCGCCCTCGAATCCATCGCCGCCGAGTACGGGGAGCCCGTCGCGGCGGTCGCCGGAACCGACACCGCCGAGGAACGGATGCATGCCGAGGCCACGGTCCGGGCAGACGGAGCGGAGGCCCTCGCCTCACTGGTCGACCCCTTCGATCTGGTCAGCGAGGTGCCCGGGGTCGAACTCGCCCAGGCCTCCTGGAGCAGTGAGAGCATCGAGTACGACCCCGACGCGGAGGGCTGGGACGACGCGGACGACGGCGATGAGGACCTCTTCCTGCCACGGGACGGGGGCGACGAGGGCGACGATGAGGGGTACGGCGACGCGGTCGCGCACACGGGGAAGAACGACGGCGAGGACGGTGACCCCGCGCAGCGGGTGTGACGTGTGAGAACACCGGCCCCGGCCCCGCTCACCTGCGGACCGGGGCCGCGCTGTGCGGCGGTGGAAACCGGGACCCGGCCGCGGGAACCGCCACCGGTGGGGCCGCGTCGATGAGTGGTGTTCCCCACATCTGTCGTGGAGGGGGAACGGAACACCCTTTCCGGGTGTTCTTGGAAGATTGACGGGGATTAGCGGCCTGGCGGCCCCGTCCGGGGATTTTCGGGGAATCGGCGACGATGGAGAAGCGTGTGATGACGGACAGCAAGCGGCGCAGGGGCCTGGTGGCCATGTCCGCACTGCTCGGCGGCGTGCTGGTGCTTTCGGCCTGTAACGACGACGGCGACAAGGGCGGAAAGACGAGCGCCGGGAGTTCGGAGTCGTCGCAGCAGGAAGTGGACAAGGCGGCAGCCGCGGACGCCTCCGAGGCACAGATAACGATCAAGCCGAAGGACCGCGCGACCAACGCCAGCATCAACAACGCGGCCCAGGTCACCGTCGCCAAGGGCAAGCTGACCGAGGTCATCATGACCACGGCGGACGGCACCCCGGTCGAGGGCACCCTGGCGGCCGACGGTTCCAGCTGGAAGCCCGCGGACCAGCTGGAGCGGTCCACCACGTACAAGATCAACGCCACGGCGGCCGACGCGAAGGGCCGCGAGGCCCACGAGAACAGCTCCTTCACCACCGTCTCGCCCGACAACAGCTTCATCGGGAACTTCACCCCCGAGGACGGTTCCACGGTCGGCGTCGGGATGCCCGTCTCGATCAACTTCAACAAGGCGATCACGGACAAGAAGGCCGTCCAGGACGGCATCACCGTGACCTCCAGCAGCGGCCAGGAGGTCGTCGGCCACTGGTTCAACTCCCAGCGCCTGGACCTGCGCCCGGAGGACTACTGGCAGGGCGGCTCCACCGTCACCCTGAAGCTGGCGCTCGACGGCGTCGAGGGCGCGGACGGCGTCTTCGGCGTCCAGCAGAAGACCGTGACCTTCAAGGTCGGCCGCAACCAGGTCTCCACCGTCGACGTGAAGACCAAGATGATGACGGTCACCCGCGACGGCAAGACGATCAAGACGATCCCGATCTCCGCGGGCTCCCCCGAGAACCCCACGTACAACGGTCAGATGGTGATCTCCGAGAAGCACAAGGAGACCCGGATGAACGGCGCCACCGTCGGCTTCACCGATGACGACGGCAAGGGCGAGTACGACATCAAGGACGTGCCGCACGCCATGCGTCTGTCCACGTCGGGCACCTTCATCCACGGCAACTACTGGGGCAAGGGCATCTTCGGCAACGCCAACACCAGCCACGGCTGCGTGGGCCTCGCCGACGTGAAGGGCGCGAACGACTCCAGCGCGCCGGGCGCCTGGTTCTACGACAACTCGCTCGTCGGCGACGTGGTCATCGTCAAGAACTCCCCGGACAAGACGATCACCCCGGACAACGGCCTCAACGGCTGGAACATGAGCTGGTCGGAGTGGACGGCCGGCTCCCAGGCCTGATCCCCCCCACCCGCTTTCCCCCCTCGCACCACCCCGTCCCCGCCCGAAGGCGGCGGCCCCGGAACGCTCCGGGACCGCCGCCTTCGGCGTGTCCCGTGCCCGGTCCGCGCCTATAACACCGCGTCCAGCCCTGAAAGGACGCGGCGGAGGAACCCGGCGTCGGGCCCCGGGACGCGCCGGAGGATGTCGGCGTCGGGCCTTGCCCCTGCGGCCCTGCGCCCGAGCAGCTCGGCGTCCCGGCGCTGCGGCAACGGCGGGTGGACTGCCAGCTCGGCCCACACCACCTTTCCGCCCGCGGCGCGGTAGGAACCCCAGCGCCCCGCCGGCTGCTGTACGAGGAGGAGGCCGCGCCCGTCCTCGGCGTCGTCGTCGGCCGGTGTGAGCCTGGGCAGTTCCTCCGACCCGTCCCACACCTCGATGACGACACTGTTCTCCAGGCCGACCAGGCATACGTGGACGAGGTGGAGTTCTGCCAACTCACCCCACGTCGGCTTCTCGATCACTACCCCGGTGACCGTGATGGCGTTGGTCACCAGTTCCGAGGCAACCAGAAGGACGTCGTCCTCGATGGGCGCCCCTCGCCACTTGGACAAGGTCAGCCGCAGGAACTGACGCGACGTCGAGACGGCCGACCGCACTGCGGTCAGCGAGAGTTGGTCGACGAAGCGCACCTGCCGGATCTGGTACGGCGCCTCCTCGCACATCATGAGCAGTCGTCCAGGCTGACGACTTTCGCGCCGGTGGCGTAGGCGAGGTGCGTGAGCATGGCGTTCTGGAGCGACCGGCTGAGCGCCAGTTCCCGGTAGGACGGCACGACCACGTGCTTCGCCTCGGCGCGCTGGACCGCCTCCACCAGCTCGGTGAACGCGGACTGCGCTCCCGGAACGTACTCGTGGAACACGGTCGCCAGAAGGAAACCGTTGTCATCGGCGTAGGCGGTCAGATCGTCCTGTTTCTGCTGGGCCTCCTCGTCGCTCATGTCGTCGGGCACACGCATGTAGCCAAAGATCAGCGGGTTCATCGTGCTTGGTCCCCTCGCGTCGCCAGCGATCACCTGGAGTGTTCGCGCCAGTCATGTGGGTCACCGAGTGAAGCACTGGATTATTCGAATATGCAACACTCCAGATTGGAAATCGTGAATTCGATTCCTCGAACGAATATCCCCTATTCCATAATGACGATACTCAGGCTTCCATTTCGGATGTAGGGTGGGTTTCAGATCGGAGGCGCATCAAGTGGTGGAAGCGGCAAGCGGTTCGACAGTGCCCCGCCGTCAACTGGGGCGACACCTGCGTGAGCTGCGCAATCGCGCGCGGCTGACCGTGCGCGCGGCGTCGACGGCCCTGGAGTGGTCGGATCAGAAGATCTGGCGCATCGAGACGGGCCAGACCTCCATGCGCAGCCTGGATGTTGAGGCCATGTGTCGTGCGTACGGCGCTGACGCCGAGTTGACCAAAGGTCTGATGGGGCTGGCCAAGGAGACCAAGAACCGGGGGTGGTGGCACGCCTACGGCGACGTGATCCCGGAGGGCTTCGACCTCTTCATCGGGCTGGAAGGGGCGGCGGCAAGTCTGCGTCAGTACATCAAGGACCTGGTGCCGGGGCTCGTGCAGACAGAGGACTACGCCCGAGCGCTGATCCGGGAGGGCACCCATGACGTCGACCGCGATGAGATCGAGCGGCGGGTGCATGTCCGAATGGCGCGGCAGGAGTTGCTGACCAGGGTGACCAGCCCACCCACCTTGCAGTTGGCGCTCGGCGAAGCGGTGCTCCGCCAACCGGTCGGCGGAGGCGAGGTAATGGCTCGCCAGTTGCACCGCCTGGCGGAGACGATGGAACTGCCGAACGTCTCATTGCGGGTCGTACCGTTCGCGACAGGCCTGCACTACGGCCTCGTGTCGGGGCCGTTCACGCTCTTGCGCTTCCCCGTCAACGGCGACGGACAGCCGATGGAACCGCCCACCGTCTACATGGAGGGCTTCACCGGCGACCTGTACCTCGACAAACCGCAGGAGATCGAGCGGTACGACCAGGCGTTCACTTCCATCTGGGGTGCGGCTCTGGATCACAAGGGCACCCAGGACATCCTTCGGCGAGCGGCAAAGGAGTTTTCCCGATGATGAGCGCGGATCTGACAGGCGCGGTATGGCGTAAGTCCAGCCGCTCACAGAACAACGCCACCTGCGTCGAGGTCGCCTTCCTCGGCGATGGCCGCGTGGCCATGCGCGACAGCAAGGACGCCGGGAACGGTCCCGCTCTCGTCTTCACCTCCGGTGAGTGGGCCGCGTTCGAAGGCGGCGTCGTGGACGGCGAGTTCAGGCGGTCGTAGGCACGAGCCCCGCACGCGGTCGCAGGAGCTCGGTCAGGACGACTGGCCGGGCGCTTCGCCGTGCGGGCCACCGCCGTACCCTCCGGGGCAACCGACGTCCTTCGCCTCGCCCCGGCAGCGTCATGGAGTTCCCCAGCGCCACGCTGCCCCCAAGGACCGGACCAGAGAACCTGGCTCAAAGAACCACCGCCCCGCTGTCCGCCACTACGCGGGCCGAGCCATCGCCACCGGCGAGGCGTGCGGTCGCCCCGCTCACCCATCCGCTAGGGGGTCTGGTCATCCGGGGCAGGCGGGTGGGCGCGGTACTCGACAGGCCAGCGCCAGAGAATCAGTACAAACGATATGAGCGCGGCCATTCCCAGTGTCCAGGCCCAGACAGCGGCGGTCGCGGTCTCGTTGTCCGGGCCCGGTTCGCTGTTTACCGCAACGGCCAGCGCGATGATCGAGCCGGTGAATGTGGCGAGTCCGAGGTACAGCTGGCCGATGACCTCGGCACGGGCCCGTGTCCACGTGCACCGGTAGCGGGTGTAGGCCACGGGGCCGGACTGTTCACTGCGACGAGGGGCGATGAATTCCTCGCTGGTCTTCTCGTGTTCTGGCTTGGTGGTCATGAGGGATCACGGTACCGGGCTCCTCAACTCCCGCCTGGGGGTCAGCCACTTCACCTCGGACGGGGTTAGTCGCTGGATAACTCCGCGCCGTCTGGGTGCCACCGCCGCCCTGTACGCCGTCTTCGTCAGCGGCTGGTACCTCGGCCAGCCCCTCCCTCATGTCGGCTGCCGCGACGAACCGGCGACCGGCGACTGGCGCTGAAGAACCGCCCCCGGTCCGCCTCACCCGCGGCAGGCCGAGGAACAGGCTCAGCCCGTACGACCCTCCACCGCCGCCCGGTAGCACCGCAGGTCGCTGCGCCGGACCTGACGCACCCCCGCGAGGTCCTCGTGCGCCTCGGCCGGGCGGCCGGGGGATCGCTCGACGGGGCTAGGAGCCGCTGGGCCCCGGAGTCCCCGGAGCCGGTGCCAGGGCTGGCGCGGCAGCCAGAGGAGCCCGTACAGCCAGCGCAGCACCAGCCGGCGGAATCCCGGCCGGCCCGCGTCGGGCAGCCGGATCACCCGGACGCCCATGATCAGCTTTCCGGCGCTCGCGCGGACGGCCAGCGTCAGCAGCACCTGGTTGGCGAACGACAGCGCGATCAGCTGGAGAACCAGCAGGGCGACCGCGCGCCCCGCCCCGCCGGCGTTCAGGCAGGACCGCACCAGCAGCCCGACGGCCAGCAGGCACAGATAGGCGTCGAGCCCGACCGCCAGATAGCGCCGCATGTCACCCGTGCCCCTCGGGAGGCGCGGCTGCCTCCGGAGCCCCGGGGCGGGATACGCGGAGGGGCGGGCGTACGCCGGATACGCCGCCCGCGGAAGCGCGTGCCCGTACGGCGGCGGTGGCGGTGCCGGGGACGGGTCCGGACGGGACCGCGCGGGGCCGTTCCCGGCCCGGCGCATTCCATACAGCGCCCGTAACTCGTCAGGAGGCTGCCCTCTCCGACGCCCCCGCGGCTTCGTCATGGGGGCATCATGACTGATCGTCAGTCGGGGTGTCCCTGTTCCTGACGGGTAACTCCCGCGCCCCGGCGTTGTTTTCACGCGACCCGGGCGATCGCCGGTCCCCGGCTGCACAGTCGCTCCATTCCCGGCCGGTCCCCGGCTGCACGGTTGCTTCGTTCCCGGCCGGCCCCCGGGGCGAGGTGTAGCCCGCTGCACGCCGATACGGGGGTCCCCTCCCCTCCTGGGACGCGCGCCGGCGGGCAGGCTGGAGGCATCACCGATCACGGAGGCATCGCCGTCATGAAGTCCCTGCTCCGGCTCGTCCTGTTCGCCGCACTCGCCGCCAACATCTTCCTCAGCCTCGCCGTCGAGGAGAGCGGCCTCCAGATCACCCTGAGCTTCGCGGCAGGCCTCGCCGCGCTCGCCTCCGGAATCGGGCTCTGGGTGCTGCGCGGCCCCCGCGAGAGCCGATCCGGGATGTGACCTTCGCCACCCGGTGGTCGTGGCCGGGGAGCGGTCCGGAACGCACGGTCCGCCCGTCACGGCGCATCGGAGGCCGGCGGAGGGCCTGCGGGCTCTTACGCCGGGCCTGCCGGCCCAACTCGGGCGCGGAGATCCGGAGCGGCGGTCCGGGCGCTGACCGGGACTCCTGATCATGGTCAATATGCGGAACACCCCCGGAGATCATCGGGCCGCACTGGAGAATCGGACCGTACGACGGTCCCCCGCATCGCCCGGCCGGGCGACGGCCGCGCGGTCCTCCCGAGCGGGAGTCCGCGGGGCTCCGGCGGGGGAGGTGGACCGGCGGCGCTCCCTCCGGGACGGGGGCGCCGACGCGCACGAGCCCGACGACGGAAGGTCTTGATCAGATGCCGGTCATCCCCGACTCGCCCGACTCCGCCCGCACGACCGATGCCGCGGCCCGCGTCATCGAACCGCTCTACGCCGAGATCCTGCGCCGCAACCAGGGCGAGCAGGAGTTCCACCAGGCGGTCCGCGAGGTCCTGGAGACGCTCGGACCGGTGCTCACCCAGCGACCCGAGTTCGTCGACGCGCGCATCATCGAACGGATATGCGAGCCCGAGCGCCAGTTGATCTTCCGGGTGCCGTGGTCGGACGACTCCGGCGGCATCCACGTCAACCGCGGCTTCCGGGTGGAGTTCTCCAGCTCGCTCGGCCCCTACAAGGGCGGGCTGCGCTTCCATCCCTCGGTCAACCTCGGCATCGTGAAGTTCCTCGGCTTCGAGCAGATCTTCAAGAACGCCCTCACCGGCATGCCCATCGGCGGCGGCAAGGGCGGCGCGGACTTCGACCCCAAGGGCCGTTCCGACGCCGAGATCATGCGGTTCTGCCAGTCCTTCATGACCGAACTCCACCGCCACCTGGGGGAGTACACCGACGTCCCCGCCGGTGACATCGGCGTCGGAGGCCGCGAGATCGGCTACCTCTTCGGCCAGTACAAGCGGATCACCAACCGTTACGAGTCCGGCGTCCTCACCGGCAAGGGCCTCGGCTGGGGCGGCGCACAGGCGCGTACGGAGGCCACCGGCTACGGCACGGTCCTGTTCACCGCCGAGATGCTGCGCAGCCGGGGCGAGTCGCTGGAGGGCCAGACCGTCTCGGTCTCCGGCTCCGGCAACGTGGCCATCTACGCCATCGAGAAGGCCCAGCAGCTCGGCGCGACCGTGGTGACCTGCTCGGACAGCGGCGGCTATGTCGTCGACGAGAAGGGCATCGACCTCGACCTCCTCAAGGAGGTCAAGGAGGCCGGCCGCGGCCGGGTCTCGGAGTACGCCGAACGACGCGGCGCGCACGCCCGGTTCGTACCCGGAACGGGGGTGTGGTCGGTCCCGGTGGACGTGGCCCTGCCCTGCGCCACGCAGAACGAACTCCACGAGGCCGACGCGCTGGACCTCGTACGCAACGGGGTCAAGGCGGTCGCGGAGGGCGCCAACATGCCCACCACCCCGGAGGCGGTCCGGGTGTTCCAGGAGGCGGGCGTCGCCTTCGCCCCCGGCAAGGCGGCCAACGCGGGCGGGGTCGCGACGAGCGCGCTGGAGATGCAGCAGAACGCGTCCCGGGACTCGTGGACCTTCGCCCACACCGAGGAGCGCCTCGCCGAGATCATGCGCCACATCCACGACTCCTGCTTCACGACCGCCGAACGGTACGGGAGCCCCGGCAACTACGTGGTGGGCGCGAATATCGCCGGCTTCGAGCTGGTCGCGGACGCGATGCTGGCGCAAGGGCTGATCTGACCGCACGGCAAGGGCTGATCCGACCGCACGGCAGGGGCTGATCCGACCGTACGAACGGAGTCGTCGGTGCTGGTGCTGGTGCTGGTGCTGGTGCTGGTGCTGGTGCTGTCGCCGGCGCCGCTGCCCCATGCGAGTGAGGCTGCTCGGCGTGGCCTCCCCCGCACGGGGGAGCGGGTTGGCCCGCCCGGGGGATTCCTCGTCGCTCCTGCTCCGCGAGGGTGGAGCCATGACGCTGAGGATCCTTCACCGGCCCCCGACCGCCGGCGACACCGAGCGGCCCGTTCCCCGCTGGGCGACGCGCCTGGCCTGCGCCCTGCCGCTGCTTCTGCTGCCGTCGTGCCTGTGGCGGCTGCCCTTCGCCCTGCACTTCGAGATGGGGCAGGTCCAGGAGGGCAGCTCGCCTGCCTACTGGCTGAGCATTCCGTACGTCCTCGGGCTCAGCGTGTTGACGGAAGTGATCGCGATCCTGACCATCGGGCTGGTCAGGGGCTGGGGGGAAGTGGTGCCCGCCTGGATACCGGTCATCGGCGGCAGACGGGTCCGGCCGATGGCGGCCGCGGTCCCCGCCGTCGTCGGCGGCCTGATCCTCACCTTGCTGTTCACCGCCGTCCCCATCGGCGGGGATCGGCATCTCGCCCTGTACGGCATCGTCGACTCCATCTCCTACACCAACGGCGCCTGGAAAGCGCTGGCGGCGGTGTGCGTCACCCCCGTCGCCGCATGGGGACCCATCACCATCGCTCTCGCGATCGCCTACTACCGCCGCCGAACCCGCGCCCTCGCCGCCGGGTGAGGACCCGGAGCGACTTGTTCCCGTGTGGGGCCGAGGCGCGTGGGCGACAACACGGTTGTACGGGCGCGACGCGGTTGCACGGGCGGCGGCACATGGTTGTGCGGGCGACAACACGGCTGCGTGGGTGGGAACGGCAACACGGTCGTGTGGGCGACAACACGGCTGCGTGGGTGGGAACGGCAACACGGCTGCGTGAGGCGGCGGCCATCAGTGGTCAGTCCCCCGAACACGGCCGTCCGTCACGCGACTTCGCCGACAGCAGATCCGCCCGGAGCGCAACGTCCGACCCGTGCCACGGCGGCGCGGTGCTCCTAGGCTGAGGGCGGTGAGCATCCGAGCGACGAACCAGACCGACGTGATCCCTCTGCGCCCGTTCCCGGGGCCGGCGCAGGCTCCGACCGACGCCCTGCCCCGGGAGCCGCTCTGGCGTGACCTCGTCGGTGAGGTGCTGCGGCGTGAACGCCGGGCGCAGGCGCGGACGCTGAAGGACGTCGCCGACGCGGCCCGGATATCCATGGCGTACCTCTCCGAGGTGGAGCGCGGCCGCAAGGAGGCATCGTCCGAGGTGCTGGCCGCCGCCGCCCAGGCCCTCGGTCTGAGCCTTGCCGACGTCCTGGCGCTGGCCGGGGAGCGGCTGATCAGTCTCGCCGCAGTCAGGTCCAGGTCCCGGTCCGGCTCGCTCGGGTCGGGGGCGGCAGGCGCCCACCGGTCCGTACGGACGACAAGGCCGGCCGGTCCGACAGGCCCGGTCGTTCCGGCCGGCCCGATGGGCGGCATGCTGCTGGCCGCCTGACAGTGAGGATGTACGTGAGCGTTCCCCGGCGGGGTCTGACCCACCGCCTGACTGACTCAGGGTCCTCAACGGGATGTGTCGGCTCT
>NZ_JBIDBC010000061.1:0-17595 GCF_043202835.1 Streptomyces sp. NPDC048142
GCTTCAGGCGAGCCCACTGCGTATCCGTCAGATCTCCACGTGCCACAACACAAGATCATCCCACCTCAAGATCCACTTCCGATACACGCCCTAGAGGTCGTCCTGTGATGCTCCGCGTGGGGCGGTGCCGGAAGCTCCGCCCGGCGTTTCCCGCCCCGCGGGCGGCGGGAGCGGCTCGGGCACGGGCCGGAGACCCGGCGGGCCTCCCCTCACGTCCACACCGCCCCCAGCGCCACGAACCCGCAGATCAGGGCGAACAGGATCGCCAGCAACGGCCAGACGAACCGCAGGTACTTGTCGTAGCCGATCTTCGCCAGGGCCACCCCGCCGATGGTGACCGCCGTCGTCGGGACCCAGAGGTTCATCCAGCCGCTCGCCGCCTGCCACGCCGTGACGACCACCGCGCGGGAGACACCCGCGAAGTCGGCGAGAGGGGCCAGGATCGGCATCGCCAGGGTGGCGTGGCCGGAGGTGGAGGGGATGAGGAAGGCGAGGGGCAGGTTGACGATGAAGACGAAGACCGCGAAGACCGCCGACGAGGTGCCCGAGACCACGCCCTCGATCGAGTGCAGCACGGTGTCGGTGATCTGCGAGTTGTTCATGATGACCGTGACGCCGCGGGCCAGGACGATGACCAGGGCCGGGGAGATGAAGTCGGCCGCGCCCTGGATGATCGTCGCGCTGAGCTTCTGCTCGCCGAACCGGGCGACGACGCCCACCAGGACCGCCGCGACCAGGAACAGGGCGGCCAGATGGGGGAAGGACCAGCCGAGTTCGAATCCGTACGGGGTGGCGTCGGCGTCACCCGTGAGGGCGCTGGACCAGGGGACGACCGAGAAGATCATGAAGCTGAAGACCAGGGCGACCAGGATGAGGATCGTCCGGTGGAGCCCGGTCAGCTCCGGGGGTTCCTCCGCGTCCGCCGCGTTGTGCTCGCGGTCGCCGGGGAGGAAGCCGGAGAGCGAGCGGTCGGGGTTCTTGCGGACGCGGCCCGCGTACCGGATGACGTAGGCGATCGTCACCGCCGTCAGGACCACCCACATGACCGCGCGCAGCACGATGCCGTCGCCGAGCGAGATGTCCGCGGCGGACGAGGCCACCCCGGTGGCGAAGGGGTTGACCGTCGAGCAGAGCACCCCGACGCCCGCGCCCAGGATGATCGTGCCGGTGGCCACCATGCGGTCGTAGCCGAGGGCCAGCATCAGCGGGATGATCAGGCCGTAGAAGCCGAGGGTCTCCTCCGCGAAGCCCTCGACGGTGCCGAGCAGCGCGAAGACCAGCATCACCCCGGCGATCAGCAGCGCGCCCCGGTCGCGCAGCCGGTGCGCCAGGCGGCCGATGCCCCGGTCCAGGGCGCCGGTGGCGAACACCACCGTGATGAACGCGCCGATGGCCAGCACGAAGAGGAACACGCCCGCGCTGCCGTACAGTTCGCCGGCCAGATCCGGGCCGACCTCGCCCGTCCTCACGTCCTGGACGCCATAGAGTCCGTTGACCGGGGAGAGGAAGAGGTCGTTGAGACGGTCGACGAAGCTCTGGTCGGAGTCGACCCGGTGGTACGTGCCCTGGACCGGGGCCCCTTCCTCATTGCGGTCGTAGGCCCCGGGCGGAATCAGGAAGGCCAGCGCCCAGACCGCCAGCGTGACGACCGCGAGGATCGTGAGGGCGCTGGGGAAGGTGAACTTCTTCCCGGCCGGGGGTTCTTCCTCCGGTGCGAGTTTCGTGTCCGCCGCGCTGCTCATGCCGCGCCCTCCGCGGTGTCGGCGCGCTTCGTGGTGTCGCCGTACGTCTGCGCGTACTCCCTCAGGAACGCGGCCTCCGCGATCACCGCCGACCGCAGCTCCGAGAAGAGGACGCGCTCGTTCGGGGCGTGCAGGTTGCACAGGCCGTCCTGCGCGCCGAAGAGGAGGACCTCGGCGTTCGGAACCGCCTTCGCCAGGCCGTTGACCAGGGGGATCGAGCCGCCGCTCGCGACGAAGGACGGTTCGCTGCCCCAGCCCTCCCGGAGTGCGGTACGGGCGGCGCGGTAGGCCGGGCCGTCGGTCGCGGGTTCGAATCCGGGGCCCGTGTCGCCCGGGGTGACGGTGAGCGGGATTCCGAACGGGCGCAGGGACTCCAGATGGGTGACGAGCAGGTCCCGCGCCTCCTTCGGGTCCTGCTCGGGGTGGAAGCGCAGGTTCAGCTTGGCGCGGGCGTACGGGACGACGGCGGAGGCCGCGTTCTCCACGCTCGGGGCGTCGACGCCGATGACGGTGATCGCCGGGCCGCTCCACAGGCGCTCGCCCAGGCTCCCGGAGCCGATGAGGGGCATGCCCTGCTGGACCCCGGCGAGGGAGCGGAACTCCTCCTCCGTGTAGGTGGTGCCGGTCCACGCGTCGCGGCGCAGTCCCTCGACCGCCACATCGCCGTGGACGTCGTGCAGGGTGGCCAGGGCCTTGAGGAGGGCGAGCAGGGCGTCGGGGGCCGCGCCGCCGAATTCGCCGCTGTGCCGGGGTTCGTCGAGGGTGCGGACCTCGACGACGACCTCCGACGCGCCGCGCAGCCCCGTGGTGAGGGTGGGGCTGCCGGGGCGGATATTGCCCATGTCCGCGATGACCATGGCATCGCAGGCGAAGCGCTCCGGGTCGGTGGGCGGGTAGTCGTCGAAGGCGCTCCCGTACTCCTCCTGGCCCTCCAGGACGATCTTCAGCCCGACCGGCGGGCGCCCCTCGTAGGCGCGGAGCACCCCCAGGTGGACGATGATGTTCGACTTGTCGTCGGCGATGCCCCGGGCCCGCAGCCCGCCCTCGACGGGGGTCGGCTCGAAGGGCGGTGAGAGCCACAGGGCCTCGTCGCCGGCCGGCTGTACGTCGTAGTGGCCGTAGAGCAGGACGGTCGGCGCGCCGGGAGCCGGGGGCGGGACCTCCGCGACGATGATCGGCGCGGTGCCCGGAAGGTCCAGCCGCTCCACGCGTTCCACGCCGGCGCCGCGCAGCAGGTCCACGAGGAGGTCGTGGGCCTGCCGGACGGGCTCGGGCGGGTGGCCGGGGAAGGCGACGGACGGGATGGCCGTCAGCCGTTCCAGGTCGGCGACCAGTCCGCCCATCAGCGCGTCGGCCCGTGTGCTCAGGTCCATCGTTCAGCCCCTCGGAATCCTCGTGACCTCGTGTACTCATGTCCTCGCGCCCTGCCCGTGGAGCCGGTGGGGCTCGTGGGGTGCTGCCGCGAGGTTCTGGGATCAATGGACCATGAGGGGCGGGTCGCCGCACGCCTGGCAGGCGGCGGCCCGAGGACACGCCCGAGCGGCGTCAGTCCGTCAGGACGACCGTCCGCTGGGCCGAGAAGTCGCCCCATTTGCCGTCCGGGAGCTTGGCCCTGAGCTTCACCGAATAGCGGGTGCCCGCCGGGTCCGAGAGGTTCAGCCGGTACGTGGCGCGGCCCTTGGGAGGCGTGCCGCCCCAGACGATGGTGGTGGTCAGCCTGCCGTTCAGATGGAGCTCGTAGGCGGGCACGACTCCGCCCGTCCCGGGCTGGTCCCAGGACAGGTCGAGGATGAACTCGGCGCCCTCCTTGCCGACCTCGGTCCGCAGCCCGGTGGGGGCGGTGCTCGCGGGCGCGCCGGCGGACGGGGCGGTGGTGAGGTCGACGGCGTTGCTGTCGGGCGAGGACTTGTCGGAGGCGTCCCGGGCCCGGACGGTGAAGGTGTAGACGGTCCCGGGACGCAGGCCCGTCACCTTCGCCGTGGTCGCGGTGCCCGGCACGCTGTGGATCCGGGAGTCCTCCTGGTAGATGTCGTACGAGGTGACGCCGACGTCGTCCTCGGCCGTCTGCCAGGTCAGGGTGGCGGCGCGGCCGCCCTCGGTGGTTCCGGTCAGCTTCGCGGGGGCGGTGGGGGGCTCGTTGTCCTCGGGCGGGGTGGCCCGCGTGGTGACGGGGACGACGGTGCTGGGCGCGGAGAGGTTTCCGGCGGCGTCCTTGGACCGGACCGTGAAGGTGTAGTCCGTCGACGCCGTCAGCCCGTCGACGTCGATCATGTGCTTCGTCGCCGGAACGGATCTGACCTTGGTCTTCTCCCGGTAGACCTCGTATCCGGCGATCGCCTTGTTGTCGGATGCGGGGTCCCACATGACGTGCACCGAGGTGGAGCTGCTGGCCTGGGCGGTCACGCCCCGGGGGGTGCTGGGGGGCTGCGTATCGGCTTCGGCGGTGCCGCCGCAGGCGGTGAGGGGGGCGAGGAGCAGAGCGGCGGAACAGGCCAACGCGGCAGATATGTGGGGGCGTTGCACGGGGGTGCCTTCCATCCGGACAGCAATGGTCCAGACCTGTATGACATGGCGTGGGGGCGTCCGACAAGAGTCCGGCCGGGAACCTTCCGCTATATGCCGGTTGCGCCGCCCGTCAGCGGTCCGGGCGGTCCGGAAGCCACGCGCGGTCCGGGCGGTACGGGCAGGCCTGGGAGCCCCGGCGGTCCGGCGGTCCGGAAGCCACGAGGTCCGGGCGGTACGGGCGGGAGGAGGAGTCCCGTCGGTCCGGCGGCCGATGAGTTTTCGGTGGCGGACGGGTCTTCCCTGCATGAACACACAGGAGAACCCCGCGTCGGATGCCGCTGCCCTTCCCGATCTGCGGCCGGCCGCCCGGCGGATCGCCGGACTGCTCGGTCCGGTCGACGACGGCCGGCTGGACGGCCCCACCCCCTGCCCCGACTACGCCGTACGGGAACTGCTCGGCCATCTCACCCATCTGACCGCCGCCTTCCGCGACGCCGCCCGCAAGGATCTCGGGGCGAGCACCGCCGTCTCCCCGGACGCCGCCCTCCCCGTCCTCGCCGACGACTGGCGTGAGGTGCTGCCCCGGCAGCTGGAGGAGGTGGCGGCGGCCTGGCGCTCGCCCGCCGCCTGGACCGGCATGACCCGGGCCGGCGGAGTGGAGCTGCCCGGCGAGGTGGCCGGGGTCGTCGCGCTCGACGAACTCGTCATCCACGGCTGGGACCTGGCCCGGTCGACGGGTCAGCCGTACGCGGCCGGGGAGGCGGAACTGCGGTGCTGCGAGGCCCTGCTTTCCCCGGACGAGGCCAGGCCGGGCGGCGACAGCCTCTTCGGGCCGCCCGTCCCGGTGCCGGACGGCGCCCCGCTGCTGGACCGGGTGATCGGCCTCAGCGGCCGCCGCCCGGACTGGCGGCCGAACGCCTGAGAGCACCGGCGGCCGGGCGCCTGAGAGCGGCTGGGGCGGTGGCGGCCCGCCGGGGTCGCGGGGGCAGCGGCTCAGCTGGTGAAGAACTCCGTGATGTGCGCGGCCACCTGGTCCGCCCGGGTCTCGTGCATCCGGTGGCCGCCGGGGACCGTGATGAGCCGGCAGTCCGGGATCAGCGAGGCCACGTCGGCCTGGCGGTGCTGTTCCATCGCGCTCTCCGGCCCCCCGCTGATGATCAGCGTCGGGGAGACGATGTCGCCGAGGCCCTCGTCCGCGTCCGGGCCGGGGTCGGCGAGCTGGTCCCGTACGGCGGGCACCGCGTTCTCGTCGTAGTCCACCGGGCCCTCGGCGCGCCCCGCCGGACCCGGGTCGCCGGGGAACGGCGCCGGGGTCTCCACCAGCACCAGCCGCTCCACCCGGTCGGAGTGCTCCTGCGCCAGCAGCCGGGCGACGACTCCGCCCATGCCGTGGCCGACGAGCCCGACCCGGTCCAGTTCCAGTTCGTCGAGGAAGCCCACGACGTCCTCGACCATCAGGTCCAGGCCGTAGTCGTCGGGCCAGTCGCTCTCGCCGTGGCCGCGCAGGTCCAGGGCGAAGACCCGCCATTCCTGGCCCAGCAGGGTGCCGGCCGCCTCCCAGTTCGCGGCCGAACCGCCGAGGCCGTGCAGCAGCACGACGGGCGAGCCGAACGCATCGCCCCAGGTCCGGTACGCGAGGCGCACATCGCCGACATCCACAACAGACTGATCTTCCATGCCCCTGACGCTACAGCCGACGGGTACCGGCCGGCTCCAGGGGCCCGGTCCGGCGGGCCGGGCCGGGCCATGCCGGGCGTGGAAGGCGTACGGGGACGCCCACCGGATCGGCCAGGGCGTGCCCGGGAGGTCGGGAGGCGGATCGCGGCACGCCCCGAGGGCCCCGCACCGCGCGGGGCCCTCGCCGGTTCCGGTCGCGGAACCGTACGGGTCAGTGGACGCCGGTCCCGGCGGCGGCCGGCACCAGCTGCTCGCCGTTCGCCGGTTCCTCGTCCGCCATGTCGGGCTTGCGGCCGAAGTGGTTGAAGGCGAGGTTCAGCACGATCGCCACCACGCAGCCGGTGGAGATGCCCGAGTCGAGGACGACCAGCAGGTCCTCGGGGAAGGCGTGGTAGAACCGCGGCGCGGCGATCGGGATCAGGCCGATGCCGACGGCCGCCGCGACGATCAGGGCGTTCTCGCCCTTCTCCAGGGCGGCCGTGGCCAGGGTCTGGATGCCGCTGGCCGCGACCGTGCCGAACAGGACGATGCCCGCGCCGCCGAGCACCGGCAGCGGTACGAGCGCGATGACCGAGGCGGCGACCGGGACCAGGCCGAGGACGATCAGGATCGCGCCGCCCACCGCGACGACGAAGCGGCTGCGGATCTTGGTCATGGCGACGAGGCCGACGTTCTGGGCGAAGGCGCTGCACATGAACCCGTTGAAGAGCGGGCTGATGGCACTGCCGAGGGTGTCGGCGCGCAGACCGCCCTCGATGATCTTCTCGTCGGCCGGGCGGCCGACGATCTTGCCGAGGGCCAGCATGTCCGCGGTGGACTCGGTCATGCAGACCAGCATCACGATGCACATGGAGATGATCGCGGCGATCTCGAACTGCGGGGCGCCGAAGGCGAACGGCGTCGGGAAGCCGACCACGTCGGCGTCCGTGATGGCGCCGAAGTCGGTGATGCCCGCCGGGATCGCGATCAGGGTGCCGATGACCAGACCGAGCAGGATCGCGATCTGCTGGAGGAAGCCGCGCAGCAGCTTGCGCAGGGCCAGAACGATCACCAGGGTCACGGCGGCCATGGTGATGTTGGTCATCGAACCGTAGTCGTCGGCCGTGGCGTTGCCGCCCTGGGACCAGTTGAAGGCGACCGGGAGAAGCGACACTCCGATCAGGGTGATCACGGTGCCGGTGACGACGGGCGGGAAGAAGCGGACCAGTTTGCCGAAGTACGGGGCGGCGACGAAGCCGAGCAGACTCGCGACGATGATCGCGCCGAATATGACGGCTATCCCGTCGTGCCCCCGGTCCTTGCCTATCGCGATCATCGGGGCCACACCGGCGAACGAGACGCCGTTCACGAAGGGCAGCCGGGCGCCCACGCGCCAGAACCCGATGGTCTGGAGCAGGGTGGCTATCCCCGCGGTGAACAGGCTCGCCCCCATCAGGAAGGCGGTCTCCTTGGCGGTGAGGCCGACGGCCGGCCCCACGATGAGCGGCGGGGCCACCACGCCCGCGTACATGGCGGCCACGTGCTGGAGGCCGCTGGTGAACATCTTCCATGGGGGGAGGGTTTCGTCGACCGGGTGTTTCCGGTCGGCTCCCGCTTCCGCGGCGGCACCGGCCGTCGCGTCGGGGGCGGCTGCATCTGCGTCTGTGCGAAACCTGGGCTCAGCGGCCACGGCGGTTCCTCCGGTCGGTTACACGTCGTCGGCGACGTGGGGTTCAGGGAGGTGATGCGTAAGTGGTGCGGTGGTGCGGCTCTCTCAGGTGGTGCGGGTCGTACAGGTGGTGCGGCTCTCTCGGGTCGTGCAGGTCGTGCAGGTCGTGCAGGTCGTGCAGGTCGTGCAGGTCGTGCGGAGGGGGGCGGGGGCTCGCACCGGGGGTGGGTGCGGGCAGCGTTCTTCACCGGTCCGGCGGGCGCGCACCATGGGGTGCGCGTCCGCCGGACCGGCTGCCGTGGACCCCGCTCGGGTCCACGGCGGCCGGTCTCGGGCCGTCCCCCTCGACCGGCCGGTCGGGGATACCTCCGAAGGAGGCGGGCGCTTAGGCTCCGGCGGCGATCTGCGCGAGGCGGCGGGCCTCGTCGCGGGTGACGCGGGCGAGGGCGTCCTCGTCCACCGTGGTGAGGTGGTTGCCCTCGACGACCGGCTTGCCGTCGACGAGGGAGAGGGTCACCGGGGCGGCCGCGCCGAAGATGAGCGCGGTCACCGGGTCGGCGATCGAGGAGTGGGCCAGGGTGTCCAGCTTCCACAGGACGAGGTCGGCGAGCTTGCCGGCCTCCAGGGAGCCGATCTGGTCGGCGCGGCCCAGGACCTGGGCTCCGCCGAAGGTCCCGAGGCGCAGGGCCTGACGGGCGTTCAGGGCGGCCTCGCGGTGGGCGCCGAGGCGGTTGATGAGCAGGGCGTTGCGCAGCTCGGTGTGCAGTTCGCCGGACTCGTTGGAGGCGGTGCCGTCCACGCCGAGGCCGACCGGGACACCGGCGGCGAGCATGTCGGGAACCCGGGCGATTCCCGCGGCGAGACGGGCGTTGGAGGACGGGCAGTGGGCGACGCCCGTTCCCGTACGGGCGAAGGCGGCGATGTCGGAGTCGTTCATGTGGACGCAGTGCGCCATCCACACATCGCTGCCGAGCCAGCCGGTGGACTCGAAGTAGTCGGTCGGGCCCATCCCGAACAGCTCCTTGCAGAACTGCTCCTCCTCGACGGTCTCCGACCCGTGGGTGTGCAGTCGTACGCCTCTGCGGCGGGCCAACTCCGCTCCCTGGCGCATCAGTTCCGTGGAGACCGAGAAGGGCGAGCAGGGTGCGACGGCGACCTGGGTCATGGCGTCGAAGGAGGCGTCGTGGTGGGCGTCGATCGTCGCCTCGGTGGCGGCGAGCGCGCCCTCCAGGGTCTCGACGGCGAAGTCCGGGGGCAGGCCGCCGTCCTTCTCGCTGCGGTCCATGGACCCCCGGGCGAGGGTGAACCGTACGCCCATCTCGCGGGCGGCCCCGATGATGGCGCCGGACAGGTCGCCGGAGCCCTTCGGGAAGACATAGTGGTGGTCCATGGCGGTGGTGACGCCGCCGCGGGCCATCATGGCGAGCGAGCCCTGCGCGGCGGCGCGGGCCATCGGCTCGTCGATGCGCGCCCAGGTCGGGTAGAGGGCGACCAGCCAGTTGAAGAGGTTGTGGTCGGTGGCCAGGCCCCGGGTGATCCACTGGTAGAAGTGGTGGTGGGTGTTGACCAGGCCGGGCGTCGCGAGGTGCCCGGTGGCGTCGATGCGCCGGACGACTCCGGTGAGGCCCTCCGGCGCCCGGCCGGCGCCGACGGACTCGATGCGGTTGTCCGCCACGACGATGTAGCCGGAGGCGTACTCCGTGTCGTGGGCGTCGACGGTGGCGATCGAACAGTTCTCGATGATGATGCGCTGAGGGTCTGCCGAAGCTGCCATGGCGCTTCCTTCTTCTCTCTGTGGCGATGTGGGCACGGCAGGACCCTAGGAGGATTTGAGTGCCACAGCGGTGCGGCTGTGGGTGCCGAGATGGTGGAAGAACAGGTTGAGCACGACCGCGACCAGTGCTCCCGCACTGATCCCGGAGCCGAGGACGGTCTGCGCCCAGGCCGGGAATCCGGCGTAGAAGGCGGGCGCGGCGAGCGGGATGATGCCCGCGCCGAGCGCCACGGCGACCAGGATGATGTTGGAGCTGTCGTCCAGGCCCGCCTCGGAGAGCGTACGGATGCCGCTGACCGCGATGGAGCCGAAGAGGACGATGCCGGCGCCGCCGAGGACGGGCATCGGGACGAGCGAGACGACCGCGCCGAGCACCGGGAAGGCGCCGAGGACCAGCAGGGCGCCGCCGGCGGCCGCGACGACGTACCGGCTGCGTACGCGGGTCAGTGAGACGACGCCGACGTTCTGGGCGAAGGCGCTGGTGGGGAATCCGCCGAAGACCGGGCCCAGCAGGGTGGCGATGCCGTCGGTGCGCAGGCCGCGGGTGATCGTGCGGCCGTCGGTGCGGCGGTCGCAGATCTCGCCGAGGGCGAGCATCCCGGCCGAGGACTCCGTCATCAGGACGAGCATGACGATGCAGAGGGAGAGGATCGCGGCGGGGTGGAACTCCGGCGCGCCGAAGGCGAAGGGGGTTGGCAGGGCGGCGAGCGGTGCGGACTTCAGCGCGGAGAAGTCGGCGAGTCCGAACGGGATCGCGGCCAGCGTGCCGACGAACATGCCCATCAGCAGGGCCACTTGCTTGAGGAAGCCGTGGCCGAAGCGCTGGATGAGCAGGATGACGACCAGCGTGAAGGCGGCCAGCGCCAGGTACTTCATGGCGCCGAAGTCGGCGGCGGTGGCGTCGCCGCCCTGTGCCCAGGCGACCGGGACCGGCATGAGGGTGACGCCGATGAGGGTGATGACCACGCCGGTGACGAGCGGCGGGAAGAAGCGCAGCAGCCTGCCGAAGAAGGGTCCGACGGTCAGGCAGAAGACTCCGGCGACGAGCACCGCCCCGTAGATCGCGGGGAGTTGATGGCCCGGTGCACTGGTCTCGGCGATGGCGAGCATCGGGGCGATACCGGCGGATGAGGCGGCGTTGACGAACGGCAGCCGATTGCCGGCGAAGCGGCCGAGGCCGATCGTCTGGAGGACGGTGGCGAGTCCGGCGATCAGGAGGCTCGCCGCGATGAGCCGGGTCATGCCGGCGGTGTCCAGGCCGACGGCCTGCCCGATGATCAGCGGAGGGGTGACGACGCCCGCGTACATGGCGGCGATGTGCTGGAGCGCGGCGGGGACGAGCCGCGCGGGAGGAAGCTTCTCGTCGACCGGGTGAACCGCCGTGTCGGCAGCGGTGACCGGTGAGGTTCTGGCCGGGCCTTCTGCCGGCCCCGATGCAGGCTGTGTCATGGGAGTTCCCTCCGGGATGACCGGCCCCCGCCCGTCTGTGGCCGGGCGGGGGCCGGTTCAGTGCCGCGTCAGAGGTTGGTCATGTCGACCGGGATCTTCGGCTCGACGCCGTCCCGGAGCACGGTGGCCTCGATCAGACCGTAGGGACGGTCCGCCGCGAAGTAGACGGCTCCGTCGGCGGTGTCGTTCTTGAGGCCGAACGGTTCGAGGTCCACCAGGAAGTGGTGGTTGTTCGGCAGCGAGAAGCGGATCTCGTCGATCTCGCTGCGGCTGTTGATGATGCGCGAACCCATTTGGTACAGGGTCTGCTGGAGCGAGAGGGAGTACGTCTCGGCGAAGGCGTGGAGCATGTGCTTGCGCGCCTGCTCGTAGGACTTCTCCCAGTTCGGCATGCGCTGCTCGTCGCTGGTCCAGTTGTAGCGCCAGCGGGCCGAGACGTCCGTCGCCAGGATGCGGTCGTACGCCTCCTTGAGCGTCGTGTACCGGTCCTTGACGTAGCCCCAGAACTCGGAGTTGGTCGAGTTCATCACCGTCAGGTCCTTGAGGCCCGAGATGACCTCCCAGTTCTCACCGTCGTAGGTGATCTGGGAGACGCGGGTCTCCTGGCCCTTGCGGACGAAGGAGTGCTTGACCTCGTCGGCGCCGATGAACTTCGAGTTGCCGTCGGAGGTCGCGATGCGCTCCCAGCTGTACTCCTCGATCCGGATCCGGGCGCGGTGGATCGGTTCCTGCGAGGAGACGAAGTGCCGGGCGAGGTGGATGCCGAACTGCTCGGCGGACTCGATCCCGTGTTCCTTGGCGAACGCGAACACCGTGTTCTTGGTGGTGTCGGTCGGCAGGACGTTGGCGTTGGAGCCGGAGTAGTGCACGTCGTCCATGTCGCCGGAGAGGGCGACCGAGACGTTCAGGTCCTTTATGTGGTGGGTGTCGCCGTCCCGCGTGATCTTGACGACGCGGTTCTCTGCTTTGCCGTACTGGTTCTGGCCGAGAATCGTGGGCATGTCGGTGCTAGCTCCCTCGGTAAACGGAGTAGCCGAACGGGTTGAGCAGCAGCGGTACGTGATAGTGCTCGCCCGGGACGACCGCGAACGCGATCGTCACTTCCGGGAAGAACGCGCCGCTGTCCCTTACGCGGGGGGCGTCCTGCTGCGCCTCGGCTTGCTTCTTGGAAAAATACGCCTCGGTGTCGAATTCGAGACGCACATGGCTTGTTCCCTCCGGCAGTGCCGGGAGGTCCTTGCAGCGCCCGTCCGCATCGGTCGCGGACGCTCCGAGCGTGACGTACGGCGCGTCGCTTCCGCTGCGGGCGGCGAGCGAGACGGCGACGGACGCGGCGGGGCGGCCGATGCTGGTGTCCAGGATGTGGGTGGACACCGATGCGGTCGTGTCGGTACTCAAGGCCGTCACTCTCCTAGGTCTCAAGATTCCTGTGCGGGAGCGCCCTCTGCGAGGGTCTCCCGTACGAGACGGGTCAGCCGGATGCGGTTGATCTTGCCCAGTTCGGTGCGCACGATCTCCTGCTCCTGCTCGGGCGAGTTCCCGATCCGGGACTTCACCGCGTCGCGCATCTGCTCACCGGTGGCGCCGGTGGCGCAGATCAGGAAGACATGTCCGAACCGCTCCTGGTAGGCCAGGTTCAGTTCGAGCATCTCGGTCTTGAGCTCCTCGGAGGCGCCGGCCATCCCCCGCTGCTCGCGGGAGGAGGTCGGGTCGCCGGGCTTCGGGCGGCCGATCGGCGGGTGGCCTGCCATCGCTTCGGCCAGATCCTCCGCGGTGAGCTTCGCCATGGCGGCGTCGCTCGCGGAGAGCAGGGCTTCTTCGGTGGCGTACGGACGCCCGGCGAGGATGGTGTCTCCCCAGGCCGCACTGGCACACACCTCGTGCAGTGCGGGGGTGGCCTCGCCGTCCGCCAGGGTGTTGAACCGGGTCAGGCCCGGTGTGGAGCTCGAAGTCACGGGAGCCTCCGTGGCTGTTTTTCGCTGTGCGTTGTTCGGGCTGCGGATAGCTAACGCCCTCCACAACACGACGTCAACACTTTGTTGAAATCTCGCGAACGAAGAAAGCCGCCGTCCCGGCATGCGGACAGCGGCTTTCCCGGGCGTTCGGCCAACTACTCCCCCTTGGCCGAATGTTCCCTGTTGAGATAGTTGTACACAGTGAACCTGGAGACGCCCAGGGCTCCGGCCACGGTCTCCACTCCGTGCCGTACGGAGAAGGCACCGCGTGCCTCCAGCGTCCGGACGACGCCCTGCTTGGCCTTGCGGTCCAGGTCGGCGAGCGGCATCCCGTGCCGTCGCTCCATCGCGGCGAGGATGTGGTCCAGCGAGTCGGAGAGCTGGGGCAGGCGTACGGCCATGACGTCCCGCCCCTCCCAGGCGAGCACCACGTCGTCCTGCTGGGCCTGCCCGGGGCCCAGCAGCTCCGCACCCATCGCGTCGACGAGCGGCTTCACCGCGGACACGAGGGGGTGATCGGCCATCGCCGGGGCGCTGTCGGCTGCCGCCGGGTCGCTGTCTGCCACTGCCGGAGCGTGAGCGGCCGCGGCCGGGGGGTGGTCGACGGATTCGGTCACTGCGCGTCCCCCCCGATCACGTTCACCTGGAGCGAGACCCGGGTGGCGCCCGAGGCCAGGGCCCGCCGCAGCAGGGCGTCCACGGCGGTGAGCACCTCGTCCGCGCCCCCTTCCGCGGTGTTGCCGAAGGGTCCGACGTCGACGGCGTCCAGCTCGGCGCCCTGGATCACCTCGCGGGCCACCACCGCGTGGGTGGGCGCCTCGTCGAGATCGAACGGCTCGGTGGTGAATTCCACCCTCAAGCGCACTGTGCCTCCATGGTGTCCTCGCCCGGGTGCGGGCTCCCGCGGCTCGGCCACGACTGTAACCGCTGGGCGGGGCCCGCTCCGGTGCGCGCGGGACCCTGACGGAGGTGGCCAGGGGAGCGGCGGAACGCAGACCTCGGCCCGCGTCGGGAAGGGTCGGCCGAGGGGGATGCCGTACGACGAGCAGGGCGGGGCGGGGGTCGACAGCGGCCCCCGCCCCGCTTTCGCATGCCGGGAGGCATCCCGGCCACCGATTTCCGTACACCCGCCGACCGGGGCGATTTTTCCGGCACCCCCTTGACAGCCCCACCACCATCCGGGCAATCTTCCGTTAAGCAGAAACTAACTTCCGCAATACGGAAGGAGCGCCGACATCCTCATGGGATACCCGGACCAGCGCTTCGATGTGAACCTTTCGATCCTCTTCACGGAACTCCCGCTCCTGGAGCGTCCCGCGGCAGCCGCCGCGGCGGGCTTCACGGCGGTCGAGCTGTGGTGGCCCTGGATCGAGACCCCCACCCCTCCGCAGGCGGAGCTCGACGCCCTCAAGAAGGCGCTCGACGACGCCGGCACCCAGTTGGTGGGGCTGAACTTCTACGCCGGACAGCTGCCCGGCCCCGACCGCGGCGCGCTCTCCGTGCCCGGCACGGAGTCGGACCGCTTCCGGGCCAACATCGAGGTGGCGGCCGACTTCGCCGCCTCGGTCGGCTGCAAGGCGCTCAACGCGCTGTACGGCAACCGCGTCGAGGGCGTGGACCCGGTGGTGCAGGACGCGCTCGCCCTGGAGAACCTGGTGCCGGCCGCCCGCGCGGCCGACCGCATCGGGGCGATCCTCCTCGTCGAGACCCTCAACAAGCCGGAGTCGCCGCTCTATCCGCTGGTCAGCGCACCGGCCGCGATCGAGGTCGTCGACAAGGTCAACGCGGCGACGGGCCTCGGGAACGCCAAGTTCCTGCTGGACCTGTACCACCTCTCGATGAACGGCGAGGACCTGAGCCAGGTGATCAACGCGTACGCCGCGAAGACCGGCCACGTCCAGATCGCCGACAATCCGGGCCGCGGCGCGCCGGGCACCGGCTCGCTCCCGCTGGAGCGGCTCCTCGACGAGCTGAAGGACGCCGGGTACGCCGGCTGGGTCGGCCTGGAGTACAAGCCGGGCGACCGGCCGAGCGCGGACTCCTTCGACTGGCTCCCGGCGCCGGCCCGAGCGGCCCGCTGACCGGCTGCGGGCGGGCCGGGCCGGCCTCCGGTCGCGGCCGACCCCCTTACGTACACACGTTTTTCAGGAAGGCACCCTCATGAGCAACAACCTCCCCAAGGTTGCGTGGATCGGTCTCGGCATCATGGGCTCCCCCATGTCGGAGAACCTGATCAAGGCCGGTTACTCCGTCACCGGATACACCCTGGAGCAGGACAAGATCGACCGGCTGGTCGCGGCCGGCGGCACCGGCGCCTCCTCGATCGCGGACGCGGTCGGGGACGCGGATGTCGTCATCACGATGGTGCCCGCATCGCCGCAGGTCGAGGCCATCGCGTACGGCCCCGACGGCATCCTGGAGAACGCGAAGCGCGGCGCGCTGCTGGTGGACATGTCCTCCATCACCCCGCAGACCTCGGTCGACCTCGCCAAGAACGCCGCGGAGAAGGGCATCCGGGTCCTGGACGCGCCGGTCTCCGGCGGCGAGGCCGGTGCCATCGAGGCGGTCCTGTCCATCATGGTCGGCGGCGAGCAGGCGGACTTCGACGCCGCGAAGCCGCTGCTGGAGGCGCTCGGCAAGACGATCGTGCTCTGCGGCCCGCACGGTTCCGGCCAGACGGTGAAGGCCGCCAACCAGCTGATCGTCGCGGTCAACATCCAGGCCTGCGCCGAAGCCGTGGTCTTCCTGGAGAAGTCCGGCGTCGACCTCGCCGCCGCGCTGGATGTCCTGGGCGGCGGTCTGGCCGGTTCGACCGTGCTGACCCGCAAGAAGGACAACTTCCTGAAGCGGGACTTCGCCCCCGGCTTCCGGATCGACCTGCACCACAAGGACATGGGCATCGTGACCGACGCCGCCCGCAACGTCGGCGCGGCCCTGCCCGTCGGCGGTGTGGTCGCCCAGCTGGTCGCGTCGCTGCGCGCCCAGGGCGACGGCGGCCTGGACCACTCGGCGCTGCTGCGCTCGGTCGAGCGGCTGTCCGGCTCCCAGGTCTGATCCCTCCCCCGGCCCCGCGAGGGGCGACCGGCCTCGAACGCCGGTCCGCCCCCGGGGCCACGGCCCGCACGACGGGCCCCTGAACTCCGGGTCGCGGTGGCGCTGACACCTGTCCTGTCGCGCCCAGGCGCCGCCGCGGCCCGGAACCACACACTTCGTTTTCAACAAACTGTTGACGCCACTCCGCGGCGAATCTACGCTCCTCAAGCCGTCAGCAGCTCGTACGAAAGGTCATCCCGCCACATGGCTAAGCGTGTGCTCACGACCGAGTCAGGCGCCCCGGTCGCCGACAACCAGAACTCCGCCACCGCCGGTGCCGGTGGACCGATCCTCCTCCAGGACCAGCACCTCCTGGAGAAGCTCGCCCGCTTCAACCGTGAGCGCATCCCGGAGCGCGTGGTCCACGCCCGCGGCTCCGGCGCGTACGGCTACTTCGAGGTCACCGACGACGTCACCGGCTTCACCCGCGCCGACTTCCTCGGCGCGGTGGGCAAGCGCACCGAGACGTTCATCCGCTTCTCGACGGTCGCCGACTCGCTCGGCGGCGCGGACGCGGTCCGCGACCCGCGCGGTTTCGCCCTCAAGTTCTATACGGACGAGGGCAATTACGATCTGGTCGGGAACAACACCCCGGTGTTCTTCATCAAGGACCCGATCAAGTTCCCCGACTTCATCCACTCGCAGAAGCGCGACCCGTTCACGGGCAAGCAGGAGCCGGACAACGTCTGGGACTTCTGGGCGCACGCCCCCGAGGCGACGCACCAGATCACCTGGCTGATGGGCGACCGCGGCATCCCCGCCTCGTACCGTCACATGAACGGCTACGGTTCGCACACCTACCAGTGGACGAACGCGGCGGGCGAGGCCTTCTTCGTCAAGTACCACTTCAAGACGAACCAGGGTGTGCGGTCCCTCTCCGGCGAGCAGGCCGCCGAGCTCGTCGGCAAGGACGCCAACTCGCACCAGACGGACCTGCTCCAGGCCATCGAGCGTGGCGTCAACCCGTCCTGGACGCTGTACGTCCAGGTGATGCCGGCCGCCGAGGCCGCGGACTACCGGTTCAACCCGTTCGACCTCACCAAGGTGTGGCCGCACAGCGACTACCCGCTCCAGCGGGTCGGCCGCCTGGTCCTGGACCGGAACCCGGACAACGTCTTCGCCGAGGTCGAGCAGGCCGCGTTCTCCCCGAACAACTTCGTGCCCGGCATCGGTCCGTCCCCGGACAAGATGCTCCAGGGCCGGCTGTTCGCCTACGCGGACGCGCACCGCTACCGCCTGGGCGTCAACCACACCCACCTGCCGGTGAACGCCCCGCGGACCGCCGCCGTCGACAACTACGGCCGCGACGGCATCCATGCGACCCGCAACGGCTCGCGCCACGACAAGAACTACGAGCCCAACTCGTACGCCGGTCCGGCGCAGACCGACGCGGCGCTCGCCGCCCCGCTGGCGGTCCACGGCTGGACGGGCACGCACGAGGTGCCCGCCCACAGCAAGGACGACGACTTCTTCCAGGCGGGCGAACTCTTCCGGCTCATGTCGCAGGACGAGAAGGACCGCCTGGTCGCGAACATCGCCGGAGGCCTCTCGCAGGTCACCCGCGACGACGTGATCGAGAAGAACCTCGCCCACTTCCACGCCGCCGACGCCGACTACGGCAAGCGCGTCGAGGAGGCCGTCCGCGCCCTGCGCGAGGACTAGGGCGTGTATCGAATGTGCTGGTCACAGCCACTCGTTGATGGCCGCTACGAGGACAGTCGCCTCGTAGCGGACCGCGAGCTTGTCGTAGCG
>NZ_JBIDBC010000062.1:0-16274 GCF_043202835.1 Streptomyces sp. NPDC048142
CTGGACGGAGTGGCCCAGGCCCCCCGGCCACTGGCCCAGGCCCCCGTCGGCGAGCGGCCGGACGACGCCTACGACCCCGCCCCGCACGGAGAGCTCGGTGCGCGGCTGGCGAAGCTGTCCGGCGCCGCTCGTCGGCAGGCCGTGGCCGCACTGGTCGACGAGCACGTCGCGGCGGTGCTCGCGTACGGGCCCGGGGAACGGGTCGAAGGGCACACCCCGTTCCAGAAGGCAGGGTTCAGTTCACTGATGGCCACGGAACTGCGGGCGGCACTCGCCGCGGCGACCGGGCTCCGGCTCCCGACCGGCCTGCTCTTCGACCACCCGACGCCGGACGCGCTCACCACGTTGGTGGAGAGCGAACTGATCGGGGCCGCCGCCGCGAGCGACGGTGCCGCGGCCCGGTCCGACGACCAGGAGCCCATCGCCGTCGTCTCCATGGCCTGCCGCTTCCCCGGCGGCGTCGCCTCCCCCGAGGACCTGTGGCGCCTGGTGTCCGAAGGCGGGGACGCCATCGGCGCCTTCCCGGCCGACCGGGGCTGGGACGAGGACCTGTACGATCCGGACCCCGAGCGGCAGGGCAGGAGTTCGGTGCGCCACGGCGGCTTCCTCCACGACGCCGGGCAGTTCGACGCGGAGTTCTTCGGGATCTCCCCACGCGAGGCCCTCGCCATGGACCCTCAGCAGCGGCTGCTGCTGGAGACGTCCTGGGAGGCCGTCGAGCGCGCCAGAATCCTGCCCGAGTCGCTGCGGTCCACCCGCACCGGCGTCTTTGTCGGCGCCACCGCCCTGGAGTACGGGCCCCGGATGCAGGACGCCCCGCAGTCCGTACAGGGCAACGTGCTGACCGGCTCCGCCCCCAGCGTCATGTCCGGGCGCATCGCCTACCAACTGGGCCTGCTCGGACCGGCGGTGACCGTGGACACCGCCTGCTCCTCGTCCCTGGCCGCCCTGCACCTGGCGATCCGTTCGCTGCGCAGCGGCGAGACCAACCTGGCCCTGGCCGGCGGAGCCACCGTGATGTCCACGCCCGGCATGTTCGTGGAGTTCTCGCGGCAGCGCGGGCTCGCCCCCGACGGCCGCTGCAAGTCGTTCGGCGCCGGAGCTGACGGCACCGGCTGGTCCGAGGGCGTCGGGCTGCTGCTTCTGGAGCGCCTCTCCGACGCCC
This sequence comes from Streptomyces sp. NPDC048142, assembly GCF_043202835.1. Taxonomy (NCBI): domain Bacteria; kingdom Bacillati; phylum Actinomycetota; class Actinomycetes; order Kitasatosporales; family Streptomycetaceae; genus Streptomyces; species Streptomyces sp. NPDC048142. The sequence goes on from NZ_JBIDBC010000062.1 coordinate 1,166, forward strand.
GCCGCAACGGCCATACCGTCCTCGCGGTCCTGCGCGGCTCCGCGATCAACCAGGACGGCGCCACCAACGGGCTCACCGCCCCCAGTGGCATCGCCCAACAGAACGTCATCAAGGAGGCGTTGAGGGACGCGGGTCTCGCCCCGGCCGATGTGGACGCGGTCGAGGCGCACGGCACCGGCACCCGGCTCGGCGACCCCATCGAGGCCGAGGCGCTCATGGCGGCCTACGGCACGGGCCGCGAGGCCGGCAACCCGCTGTACCTGGGCTCACTGAAGTCCAACATCGGTCACGCCCAGGCCGCAGCCGGAGTCGGCGGCGTCATCAAGATGGTGCAGGCGATGCGCCACGGACTGCTGCCCAGGACCCTTCACGCGGACGAGCGCACACCGCGTGCGGACTGGTCCGCGGGCACCGTCGAACTGCTCACCACCCCACGGCAGTGGCCCGACAACGACCGGCCGCGTCGTGCCGGGGTCTCCTCGTTCGGCATCAGCGGCACCAACGCCCATGTGGTCGTCGAGTACGACCCGGCCGACGACGCGCCCCCCGAGACCGCCGGGGCCACTCCCCGGGCCGACATCCCGGCTCCGTGGCTCCTGAGCGGTCGCTCCGAACAGGCCCTGCGTTCCCAGGCGGCGCGCCTGCGCGCCCACCTCGACGACGACACCGACCTCCTCTCCGTCGGACGTTCGCTGGGCGCCACACGCACCGCGTTCGAGGAACGGGCCGTGATCCTCGGCACCGGGGCGACGGACCGCGCCGCCGCACTCGCCGCCGTCGCCGCCGGTCAGGACCACCCCGACGTGATCACCGGGAGCGCCGCCCGGGCCGGCCGCACCGCCTTCCTCTTCACCGGGCAGGGGGCCCAGTATCCGGGCATGGGCAAGGAGCTGTACGGCGAGCACCCGGTGTTCGCCGCCGCTCTCGACGACGTCTTCGCCGCCTTCGACGGCAAGCTGGAGCGACCGCTGCGCGAGGTGATGTTCGCCGAGCCGGACAGCCCCGACGCGGGCCTGCTGCACCGGACCGCCTTCACCCAGCCCGCCCTGTTCGCGATCGAGGTCGCCCTGTTCCGGCTCCTCGCCCACCACGGCACGGCTCCGGATCTCCTGGCGGGCCACTCGATCGGCGAACTCGCCGCGGCGCACGTGGCGGGAGTGTTCTCGCTCGCCGACGCCACCACCCTGGTGGCCGCGCGCGCCCGGCTCATGCAGTCGGCCACCCCGGGTGGCGCCATGGTCGCCGTACAGGGAGAGGAGGACGAGGTCCTCGCCTCCCTCGCGGGGCATGAGGCGACCGTGAGCATCGCCGCCGTCAACGGGCCGCGCTCCCTGGTCGTCTCCGGCGACGCCGGCGCTGTCGAGGAGGTCGCCGCCCACTGGAGCGCGCTCGGCCGCAGAACCACCGGGCTCACCGTCAGCCACGCCTTCCACTCGCCCCACATGGACGGCATCCTGGAGGAATTCCGCGAGATCGCCGGCGGCATCGAGTTCCACCCGCCGACGATCCCGCTCGTGTCGACCGTGACCGGCGGCCTCGCGAGCATCGAGGAACTGACCTCGCCCGACTACTGGACCGGCCAGATTCGCGCGACCGTCCGCTTCCTGGACGCCACCCGCGAACTCGCCCGCCAGGGCGCGACCGTCCTCGTCGAGATCGGCCCGGACGCGGTCCTCGCCCCCCTGGCCCGCGCGGCCCTGGACGACGCGACAGCGGTGGCCCTGCTGCGCCCCGGCCGGCCCGAGACCGACACCGTGATCCGGGGCATCGCCCGCGCCCACACCGCCGGTGCCGGCCTGACCGCGGCGACCTTCTACCCCGGAGCCGCGGACGTCGACCTGCCCACCTACGCCTTCTCCCGGGAGCACTACTGGCTGGCCCCGCAGCCGGCGACCGATGCGCGCAGCCTCGGGCTCGACGCGGCGGGTCACCCGCTGCTGGCCTCCGTCGTCGATCTCGCCGAACACGCGGAGACCGTCCTGGCGGGCCGCCTCTCGCTCGGCGGCCACCCGTGGCTGGCCGACCACACCATCGGCTCCACCGTGCTGCTGCCCGCCACCGCCTTCCTGGAGCTGGCCGTCGCGGCGGGCGACCACCTCGGCGTGCCGCACGTGGAAGACCTCACCCTCGAAGCCCCCCTGTCCCTGGCCGAGGGAGAGGCCGCCCGGGTCCAGGTCACCGTCGGCTCCGCCGACAGCACCGGCGTCCGCCCCTTCACCATCCACGCGGGCCCGGACCTCGACGGCGAACGCACCCAGCCGTGGACACGGCACGCCTCCGGCGCCCTCGCCCCGGTGCGGCTCGACCACGACCGGCCGGCGCCCCTGACCCCGTGGCCGCCGGCCGACGCGGTCGAGCAGCCGATCGGGGACCTGTACGAGCGTCTGAGCGAACTCGGCTACTCCTACGGGCCCGCGTTCCAGGGGGTCACCGGGGTCTGGCGGGCCGGTGACGACCTCTACGCCGAGGTGCACCTGCCCGCGGCACCCGCCGAGGCCGCACCCGGCTTCGGGCTGCACCCCGCACTCCTCGACGCCGCCCTGCACCCGCTGGTCCTGGCCGCCGCGGCCGAAGGCGAACACGACACCATCCGGCTGCCGTTCACCTTCTCCGGTGTCACCCCGCACGCCTCGGGAGCCACCGGCCTCCGCGTACGGATCAGCCCCCACGCGGCCGGTTCCGACACCTTCGGCCTGACCCTGGCCGACGGCACCGGCGCACCGGTCGCCGACATCGAGTCCCTCACGCTGCGTCCCGTGGCCAGGGAAAAGCTGGCCGGCGCTCCGAGTGCCGCCGATGGCGCGCTGTACGAACTGCGCTGGAAGACCGTGACCCCGCCCAGCGGGCCCTTCGACCTCACATGGGCCGAGGCCGGGGACACGCTCGCCGACGTCGAGCCGGCCGATGTGCTCGTCGTCCGTGCGACGGAGCTTCCCGACGAGGGACCGCACGCGTCGACCCTGCGTGTGCTGCGCCTGGTACAGGAGTTCCTGGCCGACGAGCGGTTCACCGATTCCCGAATGGCCGTGGTGACCAGGGGCGCGGTGGCCGCCCGGCCCGGCGAGGACATCACCGACCTCGGCGCCGCCCCCGTCTGGGGCCTGGTCCGCTCGGTCCAGTCGGAGCACCCCGACCGGCTGGTCCTGGTCGACCTCGGCGGCTCCGACGAACTGCTGCCCGCCGCCCTCGCGGCCAACGAGCCTCAACTCGCGCTGCGGGACGGCGAGATGACAGCCGCGCGACTCGTCCCTCTCACTCCGGCCGGGGACGGTGGCGAGCGCGCGCCCGACCCGAACGGCACCGTCCTCGTGACCGGCGGAACCGGCGGCCTCGGAGCCCTGTTCGCCCGCCACCTGGTCACCGCTCACGGCGTCCGGCACCTGCTGCTGACCAGCCGCCGGGGGAGCCGGGCGCCCGGGGCCGACGAACTCGTCGCCGAGCTGGCCGAGCATGGCGCCACCGTGCGCGTCGAAGCCGCCGACGTCTCCGACCGGGACTCCGTCCGGGCCCTCCTCGCGAGCATTCCCCGGACCCACCCGCTCACCGCGATCGTGCACACGGCCGGAGTCCTCGACGACGCGACCGCCCTGGCGATGACACCGCAACGCCTCCTGGGCGTGCTGGGCCCGAAGGCCGACGCGGCCCGGCATCTGCACGAGCTCACCGCCGACCTGGATCTGCGGGCCTTCGTGCTGTTCTCCTCGATCTCCGGTCTCACCGGCACGGCGGGGCAGGCGAACTACGCGGCCGCCAACGCCTACCTGGACGCCCTCGCTCAGCACCGCCGGGCCCGAGGCCTGCCCGCCACGTCGCTGGCCTGGGGCCTCTGGGACGCCACGCACGGCATGGGCTCGACGCTTACCGCCGCCGAAATCGCCCGCTGGGAGCGGGCCGGCCTGCCGCCGCTCACGCCCGGACAGGGACTCGCCCTCTTCGACGCGGCCCTGACACGTCCCGACCCCGTGCTCGCCGCCGTGGCGGTGCGGCCTTCGCGACTCACCGCGGAAGGCTCCCACGCACTCCTGCACGACCTGCTCCCCGCCCGCGCCCGCCGGAGAGCGAAGCCCGGGAAGGAAGCGGGGCAGGGCACCGAGTGGGCCCGACGGATCGCCGCCCTGCCCGCCGGCCAACGACACGAAGCCGCACTCGACCTCGTACGTACGGGAGCGGCCGCCGTACTCGGCCACACGACCACCGGCGCCGTCGCCCCCGACCGCGCCTTCAACGACATGGGCTTCGACTCGATGGCCGCGGTCGAGCTGCGGAACCAGCTGGGCACCGCGACGGGTCTGCGGCTGCCCTCGACCCTCGTCTTCGACCATCCCGCGCCCCAGGCCCTCGCCTCGTACCTGCTCAGCAGGGTCGCCGAGGACAAGGCTCCGGCCGCACGGGAGACACGACGCCCGGGTGTCACGGACGAGCCCATCGCGATCGTGGGCATGGCGTGCCGGTATCCGGGCGGGGTCTCCTCGCCGGAAGACCTGTGGCGCCTGGTGTCCGACGGCGTGGACGCGGTGAGCGGGTTCCCGTCCAACCGGGGCTGGGATCTGGAGGGGCTGTACGACCCCGACCCGGACCGGGCCGGCACGAGCTACACGCGTGAGGGCGGATTCCTGCACGACGCGGATCTCTTCGACGCGGAGTTCTTCGGGATGTCTCCGCGCGAGGCGACCGCCACGGACCCCCAGCAGCGCCTGCTCCTGGAAGCGGCCTGGGAGACCTTCGAGAGCGCCGGCATCGACCCGGCGACCGTACGAGGCAGCGCGACAGGCGTCTTCATGGGCGCGATGTACGACGACTACCCGATCCGCGCCAACGCGGCACCGAGCGACTTCGAGGGCTTCCTGCTCGCGGGCAGCCTCTCCAGCGTGCTGTCGGGCCGGGTCGCCTACACGTACGGACTTGAGGGCCCCGCCGTGACGGTGGACACGGCGTGTTCCTCGTCGCTGGTCGCCCTCCATCTGGCGGCCGGCGCACTGCGGTCGGGGGAGTGCGACCTCGCGTTGGCCGGCGGTGTGACGGTGATGGCGCAGCCGACGACGTTCGTGGAGTTCTCCCGCCAGAAGGGCCTGTCGGCGGACGGCCGGTGCAAGGCCTTCGCCGGGGCCGCGAACGGCACCGGCTGGGCGGAGGGCGTGGGCGTGCTGCTGGTCGAGCGCCTGTCGGACGCCCGTCGCCGCGGTCACCACGTCCTCGCGGTCGTACGGGGGACAGCCGTCAACCAGGACGGCGCGAGCAACGGACTGACGGCTCCGAACGGACCCTCGCAGGAGCGGGTGATCCGCCAGGCCCTCGACAACGCCCGGCTCAACGCCTCGGACGTGGAAGCGGTCGAGGCCCACGGCACCGGAACCACGCTGGGCGACCCGATCGAGGCGCAGGCGCTGCTGAACACGTACGGGCAGGAGCGCCCCGAGGACGGAAGCCCGCTGTGGCTCGGCTCGCTGAAGTCGAACATCGGGCACGCGCAGGCAGCCGCCGGAGTCGGCGGTGTCATCAAGATGATCGAGGCGATGCGGCACGGCGTGCTGCCGCGCACCCTGCACGTCGACGAGCCGTCCGGACACATCGACTGGGACTCCGGCGCGGTGCGGCTGCTCACCGAGGAACGCGCGTGGCCGGCGAAGAACGGTCCGCGCCGGGCCGGAATCTCGTCGTTCGGCATCAGCGGAACCAACGCCCACGTCATCATCGAACAGCCGGCGCGGACGGCGACGCCCCGCACCGGCAGCGCCCCCCGGGCGAACGGCGCGCTGCCGTGGCTCCTGACCGCCCGCAGCGAGGAGGCCCTGCGCGCCCAGGCGCTGCGCCTGCACACCCATGTGTCGAACCATCCCGAACTGGACCCGGCCGACGTGGCCTTCTCGCTGTCCGACTCCCGGGCGGTCATGAAGCACGGGGCCGCCGTCGTCGGCGACGGCCGTGAGGCGCTCCTGGCCGGCCTCGACGCCCTCGCCCGGAACACCGCCTCCGCCCACACGGTGCGCGCGGGCGGGGCCATCGACGGGAAGACCGCTTTCCTCTTCACCGGTCAGGGCAGTCAACGCCTCGGCATGGGACGGGAGCTGTACGCGTCCTCGCCGGTGTTCGCCCGTGCTCTCGACGAGGTGGCCGCCCACCTCGACGCCGAGCTGATGCGCCCGGTCAAGGACGTGCTCTTCGCTCGCGAAGGGACCTCGGACGCCGCTCTGATCGACCGGACCGTGTTCACCCAGGCGGCGTTGTTCGCCGTCGAGGTGGCGCTCTTCCGGTGGTTCGAGCACCACGGGGCCCGTCCGGACCTCCTTCTCGGACACTCCCTGGGTGAGGTGGCCGCCGCGCACATCGCCGGCGTCCTCGGCCTGGCCGACGCCGCGGTACTGGTCGCCGAGCGCGGCCGGCTGATGCAGTCCGCGCCGGAAGGCGGCGCCATGGCGGCCGTCGAGGCATCCGAGGACGAGACGCGTGCGCTCCTCGACGCCCGTGCGGCCGGGGGCGGCCGCGCGGAAGCGGTGGACATCGCGGCGATCAACGGCCCCCGGGCGGTGGTGATCTCCGGTGACGCGGCGGCGGTCGACGAGGTGACGCGGGTGTGCCGGGAGAAAGGCATCCGCACCAAGCGCCTGACCGTCAGCCATGCCTTCCACTCGGCCCATATGGAAGGAGTGCTGGAGGAGTTCCGCGAAGTACTGGCCGGACTGACGTTCCGCGCGCCGCGCATCCCGATCGTCTCCAACGTGACCGGGACCCTGGCCACGGAGGAGCAGCTGACCTCGCCGGACTACTGGACCCGGCACATCCGCGACGCCGTCCGCTTCCACGACGGCGTACGCCACCTGGAGGAAGCGGGAGTCACCCGGTTCGTCGAACTCGGGCCCGACGGCGTACTGACCGCTCTCGTCCAGAACTCCCTGGTGGGCGAGGCCGGCGTCCTCGTCCCCGCCCTGCGCACGGGCCGGCCCGAGGCCGCGACCGTGATGGGCGCACTCGCCCTCCTCGGGCTGGGCGGCGCCGGAATCGACTGGAAGGCGGTTCTGCCCTCCGCGCGCCGGGTCCCCCTGCCCACCTACGCCTTCCAGCGCCGACGCTACTGGCTGGACGGCCCGGCCGGCGCCGCCGACGCCGCGGGGCTCGGACTCGAAGCGATGGAGCACCCCTTCCTCGGCGCCGCCATGAGCGTGGCCGGGCGTGATGAGACGGTGTTCACCGGTCGCCTCTCCCTGCGCACCCACCCCTGGCTGGCCGAGCACGCGGTCGCGGGAACCGTGCTGCTGCCCGCCACGGGACTCCTGGAGCTGGTGGTACGGGCCGGCGAGCAGACGGGCACCGAGGAGATCGAGGAGCTGACCCTGGCGGCGCCGCTGGTGCTGCCCGAGGACAGCGGCGTACAGGTGCAGGTGGCCGTCGGCGCACCCGGCACCGACGGGCGCCGATCGGTCGAGGTCCACTCGCGAGTCAGTGACGCCGAATGGGTCCTCAACGCTCAGGGCACCCTGACCACGGGTGAGGCCGGTGAGGCCGGGCCCGGCCTGGGGGTCTGGCCGCCGGACGGCGCGGCCGAAGTCGACCTCGCCGACGCGTACGAACGCCTGGCGGAGCGGGACTACGGATACGGCCCGTCGTTCCGCGGGCTGCGGCGCGTGTGGCGCGGTACGCACGAGGTGTTCGCCGAAGTCGAGCTGCCGCAGCCGGCGGCGGACGGGGCGAAGGAGTTCCTCGTACATCCCGCGCTGCTGGACGCCGCCCTGCATCCGCTGCTGCTGGGAGCGGCCGATCAGCCCGGTGCGGACCTGCTGCCCTTCTCGTGGGCGGATGTGCGGGTGCACGCCGTGGGAGCGTCGAGGCTGCGTGTGCGGATCACCCGTTCGGAGCCGGGCTCGGACGTGGTGTCGCTGACGGTGGCCGACGGATCGGGCGCGCCGGTCGCGTCGGTCGGAGCCCTGTCGTTGCGGCCGCTGTCGCGAGAGGCGCTGCGGGCGGCGGCCGATACCGGCCGGGACGGACTGTTCGCGCTGGACTGGTCGGAGATCCCGGTGCCGGACACCGGCGTGGACCGGTCGGGCTGGGCCGCCCTGGGGGCCTGGCCGGACGACTCCGTGGCCTCGTACCCCGATCTGGAGGCAGTGGCGCAGGCCGGTGCGGACACCGTGCTCTGGCCGCTGACCCCGGACAGCACCGACGATCACCGGGACGAGACCCCGGGGGCCGCGCGGGAGGCCCTGCACCGGGTGCTCGGGCAGGTACAGACGTTCCTGGCCGACGAACGCCTCGACCGGTCACGGCTCGTGGTGGTGACCCGGGGCGCGGTGGCGGCCGGCCCCGCGCGGGACGTCGTGGACCTGGTGCACGCCGGGGTGTGGGGTCTGCTGCGGGTCGCGCAGACCGAGAACCCCGGACGCATCGTGCTGGTGGACCTCGACGACGGAGCCGGCGCACAAGCCGTTCCGGGTGCCCTGGCCACCGGCGAATCCCAGCTCGCGCTGCGCGCCGCCCGGGTTCTCGCCCCGCGGCTCGTACGGGCGGACACCATGAGGGACGGGGCCGCTGCTCCTGGCTGGGACGAGGGCACCGTACTGATCACCGGGGCGACGGGCACACTGGGCCGGGTCCTGGCACGTCATCTGGTGGAGGAGCACGGCGCCCGGCGTCTGCTGCTTCTGAGCCGGCGTGGAGAGCGGGCCCCGGAGGCGGCCCGGCTGGCGTCCGAACTGGAGGATCTGGGGGCGTCGGTCTCGTTCGCGGCATGTGACGCGGCGGACCGCGGGGCGCTGGCGAAGGCGCTCGCCGATGTGCCGCGGGAGGCGCCGGTCCGGGCGGTGGTGCACACCGCGGGCGTGCTGGACGACGCCGTGCTCGGGGAGTTGACGCCGGAGCGGCTGGACGCGGTGCTCCGCCCCAAGATCGACGCGGCCTGGAACCTGCACGAGCTGACGGAGGACCTGAACCTGTCGGCATTCGTGGTGTACTCCTCGATCGCCGGGCTGATCGGCAACGCGGGACAGGCGAACTACGCGGCGGGCAACACCTTCCTGGACGCGCTGACGGCGTACCGCCGGGCCCGTGGCCTGGCGGGTACGTCCCTCGCGTGGGGACTGTGGTCGGAATCGAGCACGATCAGCGGTCAGCTCAACGACACCGACCTGAGACGTCTGGCCCGGCTGGGACTGGCTCCGCTGCCCAGCGACCAGGCGATGGACCTGTTCGACCACGCGGTGGCGAGCGAACACCACCTGCTGGCCGCGACCCGCGTCGACCCCGTCGTCCTGCGCGGCCGGGGAGACGGGATCCACCCGCTCCTGCGGTCCCTGGCCCCGGCGGCCCGCCGGCGCAAGGCGGTCGCCGACGCAGCGGACAGCGAGGGCGTGCCGAGTCTGGCCCGGCGTCTCGCCCTGCTCGATCCGGCCGACCGGGAAGAGGCGCTGGCCGACGTCGTACGCGGCCAGGTCGCCGAGGTCCTCGGCCACGGCGAGCACGGCGATATCGGCGCGGACCGGCCCTTCCAGGAGCTGGGCTTCGACTCGCTCACCGCCGTCGAACTGCGCAACAAGCTCAATGCGGCCACCGGTCTGCGTCTTCCCACCACGCTCGTCTTCGACTACCCGAGCCCGGCGGCACTGGCCCGGTACCTCGCCGCGCAGATCGAGGTGGAGGAGCAGCCGGGCTCCCCGGCCGGGCCGCTCCTCGCGAGCCTGGAGCGCGCGAGGCCGGGCATCGAGGGCATGGCCGCGGACGACGGGTCGCGGGAGCAGGTGGTGGCCAGACTGCGAGAGCTGCTGAAGCTGGCGGAGGACACGGGAAGGACGGGCGCCGGCAAGAAGGGGGACGACGCCGACGAGGAGGACCTCGGCTCCGCGAGTGACGATGAGCTGTTCGCTCTGATCGACGGACTCGAGTAAGGACGGACCCCGGGCCGGCCCGGGGCGCGTTGAGACGAGGTCCCGTCCGGTCGGCCGACCGGACGGGACCTCGTCGTCGGCGAACGGCCGTCAGCACGGCCGTCTCCCGTGAGGTTCTCCGCCCTCTCCGTGAGGCGGCGACGTGTGGGCCCAACGGCGAAACGCCCGGCCGGAGCCGGGCGTTTCGAAGTCTGCTCAAGGCCGTCGGCCCCGATGCGTCACAGGTCGGGGAACCCCGGCGCTTTCGTACGGTGGGCGCGCCGCGTGGACTGTCCCAGAGCGCGGATGAGGTCGTTCGGCCGGCAGCCGGACGCCTCTGCCCCGGAGCCTTCGACGGCCAGGACGGCGGCGCACTCCATGAGGAGAGTGCGGGCCACCAGCTCATGCGCGGGCGACAGTTCACCCGGTGAAGGGCGAACACCCTGCCCGGCGGGCAGCCGGGCGAGCCGCAGCGCCTGAACCAGGATCTCGCGGCCACGCGTGAGGAGCTTGGACCTCAGGGCCCGGTCCTCCCGGTCCTCGGCGCAGAGCGCGGTCGAAAGCGCCGCCTCGTACGACCGCATGACCGCGGCCGCGAACGCGTCGGGCAGTTCACGCGGCCTCGGTGGCGCTGTACGTGAGGGGGAGTACCCGGACCTGGCCAGGCCGTCGTTGAGCGCCTCGACGAACCGGCGCCCGACGACGGCCTCCCAGCGGCCGTCCGGCCTGTGCGTATCGATTCCGGCGGTCATGGTGTGCTCGCGTCAGTGAGAGGCGTCGAACGGGTGGAATCTCCCGTCGAGGAAAAGCAGACTTTCCTCGCGGGAGGAGCTCTCGGCATTCACCACGGTGCCGATGAATATCGAGTGGTCACCCACGTCGTGGGAGTCGGTCAATTCGCACTCGAGCCATGCGGTCGCTCCCTGCAACAAGGGTGAATCGGTAGCCGGCCCCGGCTTCCAGTCGATTCCGGAGAATTGCTCCGGGCCCAGCGGCCTTTTCTTGTCGGCGAAATAACTCGCCAGGTGCTGCTGCTCCGCTCCGAGTACGGAAACCCCGAATCTGCCCGCAGCAAGGATGGCGCGGTGCATCACCGCGCTGTGCGAAACGCAGCACAGTACGGTCGGCGGGTCGAGAGAGACCGAGCTGAAAGCATTCGCCGTCATGCCGTGTATGTTCTCGCCGCCGACGCTCAGCACGATCACACCGGTGGCGAAGCGTGACATGGTCGCGCGCAGTGCTGACGGCGCGATCGGAACGCGGTCGAAGACTTCCTTGGCGGATACGGAATTCATGCTGAACCCTTCGAGAGACTCATGGGACGAACTTAGGCTCAGGGATTCTCCGGCTGCTCACCATCAGGTAACCGAGCCTTCCGGTGACGATGACCGGGGAATGGTGAGAGTCATCGGCGCCACGGCCGGGGGCCGGACGGGAAAAGCCGGTGCCGGTGACCGAACACAGTCACCGGCACCGGCCGGCACACGCAGCGCGGGTCGTCCCGCCTTCAGTCAGGATGCGGCAGGGAAATGCCCTGTCCGCACGAAGTAGTTCACATACCTCGCGAAGAGATCTTCCGTGAGCGGCGGGCATTCGATACCGCTGCCCTCCAGCGCCGCTTCGGTCTCCGCGGTGTCCATCGGAGGATAGAAGGCATCCGTGTTCTCGGTCATCATCTCGAAGGCGTGCAGGAGCGGAACCATGGCGTTCCCGCGGTCCTCCTGTACCCGCGCCCGCCAGGTGTCGCGGTCCACCTCCGCCAAGGAGTAGCCGAGCGAGCGCAACTGCCGAGCGCACTCCTGAAGGCTCAGGGCACTCCTGTTGAACAGATGGAACGTCCCGCCGAGGGCGCTCGCCCGCCCGGCGACCCGCAGGACGGCCGCGCTCACGTAGTCCACCGGCAGCAGATGGAAGCGCCCGCCCACATCGGCCGGCACGCTGCGAGCCTGCAGCAGCCCCTTGATGCTCAGCCAGACGAAGTCGTTCGTCTGGCACGCTCCGTTGACCTGGTCGCCGGAGATGACGTCGACCCGGTAGACGGAGACGGGCAGGCCGCGTTCGCGGGCGATGCCGATGATCTGCTCCGCCACCCATTTGCTCTGGAGATAGCCACTCGGCAGATTCTCGGCGGGTCCGGTCGGGTCCGTCACCTTCAAGGGCACCCCCGGGGTCACCGCGTCCTGGAACACGCCGACGGTCGACATGTAATGGACCGGCACCGTGCGATGCCGGGCCGCCAGCCGCAGGATCTCCTCCGTTCCGCCCACGTTGGCGGCCTTCAGGCTCGTGTACGGATGCAGCCAGTGGACCCGGGCCCCGTTGTGGTAGACGACGTCGACCGTCGCGGCCAGGTGGTCGAAGTCCTCCTCGGTGAGGCCGAGCCGGGGCTCGGCCAGATCGCCCACGATCACCGACAGCCGGTCGGTATCCACCGCTTCCCACGTTCCGTACCGCTCCATGTTCGCGCGAAGGCGCGCATGAGCGTCCGCCTTGTCACTGCCCCGGACAAGGCAGTGCACGGTGGCCCGGGTCGACCGCATGAGGTCGCGCAGCAGGAAGGAGCCGAGGAAACCGCTCGCACCGGTCAGCAGTACGTGACGTGGGTCATCGGTCACCGGAACGATCACCCCGGCGGGCCGGATGTCCTCGGCGAGCCGCACCTCGGCGGCGAAGTCCGGCGAGGACGGCTCGGCGGTCGTGACACCGGCCTCCCCGGGCGCCAGCTTGCGGTGCAGGTAGCTGACCAGAGCGGTGGGCGTGGGGTGGTCGAACACCAGCGTGGCGGGCAGCCGGAAACCCGTGAGGGCATGGAGCCGGCTGCGCAGTTCCACCGCGGTCAGGGAGTCGAAGCCCAGCTTGAGGAAGGAATCCTCCTCCCCGATGCCCTCCGTGCCGGCATGTCCGAGTACCTCGGCTACGGACTCCTTGACGGCCTGAGTCAGCAGACGTGTCCGCCCGGCCTCGTCGAGGCCCGCCAGACGGTCGGCGAGCGGCTCCCCGGCCGGACCGGCGACCTGCACCGTACGACGACGGGGCCCACGGACGACTCCGCTCAACAGGGCGGGCACGACGCCCTGTTCGCGTACGGCCGCGTGATCGAGCGGGGTCGCCACCAGAGCCGGTTCGCCCAGACCCAGTGCGAGATCGAGCAGGGCTGTGCCGGCGTCCGCGGTGACCGGCCGGAAGCCGCTGCGGGCGATGCGCTTCAGGTCGGCCTCGTCCAGGCCGCCGGACATACCGCCGTCCTGCGACCACAGACCCCAGGCGATCGAGGTCGCGGCAAGCCCCTGAACGCCGCGGTGCTGGGCCAGGGCGTCCAGGAACGCGTTCGCGGCGGCGTACGTGGACTGGCCGGGACCGCCCACCACACCGGCGATCGAGGAGAACAGGACGAACGCCGCGAGATCCGACCCGCGGGTCAGGTCGTGAAGGTGCCAGGCGGCATCCGCCTTCGGGCCGAGCACCGCCGCCAGACGTTCCGGGGTCTGGGATCCCACGATCCCGTCGTCCAGAACACCGGCCGTGTGAAGAACCGCGGTCAGCGGGTGCCGCTCGGGTATCGCGGACAGCAGCGCGGCCACTTCCGCGCGGTCGGCGACATCGCACGCCACGACGGTGACCCGCGCTCCGAGCGCTTCGAGCTCGGCGGTCAACTCGGCCGCACCCGGAGCCTCTGTGCCCCGACGGCTGGTGAGCAGCAGATGGGAGACGTTGTGCTCACGCACCAGATGCCGGGCGAACAGAGCCCCCAGCGAACCGGTGCCGCCGGTGACGAGGACGGTTCCGTCGGGGTTCCAGCCGAGTGGCCTTCGCTCCCCGGCTTCGACGTACCGCAGCCGGGGTACGAGCAACCTCCCCGCGCGGAGGGCCGCCTGGGGTTCCCCGGAGCTGAGGACCACATCCATCGGAGCTGTGCCGGATTCGGCGTCGGCGTCGGCGTCGGCATCGATGTCGATGTCGAGAAGGAGAATCCTGCCCGGCGCCTCCGACTGCGCAGACCGCAGCAGGCCCCATGCCGCCGCGGTACTCGGGTCGGGAAGCTCGCCCCCGTGCGTGCTCACGGCACTGCGGGTCATCACGACGAGCGGGACGTCGGCGAGCCGTTCCTCGGCCAGCCACCGCTGCGCCAGTTCCAGGACGTGGTTCGTGGCCTCGTGCGCGGCCTCGACCATGCCGTCGGCCGCCGAGGACCCGAGGGGGACCAGGACCGCGTCGAGCGGAGTCCCCGCCGCGACCGCCGCCGCGACCTCGGCCACCCCGTCGAACCGTTGGGCACCGGGAAGGCCGGCACCGACCACCCCCCAGCGAGCGGGTGTGTCCCGGCGTCCCGGCCGCAGCGGCGTCCAGGCGACGCGGAACAGCTGGTCGGTCGTGCGCGCCGCCATGTCAGCGACTTCGCTCGCGTCGATCCGCCGTCTCACCACGGAGTCGACCGCGGCCACCGGCAGCCCTGCCGAGTCGCTCAGGCGCAGCGCGGGGACAGCTCCGTCGCTGTCGTCCAGGTTCAGCCGCACCCGCAGAGCCGAACTGCCCGCCGCGTAGAGGCGAATGCCCCGCCAGACCGAGACCGACGGCACTCCCCGCCCGTCGTCCGCCGGGCCCGGCAGCGCCGCGTCCAGCAGCGCCGGATGCAGGAGGTAGTCCGCACCGTCCTGGGCGCTTTCGAGGCTCACTTCGGCGAACACTTCGTCGCCCCTTCGCCAAGCCGCGTCGAGCGACCGGAACGCGGGGCCGTGCGGCGCACCCGTGTCCGCCGCCCGCTCGTGGAACTCGGCCGGATCGACGGCCTCGGCTCCCGCGGGCGGCCACGGCCCGAGATCGGCGGGTGTGTCGTCGGCGCGTACGCCCAGCAGCCCGCGTGCGTGCTCGGTCCACGGCACATCGCCCTCGCCGGGTCTCGCGTGGACGGTGAGCCGCCGCTGTCCCGACGCGGTGGGCGTACCCACGGCGACTTGGATCTGCACGCTCCCGTCGTGCGGGATCACCAGGGGGGTCTCGGTCAGCAGCTCGTCCACCACCGTCGAACCGACCTCGTCACCCGCGCGGACCGCCAGCTCCACGAAGACCGACGCGGGCACCACCACCGTGTCCCCGACCCGGTGGCCGGCCAGCCAAGGGTGCGTCCGCGTGGAGATACGGCTCGTGAACAGGACCTCGTCCGACCCCGCCACAGCGACCGCGGCCCCCAGCAACGGATGCCCGCCCGGCGCCAGCCCGAGGCTCGCGTGATCGGTGCGGCGGCCGGTGGACTTCAC
>NZ_JBIDBC010000063.1:0-14721 GCF_043202835.1 Streptomyces sp. NPDC048142
CGGGGCCCCCGGTGGGACACTGGAAGTACCGGGACCTGCGGCCGGTACGGCTTCCAGTTCTTCGAGGGGAAGCGAGGCTCACCGGATCGCGCGGTCGACGGCTTCCCTGATGAGATCGCCGGACGTGATCACCTGGTCTTGCAGGGTGGCGCGCTCCTCCAGGGCCTCACGGGTCGCCCGGGGCGCCATCCCCGCCAGGATCGTGGCCAGGGCCATTCCCAATCCCTCTGCGTGCTGCCTCTGAGCTTCCCTGAGGATGACCACCGGACCGTCGCCCCATCGCCTCTGCCATGCCTTGAGAGCCTGCACCGCCGGGGCGCTGGTCCAGTAGCAGCCGCGGACTACCTGCTCCCCCAGCTCGGCCGGGAGCCGGACGGGCATCCGCGCCTTGAGTGCCGGTTCATCCTCGTCGGTGCGGGGGTAGCGGTCGGTGGATGCGCCGAAAGGCCGGCCGACCGCGCCGACGTCGCGGGGCGGGATGGGGTTCCAGTTCTCGTCCATCTTGCGGGCCCGGAGCACGGCCCGGAGTTCGTACGCGATGACGAGGTCGCGGGTGCCCCGGAGCTCCCCGCGCTCACGCAGCTCGGCACGATGGAGCCGGATTTGCTGGCGGGCCGCGCTGGCGTCGGGCCCTCTCAGGGAGCTGAGGCGCACGGTTTTGCGCATCTGCTTCAACCACTCGTCCTCGGCATCGCTGTACCGCTTCACGACGTCGTTCAGCCGGGTCAGCTTCTCGGGTTCGACCGCGACGACGAATTGCTTGGCTTGCATGGCAGGAGTCTACGGAACCTACGTGAGCCACTGAGGCACTGATGATCAGTACGGCCCGTAGAATTCGGGCCATGACGCATACATGGGCACTGGTGAACTTGAAGCCGGGGGTCGGGAAGTCGACCACGGCCGTGTTCGCCGCGCAGGCCGCGTACGAGGAAGGGCTGAAACCCCTGCTGGTCGACGCGGACGAGGGCCGTAGCTGCCTGGCCGCGTACAACCGCGCGGGCGGCTTCAAATGGCCGGTCGTCGGGATGGCTGAGCCGGACCTGCACCGCAAGCTCCCGGACCTGGACGGAGGGGTGGACCTGGTCATCATCGACGTCCCGCAGGTGGAGGACCACGCACGCATCGCCCGGGGCGCCCTGCGGTACGCGGACACCTGGATCGTGCCGGTGGCCCCGAGCCACTACGAGGTGGACCGGATGTTCGAGCCCCCGCGCGGCGCGGCTGACGACTCCGGCCGCTACCGGCTGATCGAGTTCTTCGAGGAGGTCCAGGAGCTCCGCGAAAGGCCGGCGGACATCGTCGCGTCGCTGAACCGAACCAACCGGTCCAAGCGCACCCGGACCGGTCCCGACGCGGACGTTCGCAAGGCCCTGGAGAACCTCGGCTTCGATGTGATGGACACCGTGATCCCCTACCACGACGACCGGTTCCGCCAAGCCATCCAGCCCAAGACCCCTGGCACGAACATGAGGCGTTTCGTGCGGGAACTTCTCGACCGCAAGGGAGCGACCCAGTGACCCCGTCCGGACGTGGCTACGACCGAACCGTCAACCGCAAGGGCAACCAGCCACCTGCCGCCCCGGAGCTCCCGCGCACGAAACCGATCCGGGTGACCGTGGACGTCCGGCCGTCCACCCATCGGAGCCTCAAGCGCTGGTGCAACTCGACCGCGGCTGAACTGGACCTGTCCTCGGTCGACCTGTCGGCGCTGCTGCGGGTCCTGGCGGACGAGGTGCTCAACGACGAGAAGCTGTCCGACCGGGTGGCCAAGCGCCTCCAGGCCGGGGACGGACGGCTGTAGCTGTCGCGCTGTCACGCCGAAACGCGCCGTGGGGATTTCGGGGCGTTCTCCCAGGTCAGAGGCACGACAGGGCCCAGCGTGACAGGGAGCGTGACAGGCAGCGTGACAGCAGGCGTGACAGTGGGCCGGACCCCCGTGGAGGGTCCGGCCCACTCTACTGATCAGCTCAGCCCTCGTAGTCCAACGGCGCGAAGTTGATGCCGTGCACCGCGTCGATGTGAGCGCTGGGAACCCAGAGCTCGAATCCCTCGGTCAGCACACCTTCGGCCTTGGACTGGTTGCCGCTCATGAACGCGTCCAGGAGGTCGCTCATGTGGCCACTGCTCAGGTACTCCCCGAGGTTCACCGACCGCCGCCGCGTGTCCTGGCTGACCGTGATGGTGGCGTCCACGACGAATCCGCCGGCGGGAGCGCCCACCCCTTCGGGACGACGAACGCCCCACGAGTCGCCGTCCTCGTTGTAGTCCAAGTGCTGATCATCAGCCGCCTTCAGGAGCCGCTCGCGGCGGCCCTGAGGGACCAGCACATCCCGGTTGGCCCGGTTCAGCGCCTCGTTGTTGTTCGCCCGGGGAGATGCCTCACCGGTGAGCCACCGCTTGAACGTCCGGGGGGAGGCGCCGACCTTGGCGGCCGCGTCCTTCACCGACCCGCCCACGCGCTTGAGGAGCTGACCGGCCCTCACCGCCGCGTCGCGGTCCTCGGACTTGGCGCTGCGCTTGGCCAGGCCCTTGAAGAGTGCGTTCTTGAGTCCTTCCATCACTTCTCACCCTTCCGAGCAGCCTTGCGGGCTGCGAGTCGTTCGCTGATCGCTTCGGCCTGGCGGCGCTTGGCGTCCTGCTCCTGGCGGTAGTCGTCCATCGGCACGGCGTCCGCGTGGAAGCGGCCCAGGTTCGAGCCCTGGCCTTCCACCAGGCGCAGGCCGAACGGCACGGCGGCCGTGGGGTCTTCACCTTCGCCGGGGTAGGCCAGTTCGTCCGTCTTCACCCGGACCGGGAACCGGCGCGCGTCCTCGGGTGCCCGCTGGCCCCGGACGGGGATGAGCCCGGCTGCGATGTACGCCTTCCGCAGGATCGCTGCCCAGGCCGCGTCGCGGATCGCGTGGCCCCAGTCGGGCCGCCGCATGATGCCCTGAGCGCTGTTCCGCAGCTTCCCGTGGACGGAGTGGAACACCTCCTTCAGCGCGCTGGCGACCGCCCGGTCGTCCTCGTCACCACTGGCCTCCAGCGACACGAGCTGGTCGCGGATCGAGTCGCTGAACCGGCGCAGGCCCTCGTAGCCGATGGCCTTGGAGATCCACGCCTCACTGATCTCCGGGGAGATCCCGAGGTCCAAGTACGCCTGGACGATCGCGGTCGTCACGACAACGACGCTTCCCTCCTTGGCGTTCGGGACCGGGGCGGGCAGGTGCTCATGGGGCCAGTACGGGACGGTGATCCGCCAGAGACCGGCCATCCCCTTGTCGAACATCGGGTGCTCGACGCGGCGCAGGTCGTCGCCGGAGACGATCGCCTGCCGGTAGGCGGGCAGGTACGCCTTCACCCCGTCGTAGAGGTGGACGTGCGACCCGGCAGCCTCCTCTTCGGTGAGGGGGCGGGACCAGTCGGAGTCGTCCATGACGGTCGGCCACATGGCGATGGAGCCCTGCCACTTCGGCTGACGCTCGGCGGTCGCCTCGACCATGGCCCGCATCATCTTGATGCCGGTCCCCGCGTGCGTGCCCTCGAACGCGAACGCGGTCGTCTCCGCGAACCGGGAGAGCCGGTAGGCCAGGGTGAGCGCGTCGGCCTGGTCGTGCTCCTCGGCCTGGACCATGGCCCGGGTGCGGTAGCGCGGGAACATGTCCGGCGCGATCCACTTCGCGGGCATCACCCGCACATCGCCCCGCCGGTCCGGGTGAGCCAGCAGCGCGGACGTGCCGACGTAGGGCTTCATCCCGGGGTTGAACGGCTTATGCCATCCGGCGTCGACCGCGCTCTTGAACGCGGGAGACCAGGGCGATGCGGCCAGGCCCGGGGCCTCAGCACCGAGACGGTAGCCGCGGTGAGCGTCCTCACCGATCACGATGGTGAGGCGGCCGTGCGGCTCCACCCGCCCGGCTTCGAGCAGGAGCTTGCCCATGTCGGTGCGGGCCTCCTCGGAGAGATCCTGGCGGGCCATCGTCGCGGCGTGCACCAGCTGGCCGCCGGTCACCACAACCACCGGCCCCGCGTCCCCGGCCGCCCCGGCCTGTGCGGCTTCGGGACGCGGCGCGGGAACCCGAGCGGGGGCGGGTGCAGCGGCGGCCACCGGCTCGACCGCCGGTTCGGCGGGCTGCTCCTGGTCGTGCTTCTCCTCCTGGTCCTCGACGTCGAACGCGGTCTGCTCAGGCTCCTCGGTCGGCGCAGGTTCAGCCGGCGCAGGGCCACCGGGTCCGTCGACCGACTTCAACTGGCCGGGGCCGGGCGGCTCCTCCTCCTCGTCCTCGGGGAGGGTGAACACGGTGTCCACCGGGATCAGAACCAGCGGCATGACCTTGCCCTTGGAGCCGCCGATCCGGACCTTGGTCGTGGCCGTCTGGCCGGTCTGCGTCGACTTCAGCACGGCCCCGTGCTTGAGCAGATGACCGGGCAGGGACTTCACCTGGTACCCCATCAGCCGGGGGTCCCTCGCGGCCGTGACCAGGGTGTGCAGGTCCGTGCTGGTGATGCCCAGGGCCGAGAGGTTCTCGATGTAGTACACCGATGCGCCCTCGCCGCCGACACCGGTCGTCTGGCCCTGGTAGTTGTCCTCGCGCAAGCCCTGGGCCTGCGGGGTCTGGCCCGGCACCATCGGCAGCGGCGCGGCCTTGTCCGGGCACCGCATGTGAGCCCGGCGCTCCTGGAAAGACTTCCTCAGGACGATGCCGAGAGCTTCGTCCAGGCCGGTGTCAGCGGTCTGGCGGTCGGCCATCGTGCGGGCCTGCGTAGCGAGCGAGGCCGCGAACTTCGGCATCACGGCCGCCCAGATCGGGTCGACGTCCAAGTCGCAGACGTCCGCGATCATCTGGAGCCCGGCGAGCATCTGGCACGCGGCCTTGAGCACGCCGTCCATGCCGTCGGGGCCGGGGCCGATCGCGGCCTCAGCGACCGGCATGAACTTCGCGGTCGCGGCCTTGTCGCACTTCTCGACCCACTTCTCCGCCTCGACCTTGCCCAGCTTCTCCATGTGGGCGATGACCTGGTCCCCGACCGTACGGAAGGACGCTTCGAGCCCGGCACCGTTGCGGGCGTACCACTTGAAGTCGTTGTCGCCCTTGGCGAATTCGGCCAGGACCACGCGCCGCAGCATCGACGCCTGTACTCCGGTGGGGAGCTGCTGGGCCGTCAGGATGAGGATGCCGCGCACGCGTACGGCGTCGGGGACCAGGTCGCCCCGGCGGTCCGCGCGGTCACGGATCACGGTCCCGTTGAACGCGGCCCGGGTGATGCGGTCGGCCTTCTGGATCGCCTCGCGGACCTCGGAGCTGTCGGACACGGCGGTCAGCGGCATGTCCTCGATGCCGATGACCCGGTCCGCACCGAAGCCGATCTTCTTCTCCATCCCGGTGATGGTGTCGGAGAAACTGGCGTCGACCAGGGGCGGCCACCCGGACGGGAGGGTCACGCATCCGGCGGTCCAGAACGTCATCGACTTACCCGAGTTGGGTTCACCGACCGGGATCAGCGACCCGTAGACCGGCACGAGGGACCAGCCCAGGGCCCGTACGCCGGTGGCCAGACCGAGCCCGGGGCCCCAGCCGTGCGCGGCGACGTCGCGGATCATCCGCTTGAGCGCGGGCCGGTTCGCGGGCTTGTCCAGCGGCCGGGCGGCACGGACATGCGGTTCCGGCATCCCGGGCGTGCGGACCTGGGCGCCGGGGCGGTCCAGGCCGTTCGCCCGGACGTAGACCCACTGGCCGTCGGGGAGGTCGTACCACCCGGTCCGCTTGAGCATCCACGTGGACGGCAGATCGACGGCTTGCTCGGTCACAACGTTCTCCAGTGCGTCACGGACCCGGCTGCGCCCCGTGCCTTTCGCACCGGGGATCATCTCCCGCCACACGCGGCCGGTGACCAGGTCGTCCGAGGTGATGGTCTGCTCAACGCCGTCGACCCGGATGCCGTAACGGCGCTCAACGCAGCGGCCGTCCTCGTCCAGGCGGACCAGGTGCTCGAACACCTCCGGCGCCCACGACAACAACCGCTTCGGCGGCTTCGTCGGGTCATCCGAGACGGTGAAGAGTCCGGGGCGGGGCCCGTCGATGACGTAACGGAGACCGGGGTCACCATCCACGCTGCGGCCCAGGACCGTGACCGATCCACCCTGGCCGCCGCCGCTACCCGAGGTGCGGCGCTTCCGAGCGGGGGCCGGCCTTCTCGGCGCGGCACCCTCGTCCGGGTCATCCTGTACTGCCTGTGCCTCCTGCGGCACCGGGGCCACCCTTCCTAGGAGGCCCACCACCGGCGTGTCGCGTGCTAGAACACGAGGGTGGGGGAGAAATCTCCCCACCCCTGCCTTACACTCAGCGGTGAGCTTTGGATTGCTCGCCGCGTTGCTCCTCTTCCGGGACTTCGACTCGCGGTCAGGCTTCGAACCCTGACCGAGAGCCCGGATTGGGGCACGCGGCTTTTTTACGTTTATGGATCTTCAGTTGTGAGTCGGAAGCTTACGCCCCGAAGCGGACACCCCTACGGGGGGTAGGGACACCACTTCTGGCTAGCTCAGGTCCCATGTGTAGGACAGGTCCCACAGGTGGACCGGCATCACGTGGATGGTCGCTTCGACCGCGCGTCCGCTCTCGGTAGTCCCGATGTGCGTCAGCTCGTAGACCCTGGCATCGCCCGGCAGCTTGAGCTGCTGCTGTTCATGCTCGTCGGGAACGCGGACCTGGATGGTCTCTGTGACCTTGGACTGCTGAGTCTCGGTCTCTCCCATGCGGCTGATGATGCCGCCGGTTCCGCTCTCGACCCCGGTGACTCCGGCCGACGTCGCGACGTCGGCCGGGATGTAGGTGATGGCGATCTGGACGGGGACGTCGTTTGCGAACATCTCGCGAGCCCGCACCGTCACCTCCGTACCCGGCTCGATGCCCAGGAGCGCGGCCACCTTGGCAGTCGCTTCTTCCTGGCCAGGCTCGGTCGTCCACCGGGGCTGCATCCCGTGCTCGCGAATCTCCGCGTCGAATGCTCCCCGGGCACCGTGGGCCTCGCGATACGTGGCCGTGTACCGAGTGGGCACCTGACGAAGGATGGTCCGGATGGGCTGCACGATTGCCTTCTTTCCCTGGCGGATCAGCTGACCCTCAGACATGAGCTGGCTGATGGCGCTGTTCACGAGCGTCCGCGTGCTCCCGATCTCGGCAGCGAGGGCGGTCTCGGAGGGGAGCGCGGTGCCGGGCTCGTGGGCAGCGATGTACGTCCGCAGCGCCGTGATGGTGTCGGGGAGTGTGGCCTTTCCGCTGGTCATAGGTCCTCATCTTGGGTTGGCAGAGAGCCGTGTCACGGCTCTAGCTGGATCATCACACAACGTATCAGGTGGCGGCGTTTTCGCCACCATCACGCCACCTTTTTTTGTGTAGCGGCGTCATAGCTTGAATTGTGCCACAATTCCTGTCATGGTGGAGCCGTTCACCACACGGTGAACGTGAAAGAGCCCGGCCGGTTACTTCTCACAGACCCCGGCCGGGCTCCAGATCCCTGACTGGAGGGACCGTGACCACATCCTACGTTTTGTCCCCCGAAGCCGCGGACCGGCTGGACCGGCTGTTCCGCCTCCACAACACCCGTCTTCTCGGCTTCGCCGTGTCCCGCACCCGGGACCACGCCGCCGCCGAGGACGTCGTCTCCGAGACGTGGCTGCGGGCCGCGCTCTCCCTCCACCAGCTCCGCGCCGACGACGACCGCGCGTACGGCTGGCTCCGCTCGATCGCCTTCCGCGCCGCCGTGGACCGCTACCGGCCCCGCAGCGCGAGCGAGACCCCCGAGGACTTCACCGACGTCCTCACCTCCCGCGCCCTTCCGCCGGCCCCGGCCGCCGAAGATGACGCCCTGGCGTACGAGGACCTGACGGACTGCCAGGCCATCGTCTTCAAGCTCAAGGCCCAGGGCCTGTCGGACCTCCGGATCGCCCAGCGCATCGGCCGGTCCGAGACGGCCGTCCGCAAGCGCAAGCACGCCGGTGCCCGCCGTCTCCGCGCCTCGCTCGCGCTGGCCGGGTGATCGGCCGTGAGCGCCCTGATCGCCGCCGTCCTGCGCCACATGTGGCAGTGCCCGAACTGCGGGGCCTGGTACGTCGCGGACACCAACGCCGGTTCCTGCGGGGGCTGCTGACCATGGGGATCTTCCGCCGCCGCGAGACCGCCGCCGACGACGCCGCCCGCACGACTCTGCTCCTGGACGGCCTGGAGGCCGCGTACGAGCAGCGCCGGGGCGGTGAGGACGTCCCGCTCACGCAGTTCGAGGAGGTCGTCCTCGACGCCACCGTGTCGCTGTCCGGTGAGCCGTACCCGCCCGCTGGCCACACCTACCCGAAGAGGGGCTGACCCACCATGGGGAACCGCCGCATCAACCGTCAGTTGACCATCGCGCAGGACAAGCTGGACCGCCTGAACAGCGGTGACAGCACCGCTCTTTCGGCCGGGGACCAGGCCAAGCTCGCTGGGCTCATGGGTGTCGGCTTCGTCCGGGCGACGAAGCTGAAGGGAGCTCCCGCCGCCGAACGCGCCGCCGACCGCATCTGGGCCAACGCCCAGCAGCGCGCCGCCGCCGACGTCCGGGTCCTGGAGAACGAGCGCCAGCAGACGGCCAACCAGGAGGCCGCCGCCCGCCGCGAGCGCAAGCGCGGGTGGTTCTGATGGCACCCAGCCAGAAGGCGCTGACCCCGCCGCCGGGCGAGTGCCGGCAGTGCTGGCTCCACGCGTACGACTCCCGCGCCCAGCACGCCCACTTGGGCCCGCGCGAGGACTGCCCCGCCTGCGTCGCCCACATGCTCCACGGCCACGGCGACATGATCGTCCCCGGCAAGCGCAAGGGGTGGTGGTGATGACCACCCGCACCCCCGAGTTCGCCGCGCTCCTGGTCGTCGCCGGACTGGTCGGCCTGGTGAGCGAGGGCGGGATGCCGCTCTCCGCCGGGCTGCTGGTCCTGGCCGTGGCCGCCGTGGGCGCCCTCGCCATCGCCCTGGCCTACTGCCTGCCCTCCCTGGTCACCGCACTCACTACCCACAGCGTGGTGAGTGCCCCGGCCCCGGCTTCTCCGATCCGTGACCGTGACCGGGTGCCGGTGGTGAGTGAACCGGTGAGCGCCTGGCGGTTGCGTGAGTGACCTGTCCTCTTCCCCTGGTGGGGCCGTCCCCCAACGGCCCCACCACCCCGACCGACCAGCCCAGAACAGGAGGTGACCGCAGTGAAGTTCTTCGACCCGACCGGCGAGACGTACGGACTGCCGACCTACCCGCGCAAGTTCGCCCCCGAGGGCCTCGCCACGCGCCGCCAGCTCCGGGCCCGGGGCCTGCGCCCCGGCGGTCAGGACGTCGTCGCACAGATCCTCTGGCACGGCCGCCGTGACCCGCTCACCCGCACCCGGCCCGTCCGGGCCGCCTACCTCTACCGCCTCGACCTCGCCCTCCCGGTGAGGCCGATGACCCCCGGCCGGGCGCGCGCCGTCGCCGCGATGATGCGCGCCCGGCGGACCTGTCCGCTTTGCACGATCACCTACTCCTACGTCATCCCGACGTCCCTGGGCTCCTGCCCCGGATGCGCCGACACTGCCGCCCTCGCGGCCTGAAAGGACATCACCATGGCCCGCCAGATCACCGAACTCCAGCTCACCGACGGCACGACCTTCCGCAAGGGCGAGCACGCCCCGCACCGCACGATCCAGACCGGCCGCCAGGCCGACATCCCCGTCATCGTCCGGGGCTTCGAGGACGCCGGGAGCCGGATCGAGGTCCACCTGAGCAAGGGCTACAGCCTCTCGTTCCCGGCCGCCCGCCTCGCCCGCCTGGTCCTCAGCACCGACGCCTGACATCCCCAGCCCCGCCGGGGCCACGTCCTGTGGCCCCGGCCCCGATCACCCGA
This sequence comes from Streptomyces sp. NPDC048142, assembly GCF_043202835.1. Classification (NCBI taxonomy): domain Bacteria; kingdom Bacillati; phylum Actinomycetota; class Actinomycetes; order Kitasatosporales; family Streptomycetaceae; genus Streptomyces; species Streptomyces sp. NPDC048142. Next base: position 9,876 of record NZ_JBIDBC010000063.1, read on the forward strand.
GAGGTACCCCGTGAACGCCGTGCCCCAGCCGTACCAGCAGCAGACCCCGGCCGTGCCGAGCACGGCTGTTCCCGCGCACCACCGCCCGCCGGCCGTCGAGTACCGCGACGGCATCCCGTACCACTACACGATCGGCCAGCAGCCCCAGCAGATCGTCGTCCAGCTCCCCGAGACCTCCTCGATGTCGCCCGCCCAGCGCGAGTTGGTCATCAACGTGGTCTTGCTCCTGGTCGTCGCCGTCGTGCTCTGCGGCTGCGTCGCCGGGCTGGTCGTCATCTGCGGCGGCACCCTCATGGGCCTGATCGGCGTCATCGGTGCGAACGCCGTCCCGGTCGGACTCACGGCCGTGGGCGCCATCGTCGCCGCCGGGTGGCTGGTCACCCGGCTCAAGGGCCTGGCACAGGCCGCCACCGACGCGAAGAAGTAACCCCCAGACCCCCAACCCCCCAGCCTCTCCGAACGCCTCTACCTGGGAAAACGGGTCCCCAACCCCCCAGACCCCCAGAAGGAAGGAAACCCCGTGACCACCACCGACACCGCCCCCGGCCAGACCGAGGACGCTCCCCAGACCACCACCCGCCGGAAGCTCACCGGGATGCAGACCGGCCTCCTGATCGGCGTCATCGTTCCGATGATCGCGGTCGGGATCGCCGGGGGCATCGGAACCTACTCCAACATCAGCGGTGAGTACGGCGGTGAGACCGCCGTGGGCGCGCTCGCGGCCGGTGAGGGCGCGACGGTCGTGCTCGCCCTGGTCCTCCTCGTCACCACGCTCCTCGGGCAGTCGGCCCCGCGGCTGGTCCGCGCCGGCCTCTGGTCGCTCCCGGCCGCCGCCGGGGTGATGGGCGCGACCGCCGCGACCGGCACCGGCGAGACCATCGTCTACGCGCTGACCCCGATGGCGATCACGGCCGCCGCCGAGGGCATCGCGTTCCTCGCCCGCCGGGTGGTCATCTTCCAGGAGGGCCGGGACGTTGAGGCCGAGACCCGGGCCGCGCGGATCGTCCGTGACCTGGCCTACCACCACTCCCGCGCCAACGCCCACCCCACGGGCATCGTCCGGTGGATGTCCGCCCGGAAGTCCTGGCGACTGGCGGCCAAGGTGGGCACGGGCGATGCCCGTCTGGGCACGGACCTGATGACTGTCCAGCGCGACCGGATCACCAGCGGGGCAGACAGCGCGCTCGCTGCCCTGTTCGGCGGGCAGGGTCTCGGCTCCTCCGTCCTCACGCGGGGCACTGAGGCCACTGATGCCCCGCAGCTCACGGAGTGCACTGAGTCCACGCCGGGCACTGAGCTCACGGAGGGTACTGCCCCGGGGGCAGACGCGGGACAGCAGCGGGGCACCACGTCCCCGCAGGTCAACACGGGTGACCTGCCCGCCTCTGCCCGCATCAGCGCCCACCTCCAGCGCCTGGACTGGCAGCCGATCGCGGGCACGCCCGCCGCCCTGACTCAGGTTGCCCCGGCCGTGCCCGCCGCGCTGACCGCCGCTGGTCCGGCCGTGCCCGCCCCGGCGGGTCAGGGATCGGGCACTCCGCGCACGGCCCCGGCCCGGGGACCGGCGAAGAGGGCACAGGCCGCCACTCTGGCGCAGGCCGTCCGCGAGGTGATCGAGGAGGGCACCACCGACCGGGACGCGATCAAGGCCGAGGTCCCCAACCGCCTGCCGTTCACCCCGAAGCCGGACAGCCTGCGCCGCGAGATCAACCGCCAGCTCCCGAAGGTGCCCGCCTCCTCGGTCCACCAGGCCGGGCCCTACCTCTGAAAAACCCGGGCGCCGAATGTCACACGGCGGCCGTCCCCGACACCTCTATAGGCACCACACCGAGAGCCGGTTGAAAAAAGTCGGCCCCGAGTGTCACAACAGGCCCGTTTTTTGGACCTGTAGCAGATGAGAGACCGATGTGCGGTCCGGATGCCAGTCCGGACCGCCACCGGAAGGCCGGATGCCAGTCCGGCCCCCACGACCCCTACGGACAGGTAGGGGCCCAACTCCCAGTCACAGGAGCACTTGATGTTCGCACCCTCCCCGCAGCCCGGCACGCAGGCCGCGACCAAGCCCAAGAGGTCCCAGCGCCCGTCGCTGCCGGCAGCGTTCGGTGGCGTCTGGCGTCTCGTCTCCGGGGACACCCTGGACGGGGAGCCCCGCACCGACCGCACCTGGACCCACCGCGGCACGCCCTTGACCACGATGAGGGCGGACGGCAAGGCCCCGCACCGCTGGGACTACGTCTCCCGCTGGGAGATGGTCGGCATGAGGGCGTTCGGCGGATTCCTGGTCGGAGGGACCGGCTACGCGGCCGTTGTGGAGCCCACGGAGACGCTCCAGGCCCTCCAGCTCTCCGGCATCGCCGGGGCCTGCTCAGCAGCAACGTGGGCCGGTTTCCGGGGCGTTGACGGCCTGGTCACCTGGCGGCACCGCAAGGACTGGGTGTGGCCGCTCCACGTCGTTCTGCGGGACCTCCTGGGCCTGCCGGAGGGCACCGCGCCCTCCGCGTACCTCAGCGTCCCGCAGGGCTACCAGGAGATGGACGGGGACGTCATCCGCGTCGACCTCCCCGGGAACTGGAACAGCCCCGAACAGGCCCGCCAGGTCGCCCAGATGGTCATCACCAAGCTCGGCCTCCAGGAGGTGAAGGCCAACGTCCAGATGAGCGGCACCAAGCGCCACATCGTCTTCCGCCAGGCGTCCCGGGCCCCGGCGAAGGTGCTGTTCTCCGACCCCGAGATCCGGGCCCGGGTGGAGCGCGCGTCCGTCGGCGCACCCTTCCTCGGCCTCTCCCACCGCGACGTCGGCATCTGCATCGACCTGGACGACGAGTCGCCGCACCTGATGTTCAGCGCGGCCCCCGGGGCCGGGAAGTCGGTCCTGATCCGCGCGTTCGCCAGCCAGCTCCTCCACCACGGCGGCGTGGTCATCATCATCGACTTCAAGCGCACCTCCCACGTGTGGGCCTACGGACTGCCGAACGTTCTTTACGTGAGGTCGGTCCAGGACGCTCACGAAGTCCTCGTTGCCCTCGCGGAAGAGGGAAATGAGCGCATGGATATCGGAGAAAAGAACGCCCACCGGGAAATGGAGGGAATGCCGCCCCTCGACATGGGCCCCCGCATCCTCCTCGTGGTTGAGGAAGCCAACACGATGCGTAAGCGTCTGGCGAAGTGGTGGGCGAAGAACAAGCCGGAGGGCGACAAGTCCAAGGAAAGCCCCGCTGTTGAAGCCCTGGGGGAGACCCTTTTCATGGGCCGCTCGCAGAAGATGCACGCGTTCATGGTCGGCCAGTCGCTTACCGCCGCGACCGTGGGTGGCCCCGAAATGCGTGAGGCATTCACCGCACGCATTCTCGCCCGATACAGCCAGAATGCATGGCGGATGCTTGTCCCGGAAGTTTCACCGATTCCGAAGGCGTCGCGTCACTCCGGGCGCGTCCAGGTAGTTCTCGCAGGGCAGGCACACGAAACTCAGGTCCTTTTCATGACGGATGAGGAAGCCCGCGACTGGGCCACCTCCGGCATCGTCACCCCGGCCCCCAAGCCCTACGAGCTCGGTCGGCGTGACACACCGATCAGTGGACACACCACCCCCTCCCACGTGGAAGAACGGGTTGTGTCCGACGCAGACGGCACCCGTCACCTCCGCGCCGTCGAGACCCCCGCGGCTGAGGAGAAGCCCGCCGCTATCGGCCTCTCCGAAGCAGCTCAGACCGTGTGCGCGGGAATTTCCGGACCGCCCAACCCGGGTGTTACCACGTCGCAGGAAAAGCGCGATCTGATGGCGCTGAGGAATGCTCGGGGCCGCGACCCGCAGTTCCCCGACCACGTCGAGATCAAGGGCCGGGAAAAGCTCTACGACCCGCGCGACCTCGAAATCTGGGCCCGCAACCGAATCAACTCGGAAGACGAAGAAGAAGCCGCAACCGGCACCGAATAACCGAATCAGGTGGGGGCCGGATTATCTGATCCGGCCCCCACCGGAAAGGCCCCCATGTTCAACTCTTTCCGCCTCGAACGCCGCCGCAAAAAGCAACTTGCCGAACTCCACTTCGCTAAGAAAATGATTGTCGCGGCAGATGTCGCAATCTCTAAAAGCGAAATCCTCGGCTCGATCTCCACCGAAGATGTGCAGCGGGAAGCGCTCGAAATGTTCAGGCTCAAGGTGGGATGGCAGGTCGCCTATATGGCGCTCGCCCGCCAACTCAAAATGCGCGGACTCATCGTAGAAGAAGTCACCGTCGAGAAGGAGCGAAAGAAATGACGCCCGCAGACCTCAGCCTCGTCAAGAACACCCCGACCACCCCGGCCCCGGACGACGTCGACACCGACACCACCGAGGAGCCGATGACGTTCACCGACCGCCTGCCCGGCCTCGCGGTGGCCGGCGGATACGTCGCGGCGGGCCTGGTGCTCCTGCTCGCCTGCAACATCGCGGTCGGCCTCCTCATCGCCCTCCACGGACTGCACCTCGCCACCTGGGTCCTGCTGGTCATCTACTGCCTGATCGGGGGCGGGATCGCCAGGGCCGCGAAGGAACAGGAGCGGGTACTGAAGGCCGTCACCCTCCAGTGGGCCAGCTACCGGGCCTGGACCACGGAGGAGCTCCCGCAGGCGTGGGAGCGCCAGATGGCCCGTGGGCGGACCGTACGCGGCTGGGTGTGGCAGAGCCGGGAAGACGGCTGATACCGCCTCTCAGGAGCCGTCAGAGCGCTCCTGAGAGGTGAAACGCGGGAACGGGTCAGGGGTGAAACGCACCGAAGCGTTTCACCCCTGACCTGCGTTTATGGCCCTTCCAGGTCGCGTTTCACCAACGCGTTTCACCACGACGAGCTGGTCTACGAAGCCTCGC
>NZ_JBIDBC010000064.1:0-12664 GCF_043202835.1 Streptomyces sp. NPDC048142
CACACCCGCACCAGCCACTTCGCACGGCTTCGCCCCGCCGACCAAACGATCGACGGGGCGAAGAAGACGCAGGCCCCGAATTAACCAACAGCGTCCGCATCGCGTTCCGGGGCCCCTTCGGCTGGGGCGCGGAGGATCAGTAGGCGCCGAAGACGTTGTCGATCGAGCCGTAGCGGTCCGCGGCGTAGTTGCACGCGGCCGTGATGTTGGCGACCGGGTCGTAGCTGTCGGTCGAGGTGCCGGGCACGTGGTAGGCCTCGAAGGTCGGGTCGATGACCTGGAGCAGCCCCTTGGACGGGGTGCCCCTGACCGCGTTGGAGTCCCAGTTGTTGATCGCGGCCGGGTTGCCCGAGGACTCGCGCATGATGTTGCGGTGGATGCCCTCGTAGGTGCCGGGGATGCCCCGCTCGGCCATGACCGCCAGCGACTCCTTGATCCAGCCGTCGAGGTCGTTCGTGTACGTGACGGCCTTCTCGGCAGCCGGAGCGGCCTGTGCCGCCGGGGCGGCGCCGGTGCGCTCCGACCGGTCGGCACGGTCCGCCGCGGCACCGCGCTCGGCGGACGGGGAAGCCTTGGAGGCCTTGGCGTCCGACGGTGCGGCGGCCTTGTTTCCGAGGGTCAGCTTGATACCCGGGTGAATAAGATCGGGATTCTCTCCGACGATCTTCCGGTTGCCTTCGTACAGCTTCTCCCAGCCGCCGCTGACGGAATGCTCGCGGGCGATCTTGGAAAGAGTTTCACCGGCCACCACGGAATGCTGGGCGGGCGCGGCCTGCACGGCGGAATTCGCCGCCGCGGACACCGAAGCGGGGGCCACGGCCTGCTGCGGCGCCGCAGTGGGCGCGGGGGCCGCGAAGGCGCTGGTGGCGCCGATCACCGGGAGGGCGAGAACGGCTCCGCCGGCGGTCACGGCGGCGAGGCCGCGGCGCAGCGAGGTGGACTGGGGACGACGGTGCTTACCCTGTGCGGGCATGGGGAATTTCCTCTCCGGCGCCTACGGGGTGAGCTGTCGGGTTCAGACAGGAGATGTCTGGCCGCACGGTCGTGCGACTTCACCCCAAGCCGTTCCGGTTACGGTTCGGCGACTTACCTGGGTCCCCCGCTCCTGCCGTACGTGAGTGGGTTTCGGATTCCCGGACGGCGGCAGGATTCGGCGTTCCATCCGGATTGACCGTGACCGTAGGCGAGAAACGTCGAACCGAACAAGCCCCGCATTCCTGATTCCCATTTCCACGGAAGATCGAATGGCGGAATTCCCGGATCGGGCCGTGCCGTCACGGCGTCAACTTTCTTCACACGGAAGGGAACCGATGCGTCCGCTTCCACGTCCACCCCCTCGGACGTGACGCTCACCACTCGCTCGCGACGGTGGCGAAAACAGGCCCAGGCAAATGCAGCAAAAGGCCTAGTAGCCCCTTTACGGATAGGTAGACCAAAAGAACCAAATCGACCATATGGGTATCGCGAAGCGGACTAATCGGACACTCGGGTCGGGGTCGATCGCGGGGCCCGCGGGGCGATCGCCTACGGTGTGGGGTGGAGGCTGGTAAGCCAACCCTTACCTCCGATGCCTCCGACGTACGCTGTACCTGCCCGCGTTCGCCCGCCCCGAAGGATCACCACGCCATGACACGCCCCGTCCGCGTCGCCATTGTCGGAGCCGGCCCCGCCGGTATCTATGCTGCGGACGCGCTGCTCAAATCCGAGGTCTGCCAGGACCCGGGGGTCTCGATCGACCTCTTCGAGCGCATGCCCGCGCCCTTCGGCCTGATCCGTTACGGCGTGGCCCCCGACCACCCGCGCATCAAGGGCATCGTCAAGGCCCTGCACCAGGTGCTGGACAAGCCCCAGATCCGGCTCTTCGGCAACGTCAGCTACCCGCACGACATCGGCCTGGACGACCTGCGGTCGTTCTACGACGCGGTGATCTTCTCCACCGGTGCCGAGGCCGACCGGGCGCTCGACATTCCCGGCATCCAGCTGGACGGCTCCTACGGCGCGGCCGAGTTCGTCTCCTGGTACGACGGGCACCCCGAGGTCCCGCGCACCTGGCCGCTCACCGCGGAGAAGGTCGCCGTGCTCGGCGTCGGGAACGTGGCCCTGGACGTGGCCCGTGTCCTGGCCAAGACGGCGGACGAGCTGCTGCCCACCGAGATCCCGGACAACGTGTACCAGGGCCTCAAGGAGAACAAGGCGCTGGAGGTGCATGTGTTCGGGCGGCGTGGCCCCGCGCAGGCCAAGTTCAGCCCGATGGAGCTGCGGGAGCTGGACCACTCCCCCAACATCGAGGTCATCGTCAACCCCGAGGACATCGAGTACGACGAGGGCTCCATCGCGACCCGCCGGGAGAACAAGCAGGCCAACATGGTCGCGCAGACCCTGGAGAACTGGGCGATCCGCGACGTCGGCGACCGCCCGCACAAGCTGTTCCTGCACTTCTTCGAGTCCCCGGTCGAGATCCTCGGCGAGGACGGCAAGGTCGTGGCGCTGCGCACCGAGCGCACCGAGCTCGACGGCACCGGCAATGTCCGGGGCACCGGCCGGTTCACCGACTGGGACATGCAGAGCGTCTACCGCGCCGTCGGCTATTACTCGGAAGAGCTGCCCAAGCTTCCCTTCGACGTGGGTTCCGGCACCGTCCCGCACGAGGCGGGACGGGTCATCGCCGGAGACGAGCACATGGCCTCGGTCTACGTCACCGGCTGGATCAAGCGCGGTCCGATCGGCCTGATCGGGCACACCAAGGGCGACGCCAACGAAACGGTGGCCTGCCTCCTGGAGGACCGTGCCGCCGGCCGTCTGCCCGAGCCCCCGCTGCCCGCGCCGGCCGCCGTCGAGGCTTTCCTGGAGGACCGCGGCGTCCGCTACACGACCTGGGAGGGCTGGCACCGGCTGGACGCCCACGAGCAGGCGCTGGGCGCGGCCCAGGGCCGTGAGCGGATCAAGGTCGTGGAGCGCGAGGGCATGCTGGAGGCCTCCGGCGCCTTCGTGCCGGCCGAGCGCCCCGCCGACGCCTGACCGATCCGGTGGGACGCCTTCCGACGCCTGTCGCGGACGTCTTCTAGGGGGCCGGATCCGGGGCTGCCGCCGAGCGCCCCGGGTCCGGCCCCCGGAACGTCCGCCACAGGTCGGGGCCGGGCGCCCGGGACTCCGGGGGACGCCGGACCGTCGGGGTCCCGGCCCACCGGGCGGCCAGCAGGAGCGCGATGTCGTCGGGGCGGTCGACGGCCGCTCTGGCCTCCCCGATGACCTGGTCCGCCGTGTCGGCCAGGGGGACCGCGCCGATGCGTTCGACGGTGGCGCGCAGCCGCTCGATCCCCTCGTCGATGTCCGTGCCGGGGCGCTCGATCAGCCCGTCCGTGAACAGGGCGAGCATCGCCCCGGGTTCGAGCCGCATCTCCGTGACCGGATAGGTCGCGTGCGCGTCGATCCCGAGCACGATGCCGCCCGGCAGGTCCAGCACCTCCGTCCGGCCGTCGGGCCGGCGCAGCACGGGCTGCGGATGCCCCGCCCGTACGGCGTGGGCCACGCCGGTCGCCGGGTCGAGGGCGATGTAGCAGCAGCTCGCGAACTGTCCCGGGTCGAGGTCGATGAGCAGCCGGTTCGTCCCGCTCATCACCTCCTGCGGATCGTGGTTGCTCAGCGCGAACGCCCTTACCGCACTGCGCAGTTGCCCCATGGTCGCGGCGGCGGAGACCCCGTGGCCCTGTACGTCGCCGATGATCAGGGCGAGTTCGTGGCCGGTCTCGATGACGTCGTACCAGTCGCCGCCCACGTCCATGCCCTGGGTGCCCGAGAGATAGCGCCCCAGGGTGTCCACTCCGTCGGCCGCCGGCAGCCGGTGCGGCAGCAGGGCGTCCTGGAGTCCGCGGGCGAGGGCCGACTCGCTGTCGTAACGCTGGGCGCGTTGCAGGGCCTGGGCGATGAGGCCGGCCAGTGCCGTCAGGACCGTACGCTCCTCCGGGCTGAAGCCGCGCGGCCGGTCGAAGCCGAGGATGCAGGAGCCGACGGGCCTCCCCGAGGCGATCAGCGGCAGGAACGCCCGCGCCCCGACGTCCGCGTCGATCGGGATGCCCGGATAGGCCTCGGCCAGGCGCTGCATGGACTCGAAGAAGATCGGGCGTCCGGTGGTCAGGGTCTCCACTCCGGGGATGCTGACGTCGAGCCCGACCCCGTCGAAGCGGTTGAGGAACCCCTTCGGGAAGCCCGTCTCCCAGGCCAGGTGGAGGTGGCGCTCGTTCAACAGATAGATGGCGAGCTGACGGCCGCCGAACGCGGGCAGCAGCTCCTCCGTGACCACCGCGGAGACCTGACGGGCCGTGACCGCCTCGGTCAGCGCGATGGCGAGGGCAACCGGCCGGTACAGCGCGGAGGAACGGTCGGCGGTCGAGCCGATGCCCAGCCCCGGTGAGGTGACGGAACCGGGGGCGTAGGCCGGCTGGTCGGTCGCCTGGAGGACGACGCTCAGCCCGTCGTGGCCGGGGTACAGGGACACCGACAGCCAGCACGAGGGCCGGCGCCGGGCGAGGAAGTGGACGGGCTCGCCGGCGATCAGGGCGGCCCGGTAGTGGTCCTCGTAGGCCTCGTGCCCGAACCACGGCAGGGCCTGCCACACGAGATGCCCCACGAGCTCCGACCGGGGGTGGCCGAGCAGTTCCTCGGCGAGGCCGTTGGCGTACGTGATCCGACCGAGCCGGTCCAGTGAGAGGATGCCGCGCGGCAGCCGGTCGGCGGCCTCCGGCACGACGGGGCCCGCACCGAGGTCGACCAGGAAGCCGCTCAGGTGGCTGGCGGACACATCACCGTCCGGGTGGGTCCAGCGGCCGGAGAGTTCCAGCAGATGGGACCGGCCGTCGGGGCCGCGCAGCCGCATCCGGCGGACCACCGGCCCGGCCGATTCCACCGTCTGCCGGGCCAGCGCCCACAGCCCGTACACGTCCTCCGGGACCAGTCGTCCGGCGAGCGCGTCGACGGTGCCCGGGAAGGCGGCGGGCTCGAAGCCGAGGATCGCGCACAGTTCGTCGTCGGCGGCGACCTGCCCGGAGTCCAGGTCCCAGTCGAAGCGGCCGACCCGCACCGGGGGCGCGGTGGCGGCGGGCAGCTGCACGGGGACCGGCTCGGACTCCCCTACGCAGTCGATGCCCCGCCGCTCCAGATCGGTGAGCGCGCCGCCGAGCCGTCGGGCGATGCGGTGCAGCCGCTCGCCGTCGGCGGGGGCGACGGGCTGCCCCGGCGTGGAGGGCCGCAGGACCGCCAGCACTCCCATGCTTCCCCGGGGTCCGGGGATCGGCACCCACAGCGAACCGAACGGGAACGGCATCCCGGCCATCAGCTGCGGGAACCGGCGCATCGACTCCTCCGCGTCGCAGAGCAGCACCGGCCGCCCCGAGCGGTAGGCCTCGGACACCGGGAAGGGCCGGTTCACATGCATCCGCCACCAGGGCCGGAACAGCGGGCCCGGCAGCCCGGCGAGCACCGCGAGCCGCAGAAGTCCGGGCGTCCGGCTGCGCAGGTAGACCCCGCCCGCGTAGCCGTCGGCCGACTCCACGGCGTTGACGAGAGCCTGCGCGAGTACGAGGGACAGCTCGTCGGGCCCTCGGCCACCGTCGTACCCCCCGGCCGCGGTCCCGTTTCCGGCGGGCGGGGGATGCCGGGTCGTATCGTGCCGGGTCACACAGCCAGCATGCTCCCGATCCGGGGTGCCCCGCACCTCCGGTGACCGGCCGCCCTCCGGCGGCCGGTCACGGGTACGGGGTGCGGGGTGGAGCCGCTGGGCGCGAGTACGGGTTCGGCGTGCGGCTGTCAGTGCAGCTTGGCGACGGCGGTGCGCGTGGTCTTCTTGAACCCGGCCAGCGGTGCCCCGTCCAGGTCGCCCAGCTGTCCCCACTCGACGACGGTCACCGTCCGGCCGTCGCGGCCCACCGAGTAGAGCCCGATGTCGGTGGAGCCGACCTCCGGGTAGGACGTGTCGACGCTGTAGACGTGCGCGCCCTCCTCCACATCGATCCGGCCCTGGTAGAAGGCCTCCCCCTCCAGGCCGGGGTTCTGCTCCTTCAGCCGGTCGAGGCAGCTCTCCAGGGCGCTCCGCAGCTCGGCGGCGAGCGACGCGGCCCGCGCGGTGGTGGCGGCGACCGTGATGGTCTGGCGGGCTCCGGTGTCCAGTTCGGTGCGGAAGTCCCGGTGGCGGGTGCCGGCCGCCGGGGCGATTCCGCTGGTGCACACGGACCCTTCCCCGGGCACTCCCTGGCGTACCGGACCGGCCGTCCAGGGGGTGAGGGAGGGCGGCAGCTGACCCGCGCTCAGGAACTTCGGCGGGGCGGGAGCGGGTGCCGGGGCCGCGGCGGCGGGCACCTGGGCCAGGGCGGTGACGGCCAGGCCCGCGGCCGTGGCGGTCAGGAGTGCGGTACGGAGGGTGCGCATGGTGGGTTCCCCGTTTCGGAGGGTGCGGTCAGGTGGTGGTCGTACGGCGTCGTTCCGCGGCGTACGGGACCCGGTGAGGAGCCTGTACAGCGGCGGTACGGGAACGGCTCCAGCCTGGTCCGCAGCCCCGGAGGCGGACAAGGGCGACCCGGCTCCCCGCCGGGCTGGAACCGTCCCACCCCCGGTGACGTGGGTGTTCCCGAAGGGCTGGAACGCCCGGGAACGTCGGCGGGGAGGTCGAGCGGGTTGGGTGAGGCCGAGGGGTCCGCACGGGCGGCGCTGGCGGAGCGGCTGAGCGCGCTGCGGGAGGGGTCGGGCCGGACGTACGCGTCACTGGCCCGCCGCATCGGGGTCAGCGGCTCGACGCTGCACCGGTACTGCACGGGCCGGACGGTGCCGGCGGAGTTCGCCCCCGTGGAGCGGCTGGCCCGGTGGTGCGGCGCGCCGGCGGCGGAACGGGAGGCGCTGCACCGCCTGTGGATCCTGGCGGACGGGGAACGTCTCGACCGACAGGGTGCGGCGGAGACGGTGGTGACGGAGCCCGTGGATCCCTCGGCCGGGGAGACAGCGGGGGGCGTGCCGGTCGACGCCTCGGCCTCGGAGACCACAGAGGTCGTTCGGGTCGACGCCTCGGCCGGGAAGGCGGCAGGAGTCGTGTCGGTCAGCGCCTCGGCCTCGGAGACCGCAGAGGTCGTGCCGGTCAGCGACTCGGCCGGGAAGGCGGGCGTTGCCGGAGCCCCGTCCGTTTCCGGGAACGGGTCGTCCCGGAGGCCGGTGCTCCGGTCGCGTCGGGCGCGGCGGTACGGATACCCCCTGGGCGTCCTCGTCGCGGCGGTGCTCGTGCTCGCCCTGGTCGCGGCGTTCGGAGCGACGGGGCTCCCGGGGCCGGACCGGCGGCCGTCGGTCGCCCAGCGGCCGGGCGGGCCTCCGGTGGACGCCCCGGGGCTCTCTCCTTCCGGCTCCCGCACGCCCGGGAAGCCGCAGGGCACGCCGAGCGGGACCGCGCGGGAGACGGCGTCCGGCAGCCCACGGCCGACCGTGCCGCCCGGCGTCGGGCCGCGCGACGAGACGCTCCCCGGGCCCTCCGGGACCTCGCCGGTTCCGGAGGCCGGGCGGGTGCCGTTCACCTGGACCGGTGACGACCACGTCTGGAAGAACGGCTGCGACCACTCCTACCTCGTCGACCGGGCGCCCGCCGCCGTCCCGCCGCCCCCGGTGGAGGCCGACGCGGAGTCCTGGGCCGAAGCGCTGGGCGCGGTGCACGCGGCCGAGACCGGTGTCCGGATCACGGTGCAGGGCCGGGACGAGCGGGCCGTGGTGCTGGAATCCCTGCGGATCCGGGTGGTCGAGCGCCGCCCCCCGGCGAAGGGCCGGGTCTACCGGATGAGTTCCGGCTGCGGCGGGGCGCTCACCCCGAGGATGTTCGCCGTGGATCTGGACGTACCCCGGCCCGTCGCCCGCTCGGTCGCGGGAAACGACTCGGGCGAGCCCATCGAAGCGCTCGCTTTCCCGTACAGCGTTTCGGCCAGCGATCCCGAGGTCCTCCTGATCACCGGTCGCACGGTCGGCTGCGACTGCGACTGGTTCGCGGAGCTGAAGTGGAGCAGCGGCGGCCGGTCCGGCACGGTGCGCATCGACGACCGCGGGCGGCCGTTCCGTACGAGCGGGGTGCGGGGCCGGCCCGTACTCGACCACGACACGGCCGCCGGCCGCTGGGAGTCCGTGGCGGACGCCGGGGAGGCAGGGCCATGACGCGGTGACCCGCGTCGCGGAGGCGTGCGGGGGCGTGCGGGGGCGGATGCGCCCATGCTGGTGGGACGGGCGGCGCGCGCGGCGGACCGGTGCCGGCCGCCGACGTTCCCGGTGGAGGTGCCGATGGATCCCGTCACCGCCCTGCGGCGGATCGCCTTCCTGCTGGAACGCTCGCAGGCCGCCACCTATCGGGTGAAGGCCTTCCGTACGGCCGCCGCCGCTGTGGACGCGATGGCCGCCGGGGAGGTGGCCGAGCGGGTGGCCGCGAAGTCCCTGGAGCGGGTCGCCGGGATCGGGCCCCGCACGGCCGAGGTGATCCGGGAGGCCCTGGCCGGAAAGACCCCCGGATATCTGGACCGGCTGGAGAAGGAAGCCGCGGCGGAGCCGCCCGTCGAGGCGGGCCAGGACCTCTTCGCCCGTCTGACAGGCGACTGCCATCTGCATTCGGACTGGTCGGACGGGGGCAGCCCGATCGAGGAGATGGGCCGGACCGCCGCGGAACTGGGGCACGCGTGGGCGGTCCTCACCGACCACTCGCCCCGGCTGACGGTGGCGCGCGGCCTGTCCCCGGAGCGGCTGCGGGAGCAGCTCGCGGTGGTGGCGCGGCTCAACGAGGAGTGGGCGCCGTTCCGGCTGCTGACGGGGATCGAGTGCGACATCCTCCCGGACGGCTCGCTCGACCAGGAGGATGAGCTCCTGGAGCGCCTCGACGTGGTGGTGGTCTCCGTCCACTCGAAGCTGCGTATGGACCCGGCCCCGATGACGCGGCGCCTGGAGGCGGCGGTGCGCCATCCGCGGGCGGATGTGCTCGGCCACTGCACGGGACGGCTGCTGGCCGGGCGGGGCCGGCCGGAGTCGCGGTTCGACGCGGACCGGGTCTTCGCGGCCTGTGCCGGGGCGGGGACGGCGGTGGAGATCAACTGCCGTCCGGAGCGGCAGGATCCGCCGCTGCGGTTGCTGCGGGCGGCCGTCGCGGCGGGGACGCTCCTCGCGATCGACACGGACGCCCACGCCCCGGGGCAGCTCGACTGGCAGCGGTCGGGGTGCGCCCGCGCCGAGGAGTGCGGGGTGCCGGCGGACCGGGTGGTGACGACCTGGAGCGCGGAACGGCTCCTGGAGTGGGCCGGCTGACCCACGCCCGCCCGGCCCCGAAGCCGCGCACGCCCACACCCCGTAGCCACGCGCACCGCCCGCCCTGTACGCACCTCCCGCCCTGCACGCACCGCACACACCCGCCCGCCCCGGAGGTTCTGCATGGTCCTCCGGAGTCGGGCGGACGGGCCGGCGTCGGCAGGCTACTTCTCGGGGTAGACGTCGCCGGCCGCCATGGCGCTCTGCTGTTCGCTCCGGTCCCGGATCGTCCGGGACTTCTTCTCCAGCCGCTCGCGCTCGTGCGGGTCGCTCGCGCGTTCCGCGGCCTCGGCGAGCTGCTGGGCCTTCTCACGCATCTGCCGAGCCAGGTCGGCGGGTTCGTCCGAACCGCTCATCACCACTCCTTGGACGCTGGGGACCTCTGGGGCGTGTCCGGCGGATCGTGACCGGCCCGCCCTAGCCCCCAGCGAACCAGCGACCGACCGCCTCCGCATCCCGCACGGCCGGGGCCCGGACGCCGGAATCGGAGGTGGCGCGCCGGCGGGCGGGCGCGTCAGGCAGGCTGCCGGCCAAGACGCCGCAGGATCGCACGCAGCCGGGGGTGACGCGCGTGCGCATCCCCCGAGCGGCGGTCCAGCTCCTCACCGAGGCGTTTGGTGCGCTCCTCGATGTCGAGTTCGGCCAGCACCCGGTCGATCTCGGCCAGCAGTGCGCCGTGCAGCTGCCACTGGCGCGGGTGCTCCTGGACGTCCTCCAGCAGCAGGTCGGCCACCCGGTCGCGGGTGGCACGGCTGCGGACGAGCGCGTCGGCGAGCCGGTCCTCCGCGGCCTCCGCGTCGGCGGCGAGCTGGGTCGTGACCAGGACGGCGAAGCTCTCGATCGCCTCGGCGAGGCGGCCGAAGAGTTCCTGGAGCAGTTCTGTCACATCGGCCGGGAACAGCTCCTCCTCCGTACGGGCCTTCGCCAGGTCGGTGAGGGTGCGGGAAAGGACGCGCAGGACCACGGCGCAGATCTCCAGCGTGTCGAGCCCGGTGCGCAGGACGACCCGGTGGAGCAGCCCCTGTCTCACCCTGGGGTTGAGGGTGAGACTTTCCTCCGCCTGCCGCAGCGAGGCGTCCACCTCCACGATGTCGTGGTCGAGCCTGCGGGCCTCGTGGAGCCGGGCGGCGGCCCGGGACACGGGATGGTTCCCCACCACCTCCTCGCCCATGCTGCGCAGCATCGTGCCCATCCGGGCGGCCAGCGACTCGATGGCGGATCCGGCCGAGCCGACCCAGACGGGCGGGGCGAGGAGCAGGTTGAACAGGAGCCCCACCACGGCGCCGATCAGCGTCTCCCACACTCGGTCCCAGGCGGTGTCGGCGACCTGCGAGACGCCGAGGACCAGCATCGCGCTGATCGCCACCTCGGGCACGAACTCATTGACCCGTACCAGCCGCCCGATCATCAGCGAGGTGAAGATCGTGAGGCCGAGGCTCCACCAGCTCAGCCCCACCAGCGAGCTGAAGGCGATGGCGATGAGGACGCCGACGACGACCGAGTTCACCCTGCGGACGCCGGTGGTGAGGGTCGCGTACAGGGTCACCTGGACGACCAGGAGCGCGGTGAGGGGTGCGGTCAGCGGGGCCGGTTCGGGCAGCGCCCAGACGGCCACGGAGTAGGCGATGACGGCGGCCGCCGTCGAGCGCAGCGTCTGCACCCCTGCGGGTTCGGTGGTGCGCTGCACGAGCTTGACGACGGGGGCGGAGACTCGGGGCATTCCCTGAAGGTGCCCCGATTCGCCTCGCGGCAGCGCTCATGCCGTCCGGGCTCCGCCGTACGGCCCTGCGCCTGGGGCGGTACCCGGACGGCGTGCGCGGGAGCGGGGTCGGAGAGACCCTGGAGGCATGGCTGTTCTACTCAATCCCCCAGGAGAGACGCCCCCGGCCGAGGGCTCCATCGCGGAGGCCCACGAGGAACGCGCGGACGGAGGGCCGTGGGAGCACCCCGGTGTCTGGACCGCCCTGATCGTGATCGGTGCGCTCGTGGTCGCCGCGTACTTCCTCGCCCGGATGATCGGTTACGTATGAGCGCCGGGGTCTCCGCATCGGCGCGCCGGATCACCGAAGCGCTGCTGGAGGAGTGCGGGCGGACGTATGCGGCGGAGGCGGGGATCCGGCTGCGCGACACTCCGCAGCCGCTCTATCAGCTCTTGGTGCTGAGCCATCTGCTGAGCGCCCGGATCCGCGCCTCGGTCGCCGTGGCCGCGGCGCGCGCGTTGTTCGCGCACGGTATGCGCACCCCGCGCCGGATGGCTGACGCGACCTGGCAGCAGCGCGTGGACGCGTTGGGCGAGGGCGGCTACCGCCGCTACGACGAACGGACCTCCACCCAGCTCGGAGAGGGCGCGCATCTCGTCCTCGATGTCTGGAAGGGCGACCTGCGGCGACTGCGCGCGGAGGCGGACGGCGACGGAGAGGCGCTGCGGGCGGGGCTCCGGCGCGTTCCGGGGATCGGACCGGCCGGGGCCGACATCTTCGTACGCGAAGTGCAGACGATCTGGCCGGAGACCGGGTTCTGGGCCGGTGCGAAGGGTCTCCAGGGAGCCGAGCGGCTCGGTCTGCCTACGTCTCCCGACAGGCTGTCCGAGGCGGCGCGCGACCGGGACGGAGCCGCGTTCGCGGCGGCGCTGGTCAGGGCGGCCCTCGACCGGGAGATCGTCGAGACGGTCCGGGAGGCCGCGCGCCGGAGGAAGTGAGCCGCGCGGCGGCATCCGTGTGGGCGCCCGGGAAAAGCCGGGCCGGCTCGGGAAGGACGGACGGCCGCGAAGGCATCCAAAAAGGCTGCACCGGCCTGCATCGGCGCCGCAAAGAAGGCTGGGTGGGCCCGGAGAGGGCGACGGGCTCACGAAGGCGGCCCCGAGATCACCGGGCGGACGCGCGAAGGCGCCCGTGCCATATGCGACGGCACGGGCGCCTCACTTCGCTCAGCGGTCGGAGTCCGCCCGCGATCCGCGTGCCCTGGCCTCCTTGCGACGGGCCTTGGCCTGTTCCTTCCTGCCCTCGGCCTTCAGCTGCTCGTCCTCGAGGGCGATGCCGTCCGATTCCTTGATCATGCCTTTGAGCTTCCGCGCCTTGGCGCGGGCTACCTCGATGACCTTTCCCACAGCTGCCTCCATGCCGCGAGGGACATACGCGCTTCTCCCTCCACTATGCATACCCGCGCGGCAGAACGCAGGGGGCTGCGGCAGGGCGCTAGGGCCTGTATCGAGTTCTCCCTCGGCGTCACGACGCCCGGCACGCACCCTCGCCGCACCGGCCCAATGCCCTAGGGCCTGTATCGAGTCGTGATCAATCTGCGGGATTCGCCCTCGCTTCGGGGGTGGATCGTGTAGTCCGGTGTGCATGACGCGGAGACAGTT
>NZ_JBIDBC010000065.1:0-12649 GCF_043202835.1 Streptomyces sp. NPDC048142
GCAAGCACCGATCGCCTACGAACAGCAGTCAGCTACCCTGACACTCGCCGCATAACGATACGAACAGGTGTCCACCCCTCGGGGACAAGACCCGTACCGCCTGAACCAGGGTGTGCACGTCACGCTCGGCATCGTGCTGATCCCGGTACTGCTGGCGAAACTCTGGTCGGTGGTCCCCCGTCTCTTCAGCTGGCCGCCGGTGAAGTCCCTCAGCCACGCTCTGGAGCGCATCTCCCTGCTCCTGCTGGTGGGCGGAGTGCTCTTCGAGTTCGCGACCGGCCTGCTCAACATCCAGCTCGACTACATCTTCCCCGGCTCCTTCTACCCCCTGCACTTCTACGGCGCCTGGATCTTCATCGGAGCGTTCGTCCTCCACGTTGCGCTCCGCATGCTCCGCAACGGCGGCCTGCGCGAGGAACTGCGCCGCCCCGCCGCGAAGAACGCCAGAGCCGGAGCGGCCCCCGCCACGGCCGGCCCGACCAGCCTGACCGACCCGACCGGCCTGACCACGCCGGAGCCGGCCGCGCCGACGATCTCCTGGCGGGGCGCGCTCGGTATGGTCGGCGCGGGATCGCTGCTGCTGTTCGCGATGACAGCAGGTCAGAGCATCGGCGGGGCCTGGCGCGGCACGGCGCTCCTGGCCCCGCGCGGTCAGGACCCCGGCCCAGGACCGAACGGCTTCCAGGTCAACAAGAGCGCCGCCGGCGTAGGCATCCGGCCGCGCGATGTGGGGCCCGCCTGGCGGCTGGTCGTACGGGGACAGGGGCAGGAGCGGGTACTCACCCGCCCCCAGGTACTGGCCCTGCCCCAGCACAGCGCGGCCCTGCCGATCGCCTGTGTGGAGGGCTGGTCCACCGAGGACCAGCTGTGGAGCGGCGTACGCCTGCGGGACCTGGCCGCCCTGGTCGGCTACGCGGAGCTCGCGCCCGGAGTGTTCGTGCAGTCCGCGCAGCGCAGCGGCGCCTTCCGCTCCACCACGCTGCGCGACAACCAGGTACGCGACGCCCGCTCCCTGCTCGCCCTGAAGGTGAACGGCGCCGACCTTTCCGCCGATCACGGCTATCCGGCGCGGGTCATCGTCCCGGCCAACCCCGGCGTGCACAACACCAAGTGGGTCACCACGCTCACGTTCGGAGACCGCGCATGAGGGCGTTCAAGGAGCGCTACGGCGCCTCACCGCTGCACCTGCTCCTCATCCTCGGCTCGTTCGCCCTGACCGGCTACGCCGGAATCAGGCTCCTGGGCGGTCAGGAACCCTGGATGGTCGTCCTGTGGTTCGCCGGGGCCGCCCTGCTCCACGACCTGGTCCTGCTGCCCCTGTACACACTCACCGACCGCGCCGCCCAGATCGTGCTCGGCGACCGCCGGCTCAGCGCCGAGACCAGCGCGGGGCGAGGCTGGACCAACCACGGCCGGGTCCCGGTCTTCCTCTCCGGTTTGCTGTTCCTGACGTACTTCCCGCTCATCCTGGAACGGGGAAACCGGTTCACCGCCTACACCACACTTCCCGACGACGTCTTCCTCGGCCGCTGGCTGCTGATCACCGCCGTACTGTTCGCGGTCTCCGCCCTCACGCTTCTGGTCCGCCTGTTCCGCTCCCGCACCGCACGGCGGGCGTCCGACAGCGTGGGCGCTTCCCCGCCCGGTCACAGCCCGGAAGCGTAGAGAAGCCTGGAGGTGCCGGCCGCAGGCTCCTGGGCCGGCCCTGGAGCCATCCGAGAACTCCCGCTGATCGCGTCGGCAAAAGGCGAGTGTCTGCGCTTCCTGCCCTGCCGCTGCCCGCCAGCCTGGGACTGCACGGAGCGAGCCCTCCCGATCCTCGCTCGCTTGTGCCCGAGCGCCTGGATAGGTGCACCCGTTTGCGTGCACGTGTTCATCGCGCTCTGATGCTGTCGCTGACGCAACAGGCCAGGTGAGCGGGGGGCTGGTGCGGTGAGGTACGGCCCCGTGGAGGAGAACGGAGCGACGTGGCTCCGGTGGCCGGTGCGCCGGAGGCGGCAGAGAGTCGGTCCTGGCAACGGCAGGCACGCATACACACGTCGGGCGTCGATGTGCGCCTGCCCCACTGACTCAGAGGAGAGAGCTGTATGTCGAAGTCTGCTGTCCGCATACTGGCGGCCCTGACCGTCCTTGCCCCTGCTGTGGCACTGGCCTCACCGGCGCTGGCGGACGACTCGTACAAGGAGCACGGTGACCGCGCGATCATGCTGCACGCGCAGCTGGATCCGTTCAAGGTCAACAAGGTCACCGGCTACGGGACCGCCCAGGTCCGCCTCAAGGGCAACGAGGCGCACGTGAAGATGAAGGTCAGCGGTCTGCTGGCCGGCGCGCCGCACGCGCAGCACTTCCACATCGCGGCGAAGGGCGTCTGCCCGCCGGATTCGGCGGCCAAGGTCCGCAACGGGAAGCGGTTCCTCAACACCACCGACGGCATCCCCTTCTACGGGAGTATCGGCACGTCGCTGACCACGGCCGGTGACACCAGCCCCGCCTCCGGACTGGCCGTGGACCGGTTCCCGGTCGGTTCCGACTACCACTACGAGCGCACCATCAAGCTCAGTGACGAAGCCGCCCAGAGTCTGCGCGAGGGAACGGGTGTCGTCGTCGTCCACGGCATCGACTACAACAGCAACGGCAAGTACGACGACAACCTCGGCCCCAGCGACCTCGACCCGAAGCTGCCCGCCGAGGCCACCAACCCCGCACTGTGCGGGGCGCTGAAGAAGTCCGCCGACGGGCCTGTCCACGGCGGCCAGGGCGGCACCCAGCTCGCGGCCTCGGACACACCCGTCAGCACGGTAGCCACCGCGGCAGGCGGAGCAGTGCTCCTGGGGGCGGCCGGCGGCGCCCTTGTCCTGCGCCGCCGCGCGAACCGCCAGAACTGACCCGTTCAGCCATGGCACTGAGCCGCATCTGTGGCCGCCGCGGTCTCTGCCCCGCGGCGGCCACCGCCTGCACCGCGACCGGACTCGCACTCCTGGCCTTGGCAGCCTTCACGCACTCTCCTCAGCCTCCTCCGGCGCCGCCCGCAGCAGCCCGGACGCACGACACCCCCATACAGCCCGCCGCGGACAAGAACCTGCCGGTTCTCGGCCCGTCCCGGCCCGTGCGGATCACCGCGCAGGCCGTCGGCCTCGACGCAGCCGTGGACACGGTCGGCACCGCCGAGGACGGAACCATCGCCCTTCCCGGCCAGGGAGACCACGCCGGCTGGTACTCCGGATCCGTCACCCCAGGCCAACGCGGCAACGCCCTGCTCGTCGGGCACCTCGACACGACCCGCGGACCGGCGGCCTTCTACCCGCTGGGCGTCCTGCGCAAGGGCGACCGCATCACCGTCTACCGCCGCGACAAGTCCATCGCCCACTTCACCGTCACCGCACTCAACGTCTACGACCAGGACAACTTCCCTGCCGAATCCGTCTACGCGCCCGCCACCCAGCCCCTCCTCACCCTGATCACCTGCGCCGACTGGGACACCACCACCCGCACCTACACAGCCAACCTCGTCGTCACCGCCCAACCGGCAACCGGACCGGGCAAGTCCTGATACGCGCCCCCAGGACACGGAGAACTCCGTGAGCCTGGCAGCTGGCCCGAACACTGTCCGGACAGGGGCTCCGCCGACCGGAGCAAGCGCCGGCGGGCGTGATGCTGGAAGGCTGATCTGGGCCGGACCGAGATTCTGTGCGGCCGCGTCTGGCCTCGGACGCGCATCCGCTTCCGCGCCTCCCTGGCCAGGCCGCATGGCGCTTCCACAGCCGGGCGAAGGCGGCCCGCCACGTCACCGCCGGGCGGCACTGCAGCACTCCAGGGAACCGGCGGAGAGGGCGGGGTCTTTCAACACCAGCGCCGGTCCGGAGGGCCACCTGACCAGGAACCCCGTTTCATGAGGATACGTGGCCACAAGTGGGGGTTCACTGCGCGGGGAGCGGCGCTGAAGTGGTTCCGGGGCGGCGAGGGCCGCTGAGCGAGTGCGGAAGTTCGGAATCCGCAGGGACCGAGCGTGTGTGCGTGGACGGTGACGGGCGCTGCGCGGGCGCAGGTCACCGCGGCCGGATTCGGGCTGCTCGCGAGGGAGTCGTTGCCCGTCGGTAAGGGGTCGAGCTTCGTTTCCGCACCGGATGATCGACTCCGCGTTCGAGGCCGCCGGTGTGGTGCTGATCGCGGGCCGCCCGGCGAGGGGGTAAGGCCGGGGAATCCGCCGACGAAACGGCAGGTCAGACCCTTCTGGCCACGACCAGGAGGGCTGACCTGCCGTTCGGTGAGACAGCAGTCGAGAAGGGCAGACAAGCACCTGCACCGGGTCACCGTTCGCCGGCTCCTGTCGGCCCGCAGGCTCCCACGAAGAGTGCTAACCCCGCGCTGGGCCTGGCGGCCCTCTTCCCGGGGCATGGGCAAGGTAGCGGAGTGGTGGTTTGCGGTCTCTCCGCGACGCGGAATCGCACCCTCCTTACAATCACGGCAGTGTGAGGAGCGTCCGCCGAGGCGTCAGGCTGTCGGGGTGGCGTTGGGGCGGCGGCGCTTGAGGCCGAAGACGACGCCGGCACCGGCGAGGATCGCGAGGCCGCCGATGGTGGCGATGACGGGAAGGTTGGAGTCGGATCCCGTCTGGGCGAGGGTGCCCTCGGGGTTGATCTCGGTGCCGCCGGCCGGCTTGACCGGGAGGGGCTTCTTGCCGCCTTCCTGGGGTTCGGCGTCGTTGACATTGCCGGGCTCGGCGCCGGCGGCGAGGATGTCGAACTCGTAGAAGGAATCGGTGCCGGCGAAGACGCAGTTGCCCTTGTCATCGGCGTAGACGCCGATGCTGATGGCGAAGCCGAAGCCTTCGGGGGCGTTCTTGCCGACGCTCAGGCGCATGTCGATGGAGAAGGACTCCTGGGCGCGGACGTCGGTGTAGCCGAGGTAGCCGGCTCCTTCGTCGTTCTCGTCCAGGGAGATGTCCGTCCACTGGCCCGTGTCGGGGTTCTTGAACTGCAGCGTGAGGTGACCGGTGGTCTCCTCCCACGTGTCGGTGTCGACCTGTGCGGCGAACACGCCGAGGTCGACACGCTTGTAGGCGCTGTCACCCTTGTTGGCCACATTCAGCTCGAAGCCGTGGAACCCGCTTCCCGCGACGACCTTGGAGGGCAGCCCCGACAAGGTGGTACGCAGGTTCTTGTCGAGCGTGGGCTCCTCCTCACCGTTGCATATGTCCGCCGGGGACGTCGGGGTCGCGGAGGGAGCAGGCGTCGTCGCGCTCTCCTGGGGAGCCGGGGAGGTCTCGGACTCCTCCGGTGCGGGCGAGGTCTCGGACTCCTCAGGAGCCGGGGACGTTTCCGACTCCTGAGGGGCGGGCGAGGTCTCCGACTCCTGAGGGGCCGGGGACGTTTCCGACTCCTCCGGAGCTGGGGAGGTCTCGGAGGTCGTCGGGGTGGGGCTGGGTGTCGCGACCGCTGCGGTCGCGGACAGGAGGGTGAGCGGGGTGAGGACGGCGGTCGCTGCGGCGACAGCCATGGCACGGCGGAGCTTCATGGAGACCTTTACGGAGTCTGGGTGCCGGTCGGGGACGGCACGAAGGCTGGGAGGCCGCCCGAGTACGACCATGGGGGGCACGGGTGAGGCCATAAACATGACAAGCCAGATCGGCGAACGGTTGTGCACAACCTGCGCGCACATCCGTGATCTGCATCACGTTCAACCTCGTCCGTCCATGACACAGGAGCGGCAGCGAGCGGTCGTGTCGACCGGGAGGTCACGGTCACGGAAGATGCCACTGGCCTCACAGTGCGCCCCACGAGGCAGGGCCCACTCGGCACCCGAGAGCCGTACGAGGGTGCCGTCACCTGCCTTCATCGGCCTGGCTGGAGGGCGAAGTGGCGATCCGCCGCCTTACGGACGGGAAGGCGGGCGACCCGCGTCCGGGCCTTCAGCCCAAGGCGCCTCGCCAGTAGCGCCCAGGTCCACACCGTGCTGCGCGATCGCCGCACCCGCCGCGGGTGACCTCGCAGGTGTTCGCGCGTTGAAACGGCGTGACCACAATGACGCAGCGGCCTATCCCGGGCACCGGCCAAGGTGAACTGGCCCCGCCTACGGACAGTGGGTCGATCTACGCGGCGCTGGTCGCGCACTGGATGGCACTGGGGCGTGTCGTGCCCGGTCAGAGGGACCAGGAGTGGGCCCTGCTGGCAGACACCTGCCCCTGGCCGCGGCGATAGGCCGGCTGGTGCGGTGTTCGCCTCACGACCCGCACCCGCTGCACCGGCCGGCAGCCTCGAAGCCACGCCCGGCCACCGAGGCTGCCGGACCGGCGAGTCGTGCTGGGCCCCCTTCCGGCCCAGCATCACCCTGACCTGCCTGGGGGCTTGAATTAAGTCCCTTCCGGCTGCCGGGTTCTTCATGTCAGTGCGGCGAACCTTGTGCCGCGTTCATGCATCGCCGAAGCCGGCAGGACTCCTCCGAGAGGAGCTGAGCCCCTCCATCGCAGCGGTCACGGCTCTGCGAAGTTCCGGAGTGTCCGCCCCTGCCCGGGACCGTAGGTTGACGCCGTGGGCGACCAACGCCAGGAGCTCGGCCGACGCCTCCACGTCGGCACCCGGGTTCAGCTGCCCCTTCGACCGGGCCGTGGCCAGCGTCGAGCGCATGGCGTCCCGCAGGGTGCCGTGCTGGTACTCCAGGACAGCACGTACGTCAGCGTCGGCGTTCTCGGCGCCGACGTACGCGTTGGAGATCATGCAGCCCCACCGCGCGTACTCACCCGCGCACCGGACGTCGATCAGAGCACAGAAGAAGTCGAACACGGCCGGCAGCCCGCGTCCGTCCTCGGCGAGCCGCCGGAGAACGGGCGCTGAACTCTGCTGGGTGTACCGCTCCAGCGCAGCCAAATAGAGCTGGTGCTTGCCGCCGAAGGTGGCGTACAGGCTGGAGCGGCTGAGGCCGGTCGCGCCGACCACATCCTGAATGCCCGTGGCGGCAACACCCTTCTCCCAGAAAAGCCGTACCACCGCTTCGAGGGCCGTGTCCGGATCGAAGTGCCTGACATCCGGCATGCTCACCTCGCCGTAGCCGTAATCATCGACTCCAAGGTACTCGCCCCACCCACCGGATCGAACGGCATCTTGAACCGATCATTCCAAGATATGCATCGGAGGGAACCACGATGGGCCTCAACACGGACCTGCGCGCCTTCTACGCCAGCCGGCGGTCGGACATCCCCGAGCACGTACGGGAGATCATGGACAGGGCCGGCCGTGAACTCGCCGAATCCGGACAGGCCGACAAAGCGCTGAACACCGGTGACAGGGCACCCGACTTCGCCCTGCCCGCGGCAGACGGAGGAACGGTCCGCCTCAGCGCCCTTCTGGCGTCGGGACCGGTGGTGCTGACCTTCTACCGCGGCGCATGGTGCCCCTACTGCAACCTCGCCCTGCGAGCCCTCCAGCAGCACGTCGGCGCCATGACCGAGCGTGGAGCCCGCCTTGTCGCCGTCTCGCCCCAGATCGCCGACGAGTCCCTCTCCGTCGTACAGAAACACGACCTCACCTTCGACGTGCTGAGCGATGTCGGCTCCGCCACCGCCAGGCAGTACGGTCTCGCCTTCGACCTGACGGACGAACTCGCTTCCGTGTACGACGGCTTCGGCATGGACCTCCAGCGCGTCAACGGCGGGCACGCACGCACCCTGCCGCTCCCGGCGACGTACGTCATCGGCTCCGACGGCACCATCCGCTGGGCTTTCGTGGCCACGGACTACACCACGCGCGCCGAGCCCGCCGACATCATCGCGGCACTCGACCAGCTCAACATCCCGTCCGCCTGATCACCCGGCACACCCCGCAGCCGTTGCCCGGAGGGCGCCTGCCGGGATGTCACCAACTCGTAAGACCCACACCGCTGAACAGCAGACCGGCCCCGCCTCAGCTCACATCCGTTCCCCCGAATCCTCAGGAATTCTCGATGCGCGCCCGCACCCTGCTCCCCGGCTCCCTGGCTGTCGCCCTGCTCACCCTCACCGGCTGCGGCACGGACAGCGGGGGCACGAACACCACACAGTCGCTGCCAAAGGAACCGGCCGCCTCGGCGCAGCCCTCGACACCCTCCGGCGACGGCGAGGAAGACAGCAGCGCCTCCGTTCCCGCGGCACTGAAGTTCACCGGCACCACGGTCGACGGGAAAGCGTTCGACGCCCGGTCCCTCGCGGGCAAGCCCACCGTGCTGTGGTTCTGGGCACCGTGGTGCCCCAAGTGCCGTGCACAGGCCGCCGAAACAGCGAAAGTAGCCGCGGAGTACGCGGGCCGGGCCAACGTCGTGGGCATCGCCGGGCTCGACGAGAACGGCGCGATGAAAGCCTTCGTCGCCGAAACCGACAGCGGCGGCTTCCCTCACCTCTCCGACGAGAACGGCGAGGTGTGGAAGCGCTTCGAGGTCACCGAACAGAGCCGATACGTCATCCTCGACAAGAACGGCAAGACTACCTACGAAGGCGTCCTGCCCGGCGGAAAGGGCCTGGCCGGCAAGGTAGCCGGGCTCGTCGGCTGATCCCCGGTGTCCGACCTGCCGCTCGCCCTCGCGCTCAGCGCGGGCATCCTCGCCGCCGTCAACCCGTGCGGCTTCGCGCTTCTGCCCGCCTACCTCTCCCTGCTCGTCCTCGGCGACGACAACCCCAGCCGAAGGCTCGCCATCGGCAGAGCACTCACCGCCACGGCGGCCATCACCATCGGGTTCGCCACCCTCTTCGGCATACTCGGCCTCGCCGTCCAGCCGGTCGCCGGACAGGTCCAGGAACACCTCCCCTGGTTCACCATCGGCTTCGGACTGCTCATGGCCCTTGCCGGAGGATGGCTGCTGATGGGCCGCCAGCTCCCCTCCCTCACACCGAAGGTCCGCAGAGCCCCGGCCGTGACGCGCTCCCTCCCGTCCATGACCCTGTTCGGCATGGCCTACGCCACCGCCTCGCTCGGCTGCACGATCGCCCCCTTCCTCGCCATCGTCGTCTCCGCCTTCCGCAGCGGATCAACAGGTGAGGGAGTACTCCTCTTCGCCGCATACGCCGCGGGGATGGGCCTCATCGTCGGTTCGCCGTGGATGACGCGGATGCGACCGCGGACCGGGTACGGGAGCGCGGCGCCACCATCGCCGTCGGACCGCTCGCCCTCGGGCAAGGACGCGCCGTGCTCGCCGCCGACCGCGACGGAGCGACCTTCGGGTTCTGGGAGGGCAACGCACCGGCCTGGTCGGTCGGCCACGACAGTGCCCCAGCCCGCCTGGACCTGCACACCCGCGACGTATTCGAATCGGCGACCTTCTACTCCGAAGTGTTCGGCTGGGCCCGACCACCCGGCGGCTGCACACTCGACTACGCAGAAACATCCATCGTCGTCCAGGCTTCCGGCCACAACGTTGCCACCCTGCGCGCCACCGTCCCTGACCCGCAGGACCAAGCCCGGTGGATCACCGACTTCCACGTCCAGGACACTGGCCGGGCCGTCGAGGCAGCCATCGCAGCCGGAGGCCAGCCCTCGCCCCTGCTGCCGGAATGCGGTACAGGTACAGGTACTACCTGCGGCATCCGGGACCCCGGCGGGGCCCTGTTCACCGTCTCCCACCCATAGCGGAGCCCCATCCAGGGCACTGCGAGCGACAACCAAGTACGGAGCGTGCAGATGCGTCGGCTGATGGGCATGCTGCGGGTACTGAAGAAGGGCGGACAGTGGTGAACGCTTCCGACCAGCCGGGCAGCCGCTCCGGGCCGCCTCAGACCATGGCCGACGATCTCCGGCTGGCGGCCGAGCACTGCACCGACCCTGACGAGTGCCAGCGCCTCAAGGACAAGGCCCGCAGGATCGAACGGGAAGCCGCGGAGCGCCGCCTCATGGAGCGGCACGGGGACCCCATGGAATGAGTGACGCCAGCACCTGTGGCAGGCGCGCTCTCCAGCGCGGCGCGCCGACCGCTCGCAGGCGGCGCGCCCTCGGTGTCGCCCCGCCATCTCGCGCACCGCCCACACATCACAGCAGACCGACCGGGCGACCGACGCAATGCCCCCGCGTCTCGGGAGCCCGTCCAGCACGGCTCGGTGGCGCCAGTGCGTGTGGGCGGTAGACCAAGCGCCATCTCCGCTGGTCAAGCGACTCACATCACGCCCCCTGGGCGGCCCGGGGGCCCGGCCACGCCCCCGGGCACTAAGGGACGGCGATGACGATGGCGTAGGTACCGGCGCCCAGGAGGCGTTCGCCGGGGATGTCCTGGCCGGCCGTGATCAGGCGTTGGATGTGGCCGGTGGTTTCGTCGAAGTCGATGTCGCCGAGGGCGCCGAGGTCCTGTCCGGTTTCGGTCACGACGCGTTTGCCGATCGGGTCGTGGTGCTTGTCGGCGGGGGCGGTGGTGTCCTGGTCGCCCTGGACGGTGTCGGGTGTGCGGACGGTGACCGCGTCGGGGCCGAAGGAGTGCACGTTGTTCCAGGTCACCTGGGTGCCGGGGCCGCGGGTCTTGACCCGCAGCGCGGCAATGCGGGCGGGTGCGGGAGCGATGCTGAGACCGGTGACAGTGGCCAGGGTCTCTGCGGTGCTCACGGCGACGACGTTGCGTCCTTTGGCCTGGCTGAACAGCATCAGTTCTCCTGTTCGAGGCGGGTACGCAGGCCGTGGGCGGCGTCGGCGAACCCGGCCAGGTCACCGGCGGTGAACTCGCCCGTCGCGTCCGGCACGAGGACCCTCTCGCCGGAGATGGCCACAGGTTTGATCACCGGCAGCAGAAGGTGCTCACGGCCCTGTGCGGCGGATTCGACTTCGTAGCCGGCCACGGCCGGATTGCGGCCCGTCGCGATGATGACGTCGATGATCTTGCCGAGGTCGGTGCCGCCCTCGGTCATCACGCGGGAGCCGATGACGTTGCCGCCGCCGGTGGCCTTGGCGTCCTTGGCCGCCTCATCGTCGTCGGCGAGGGCGTTCTCGTCGCGGATCATCACCGCGTCCGGCCCCAGGGCGTGCACCTTGTTCCACAGCAGGTCCCGCTTGAGCGGACCGGAGAACAAGCCGCGCCCGCTGAGGGTGAAGCAGCGAACACTGCCGCCGACAGCGTCGAAGACGATGTCCTTGACCTGGGCGATGTCGTCTCCCCCGAGGGTGACCACGGGCAGTTTCGCGATCTCGCCGGCCCGCACGTAGCCGCTCACGGTCCCGGCTTCTTTCCGCCGCGCGGGTGGTGTCTGCCGCCCGCGATGACCCCGCCACTACGCCGCCGCGCCTGTACCCCGAGCAGTGACACGGCGCCCAGCGCCAACACCGCCAGGACGATCACAACCCACAGCCACCAGTCCATGAGCGACCTCCCGGCTCAGGGCCTGGCCGCGCCAAGCCCTGCTTTCAGTATGAGGTGCGCCGGTGTGGCTGTCGATGGCGCAGACAGGTGGCGCTTGAGGTGGCGGACGGCGAGGAGGACCTGCATTGCTGCGGCCGGCCGTAGCAGGGCGGGGCGGGGCCGTTGGGGCATCCGGCCGCGTCGTACGCCGGTGGCGGTGACGGCGACGACGGGCAGGACCCAGGCGGCGACGGCAGCCGCCCGGATGGTGCGGTGGGGTTCGCGGCGCAGGGTGAACCAGGTCCAGAACGCGGCGTCCGCGAAGGTGTCGGCGTAGTCCCCGAACGGGGTCACCGTGCCCTGCCGGCGGGCGATGCGTCCGTCGGCCATATCCAGCGCGAGAGCCATCAGCCCTGACCGCGGCCCGCTGCCCGCAGGCAGCGCGGGGAGGTTGCCGCGGATGAGGGTGAGCACGTCGGCGAGCGCAAGGCGGTCGCGGTCTTCCAACAGCCCGAGGTGGAGGATGCTGACGGTCCAGCTGGCCGCCACCCAGTTCCTGCCGCCACGGCCGCAGGCCGCGGCGAACAGGACACTGTGCAGTGCGGTGAGCTGTCCGAGTGCCCGGGGACGCAGCGCCGCCTGGGTGAGCGACCGGTCGGCTGCCACGGCCAGAAAAGCGGCGATGGCCCGGGGCCGCCAGCGGCCGGCCTTCAGCGCGTGCAGGAGAGCGTCGGTGGCGGCACGGCTGTCGGCGAGATCGGATACGGGCACCTATCCCCAACCCTTTCCTGGATCGCACAGGCGACGTGCCGCCACCGTAGTCCTCGGCGGGTACGTGGGCGCGCTCACCGATCGTGGGGGCTCACCGGGCCGTAGTGTCGCTTCGGACACAGCGCCAGGGACGGCGAGGAAGGGACGTGCGTATGGCATGGCTGGGGCGGCTGGCCCTCGTGGCAGCGGCAGGCGGTGGTGTGGCGGCCGGATATCTGGGGCTGGTGAGCGGGGCGCTGCCGGTGGATCTGGGCGTAGGCCGGCGCACACGCCCACTGGGGCCGCAGACCGTGGACATCGAGGCGCCCCAGGACGTGGTCTTCGAGGTGATCGCCCAGCCGTATCTGGGGCGTACCACCCGGGCGATGCGGGAGAAGGTGCGGGTGCTGGAGCGGGGCAGCGACATGGTCCTGGCCGCCCACTTCACCCCGCTGGCGGGCGGCCGGCTGACGGCGACGACGGTGGAGACCGTCCGGTTCACCCCGCACGGCCGTATCGACTTCCGTCTAGGGCGTGTATCGGAAGTGGATCTTGAGGTGGGATGATCTTGTGTTGTGGCACGTGGAGATCTGACGGATACGCAGTGGGCTCGCCTGAAGCC
>NZ_JBIDBC010000066.1:0-11686 GCF_043202835.1 Streptomyces sp. NPDC048142
GCGTCAACGTCTTGTGGGCCCTGATCCGTGACCGACGGTGCTACGAGGTCACACCGCCCGTGACCGCAGCCGCTTGACAACAACATTAGGAAGCGATGAGGTCCTGCTCACGGTCCGGCGTTCCGACCTTGGGCTGCCTGTTCGGCAGTGCGAGCCGGAAGACCTTGTGCCACGCGGAGAACACCTGCTTGGGCAGCGGGCCGGTGACGTACTCCAGCTCGTACTTCTCGAACAGCGCGCGCACCTTCACCGCGACCTCGGCGTACCGGTTGCTCGGCAGGTCCGGGAACAGGTGGTGCTCGATCTGGTGCGACAGGTTGCCGGTCATGAAGTGCATGGCCTTGCTGCCGCTGATGTTCGCCGAGCCCATCATCTGGCGCAGGTACCACTGGCCGCGTGTCTCGCCCGTGATCGACCGGCGCTCGAAGACCTGTACGCCCTCGGGGAAGTGCCCGCACATGATCACCGAGTGGGTCCAGAGGTTGCGGACCAGGTTCGCGGTGAACGTGGCGGCGAGTGTGGTGAGGAACGAGGGGCCCGACAGCAGCGGGTGGATCACGTAGTCCTTGAGCACCTGCTTGCGGATCTTGCGGCCCACGGCCTTGGCCCGCGCGCGGAACTCCGGGTTCTTGCGGCTGCGCTTGGTGAGGTTCTTGCCGAGCTCCAGGTCGTACGCTGCGATGCCGTACTCGAAGAAGCAGGCGTTGAGGAAGTTCCACAGCGGCTGGCCGAGGTGGAAGGGGTGCCACTTCTGGTCTTCGTCGACGCGCATGATGCCGTAGCCGAGGTCGTTGTCCTTGCCGATCACGTTGGTGTACGTGTGGTGCAGCTCGTTGTGCGAGTGCTTCCACTGATCGGACGGCGAGACGTGATCCCACTCCCAGGTGGTGGAGTGGATCTTCGGGTCGCGCATCCAGTCCCACTGGCCGTGCAGGACGTTGTGGCCGATCTCCATGTTGTCCATGATCTTCGCCACGGACAGCCCGGCGGTGCCGAGCAGCCACGCGGGCGGGAAGATCGAGAACAGCAGCACACCCCTGCTGACCAGCTCCAGCTTGCGCTGCGCCGAGATGACCCGGCGGATGTAGGCGGCGTCCTTCTCGCCGCGGTCGGCGATCACCTCGTCGCGGATCGCGTCCAGCTCGCGGCCCAGTTCCTCGATCTGCTCCGCGGTCAGGTGGGCGGTGGGGTCGATGGCGGTCAAGGTGCTCCTAGCGTTCGATGTCGCAGGGGCCCGCCGCGGCGGACACACAGGTCTGGATGAGGACGCCCGGCTCGGCCTCGGTGATCTCGCCGGTACGCAGGTCGCGGACAGCGCCGGCCTTGAGCGGCGTGACGCAGCCGAAGCAGATGCCCATGCGGCACCCGGAGGGCATGAGCACGCCGCCCTCCTCGCCGATGTCGAGCAACGGCGTGGCGCCGTCCGCGTCGATGGTCTTGCCGGTCGCGCTGAACGTGACCTCGCCGCCGTCGCCGGCGACGACGATGCCGGCGCGGAACCGTTCGGTGTGCAGGCGTTCTTGGACGCCCTGTTCGGTCCAGTGCTCTTCGGCGGCGTCGAGCAGGCCTGCGGGCCCGCAGGCCCAGGTCTCGCGCTCGGCCCAGTCGGGCACGAGTTCGTCGAGACGGGCGATGTCGAGCTTGCCGTCGGTGTCGGTGTGCACCTCGGTGAGCCGAAGCTTCTTGTCCGCGACCAGTCCGTGCAGTTCCTTGCGGAAGATCACGTCCTGAGGCTGTGGCGCGCAGTGGACCATGACGACGTCGTCGAGTTCGATGTCGCGCAGCATGCCCATCACGGGCGTGATGCCGCTGCCGGCCGTCAGGTAGAGCACCTTGGCGGGCCTGGCCTGCGGCAGGACGAAGTCACCGGTCGGCTGGTCGAGCTGGACCAGCGTGCCCGGTTTCGCCCTGCGGACCAGGTGGTTGCTGACCTTGCCGTCCGGGATCGCCTTGACGGTGATCGTGACACGGCCGTCCCGGCGGTTCGTCGGCGAGGTGATGGAGTAGGCACGCCACAGGCGCACTCCGTCGACGTCGACCCCGATCCTCACGTACTGGCCGGCTGTGTGGCCGCGCCAGCCCCGCCCCGGCCTGATCACGACAGTCGCGGCGTTATCCGTCTCGGAGTGCACGGCCTCGATGCGCCCACACAGGTCAGCGCCCGCACGCAGCGGGCTGACCAGGTCGAGGTAGTCCGACGGCAGCAGCGGCGTCGTGACCATCTCCAGCAGTTTCCACGCCCTACTGCGGAGGGCTCCACTCGTCATGACTCCAGCTTGCTGCGCCTCCAGGCGTAAAGTCCTGACCACAGGACGTAAATCTGGTCGACTCAATTGTTCGCAGGGAACAAAAATGAGCTATGCAATCCGGAGGGCCAGCGAACTGACCCTGGATGAGACGACGGTCACCGCCCTTCGGGCCGCCCTGAAGACCACCGCCGACGAAGTCGTCCAGGCGATCATCGACGAGGTTCCTCCCTACGCCCATGCCTTGTCGGGCCGCATGGGCGCCACCATCCGCAGAGCAGTCCGCACCGCCCTGGGGCACTACCTGGACCTCGCGAGCGGGAACGCCACAGGCGGCGACGCCGGGGACGCCGCCTACGAGCTGGGCCGCGGCGAGGTGCGCGACGGCCGTTCGATGGACGCCCTGCTCAGCGCCTACCGCGTCGGCGCCCGGGTCGCCTGGCGCTGCCTGGCAGCGGGTGCCGTACCCGCAGGCCTGCCCGCCGCCGAGGTCGCAAAGTTCGCCGAGCTGACCTTCGCCTACATCGACGAGCTCTCCGCCGCGAGCGCCGCGGGCCACGCCGACGAACTGGCCGCCCGGGGCAGAGCCCACGAGCGCCACCTGGAACACCTGGCCCGCGACCTCCTCGCCGGCGCGAGCCCGGACGTGCTGCTGGCCTCCGGCCAACGGGCCAGATGGCAGCCTCCGGTTTCGCTGACCGCCGTCCTGCTGCCCGCCGCCCAGGCCCGGCCTGCCTACCGGACACTCGATCCGAGCACCCTCGTCCTCGACGATCTGCCCGATGCCACCGGTGTGCTCCTCGTCCCCGATGCCGACCGATCACGTCTCCTGCGGCAGCTGACCGACCGCGCCGCCGTGGTCGGCCCGGCCCGGCCATGGACCCACGCGTCCGCCTCGTACGCACGAGCCCTACGCGCGCGCTCCCTTTCCTCTGACATTCGCGACACCGAGGACCACCTGCCCGACCTGGTGCTCAGCGCCGACGCGGACGCGTTCGCAGACCTGCGCGCCCGAGCCCTCGCACCGTTGCAGACCTTGCCTGCCGCAACCGCACGACGGCTGGAGGAGACGTTGCGGGCGTGGCTGCTGCACCAGGGCAGGCGGGACGAGGTCGCGGCGGCGTTGTTCGTCCATCCCCAGACGGTCCGATACCGGATGCCGCAGTTGCGGGAGCTGTTTCCCGATCTCGCATCGCCACACCGGGTCCTTGAACTGACGCTGGCGGTCGGTCTCGGGGTCCGCTGACGCGTCACCCGTCCACCGCCGCGTCCGTAAGCGTCCGGAGATCGTGCTCGTTCCCGGCGCCATGCCGCTATGACCCGGGAAACGGCTTTCCGGTCGTCGTGACAAGGGGCCGGGCCGCTCGTCCCAGGGGCCACCGCCGTCCTGCGGCGGCCCGTACCTCCCTCCCGGCAGCCGGCCGGACGACCGGCCAGGGCCGACCTGGCACACCGCGCGAGGGATGATGGGACGGAGTACGGAACGTGAGGTCAGGAGCTCCCATGACAAAACTGGTTCACCGACCTCGTGAGGACGCGGAGTTCGATTTCATCCTCGGAAGAAGCAAGGTTCCGGTTCTCGCATACTTCACCGGGGCATGGCCCAAGGCGATCGAGCCCTGTCGGGTGATGGATGTCGTCGTGGGCGACATCGCCGCCGCCCACACGGGCCGCCTGACGGTCGTCCGCACCGACATCACGCGTTGCCCGGCGGCAACCGAGCGATACGGGATCACCGGAGCCCCGTCCTGCCTCCTGCTGAAGGAGGGAGCGGCGGTGGCGCACGGCACGGGGCCTATGACCATCGACGAGGTACGGAAGTTCCTGGACGGTCACCTCTGAGCGGCCGCTGCGGCGCCCGGACCGCCGCTTCTCGTCGCGTTCGAAGCGGACGCGGGCGGTTGGCAGCCCATCTCCCGCCTCACCACCGCAGGGCGGTTCGAGGTCGTGCGCGAGACCGCGGAAGCGCTGATTCCCGAGCTCAGAGCGCGAGTTCGATTCCCGTCACCCGCTCCACATGAAAGCCCCAGGCCAGCGGCCCGGGGCTTCTTTGTTGTCT
The DNA here is from genome assembly GCF_043202835.1 of Streptomyces sp. NPDC048142. Classification (NCBI taxonomy): domain Bacteria; kingdom Bacillati; phylum Actinomycetota; class Actinomycetes; order Kitasatosporales; family Streptomycetaceae; genus Streptomyces; species Streptomyces sp. NPDC048142. The sequence continues at coordinate 4,306 of NZ_JBIDBC010000066.1, forward strand.
GGACCGGTCTAAGCATCGCGCACAATCTGCGCACCACCTTGCCCCCTTTCCGCCGCCAGAAACCTCCACAAACCGCCAGGGGAACCGCTCGGCCATACCCAGGAGCTCAGGCCACTTCCGGGGATGGACAGATGCCTCTCACGCACGTCGCCCTCTTCGCTATCCCGCGCAGCGCCGTGCCAGTACCTGACAGTCGGACAGGCGGGACACCTCTGGTGTGGCCACGCGTCCGGGTCCCGGTGTCCGGGAGGCACCAACCACCGCCGTCCTTGGTGACCTGCGCGAGGGCAGCTGACGCCACTGAGACAGGCCCGGATAAGTTCACTCGGCTACCCATCGGACCTCACCCATCCAGGGGAAGAGAAACGATTCTGTCCGCGGGGAGGGACTATGCCATGCGGTGGGGTGGCACGGTCCGGCCATGAAGATGATCAAGATGCTGACCGCAGTTGCCGCCAGCGCCTGCCTCGCAGCCGCCCCCGTGGGCGAGGCGTCAGCGGCGCCGCACTGGAACAAGAGCGTGAAATGCGAGGAGACCGACCCCGAGGGACGGGTGATCCCAACGCGTTACGGCAACGTCGATCTCGGCTGGAACCATTTCTCCGGCAAGCACAACATCAAGAAGTGCCGGGTGGTCGACGCGGCCCTGGCCGGGAGGGTCGACAAGAAGAACGGAGGCAGACTCGAGTACTACGGGGTCGCCCGCAACCAGACCAAGCTGGTGAAGATCGTGGTCATCGTGCAGTACGCGCGCCGCACGACCGATGGTGAGTACGACGCGGGCAGGGGCAAGAAGATCGAAGATCGGTGTCATCACGGCCTATTGCAAGGGCATGAACAGGTGCCCGGACTGGATCAACGAGTGAACGACCCCGGCGGGGAAACAGTCGAGCAGCAGGCGTACATCACGCGCTTCCTCCTCGACTACACAGCGGTGCCCCTAGCCGGGGGAACCTTCCTGCGCGGTGTGCTGCCGGCGCGGGACGCAGTCCGGGTCGTGACCGGAGCCGCCGACGCGGTGGCGCCACACGAACTGGTTGCCTATGAAGTCCCGTTGTCGGACGAGGACGAGGAGCCGGTGACTGCCCCACTGGTCCTTGGCTGGACCCGCACGCTCGCATCCGGCTCTCTCCCCCATACGGACGCGACCGTGATGGGCATGCCGCTGGTCCCGGTGGACACCACCGTCCTCGAACCCGCCGACTCGTCTCATACGGATCAAGCGCTGCGCGTGCTGCGCACGCTGGCCTGGCCGTTCGTCGAGACCCCGCCCAGCCCAGCACTCTGCGGGTTCCTCTTCACCGGACAGGACAGCTTGCGTCTCTACCTCGCAGTCGAGAAGGCCGACGGCCTGATCGCGGCCGACGTACAGCTCACCGGCGCGTTGACCGCACTGCTAGCCGCCCTGCCCTCACTCATCGGCGAAGCGGACCGCTGGGTGACAGACACATCCGACCCCCACTGTGTCCACGCAGTCGACCTGACCACTTGGTAGCGACCGGCCACACCGCACCAGGGCGTCCCGAGAACCGGCCTGCTGCGTCTGCCGCCAGCCCATCGGAGCAGCCGGGGTCGATGCCACCGGTGCGCGTTCCAGCAGGACTTCGGCGTCCATCGCTCGCCCGCCGAAGCGCGCGCAGCGCGCTCACCTCTGCACTTCGCTGACCCAGGCCGTGAGCCCTGTCAGGAATCCCGCCTTCTCATCCGGCGACAGCCCCTCCAGCGCGCGTAGCAGCGGCTCGGTCCGCCGAACGATGAAGGCTTCGAGCGGCAGGCGGTATTCCGCGGCCAAGGACACCAGGACGCGGCGGCGGTTCGTCGGATCCTCGGCCCGATCCACGATGCCGGCCCGGCTCAGCGCTCCGATCAGTTCACTGGCGGTGGACAGTGACACCTGAAGCCGTCGGGCGACCTCACTGACCGCCAGCGGCCGTCCGGCCAGCAACTGGGGCAGTACGGCGCCGTGGCGCGGCGTCAGGCCATGCGCCTCCATGACACCCCGCAAAGGCTCCGGCATCAGATCCCGCACGACCGAACCCCGGAAGAACGGCTCCAACAACGGCACCAGACCAGCGACTTCAAGCTCATCCGGGGTCGGCTTCCGTGACGCCTTCCCGGCGTTCTCGCTCTGCGGCATGCTACAAGTGTATATGGTTCTGATTTCCAAACTATTGGGCAACCCGAAGGGTCTTCGATGTCGTCGATCAGCTACAGCGATGCACTCAATGACGCCCTGGAACGCATGGACGACCTGGGGTACGAGCGAGGACAGGGGGTGGATCTCGCCAACCACGGCCCGATGGGCGCCGAGGCACTCGCCCTGCTCGGACAAGTGGACGAAGTCGCCCGGTGGGTGGGGCGCTACCGGAAGGCGATGGAACATCACGAGCCTCCCGCCGCCCGCTTCGCCCTGGACCCCGCGGACGAGCCCTCGTGGCGTCCCGCCCTCGGCGCTTTCCGGCAGGCCGGGGACTGGGAGCAGCTCTTCGTCCGCGAACTGACGGAGGCGCACTGGCGCGAGGTGCTCGTACGCTGGTGGCCCCGCCTCCTTCCAGGGCTGTTCGCGGGCCTGACGCACGGGGTCATCCGTACGGCGCACGCCGTACGCGGCCTGTACGCGACCAGCGACGGAGGCACAGCGCTCCAGCTGAAGGAGCTGGCCCGGGGCATGGCCTACTGGGCGGCCCGTTACAGCGAACTCCCCGGCCGGCCGCGGCTGCACGGCCCCCACGAGCTGTCCGAAGCGGTCGCCGCGCTGCCCCGCGTACCGCTCGACGGCCCGATGGGGCCGGGTACCGCCCGCCACCGCCTGGACACGCTCGCCGAACTCCCCGGATACGGCGAGTCCTTGGAGACACTGGCCCCGCAGCAGGCACCCCGGCTGCTGAGCGAGATGACAGCCCAGTTCGCCGATGTCTACCTCGGCCACCCCGAGGTGTACCCCGTCCCGCTGATCCACGGCGTCACGGCCCCCGCCGCCGTCCGCCTCGTACTCCCGCATCTACCGCACGAGCTGTATGAACCGACGCTGGCCCGGCTCTGGCAGGTGCAGTCGGCGTTCCTGTTCGCCTTCACCTCGGACCGGCGCGACGAGGACACAGCGGCCTGGCAGTCGGAGATACCGGATCTGCCCCCACTGGACGAGCTGGGCGCCCGCGCCGCCGAGCACGGCGACGAGCACGTCATCAAGTTCACCGAAGCGTGCCTGCGCGAATACGCCCTGCGGCCCGACCCGCGCTATCCGGCCGCCGCCTTCGCCGCACAGCGGCGCATCACCCGCCTCGACGCCGGCGGCGGGGTCAAGGGAGCCGCTTCATGATGCATGGACTGCCCTGCCTGTCAGCCGGCGAAGGGCCGCCGTTGATCGTCCTGCTCTTCACCCCGGAAGCGGCCGTCCCCACGGGCGCGAACCGTCGGCTCACCCTGCGGATGCTGCGGCCCTTCTCCGAGCGGTTCACCACGCACCTCCTCATACGCCCGCCCGGCCTGCCGCCGACGACAACGATGGCCCAGCTCGCCGCAGTGCACGCCGACGCGATCCGGGCGACCTTCAGCGGGCCGGTGAACGTATTGGGCCTGTCCACCGGTGGATCGCTCGCCCTCCAGCTCGCCGCCGACCATCCCGAGCTGATCGACCGCCTCGTCATGGGCGGTACGGCCTGCACCCTCGGCCCGGTCGGCAGGCGCGCCCAGCGCCGCTACATCGAGCGCGCGCGGCAAGGCAAGCGGCCGAGCCCCGCACTGGCCGAGATGCTCACTGGTTCGACGATCGGCCGGACGGCACTCAAGGGCCTGCTCTGGCTCATCGACGGCAGCCGCGAACACCTCGACGCCGCCACCATGCTGGGCGCCGAGGACGGCTTCGACCTGCGCAGCCGATTGCACGAGATCAAGGCGCCCACGCTGCTACTCCAAGGCGAGAAGGACATCGTCTATCCGCTCGACCTGGCCCGGCAGACCGTCAAGGGCATTCCAGACGCCCGGCTCGTCGTCTACCAGAACCGCAGCCATAGCGGAACCTTCACGGACAAGCGGTTCTCCGCCCACGCCCTGGCCTTCCTGCGGAACGATCAGCCTTAAGTTCCAGTCACCAGAGCCCGGCGGGGTTCCTGGCGTGCCACTACGTGCCAGTCGGACCGGTAAGGAGCGGTCAGCAAGGGTTTCTCAGCGACCGCTCCCACGAGGCCACCAGGGGACGTTTTGCCAGGTCAGTGGCCCCGCGGAATCCTCAAGTGCCGAGTGATTCCCCAGCTCGGAGCGCGAGTTCGATTCGCGTCACCCGCTCCACGACCGAGGCCCTGGCCATCGAGGCGGGCCCTCTTGTTGTCCGGACGCTTTTCCGCACGATCGGCGTTGCGCCGAGGCAGGTGTCGAACGGCCCTCAGCGATCACGCGCAACACCGGCCACGGGTGCCGCCGCAGGAGGGCGGATCGCTCCCTGACCTCTGATCCTGGACGTACGCGACCGACCAGCGGAGATGCCGGGCGGAGAGGCCCTCCGAGTCGCCCATGCCGCCGACCCGGTCCGTACCGTTGGCGCCGCGTGGATGTTCCCGAGGCTGTCGAGTTGAGCATCCGGCTCATCGGCGTAGCGTGGAAAGGATCCAGGCCAGGCGCAGCCGGGTCGCAGAGTGGCCGGGGGAGCCTGGGGCGACCGGTGCTGAGGGCTGGGTATCTCCGGAACTCGCGGCAATGACGCGCAAGGAGTGAGGTTGGTGAACAACTCATCGATCGAACGGTTGCGGGAACGCGCACGGGGGCCTGTAGTCACTCCTGACAGCGATGGCTATGACGAGGCGCGCAAGGTCTACAACGCCATGGTCGACAGGCGACCGGCTGCCGTCGTGCAGTGTGCCCATGCGGGCGATGTCATGGCTGCGGTCGATTTCGCACGTGACAACGAGCTGGACCTCGCGGTGCGTGGCGGCGGGCACAGTGTGCCCGGCTTCGGGACCTGCGACGACGGCGTGGTGGCCGATCTGTCCGGCATGCGAGGCGTCCGCGTCGATCCCGAGCGACGAACCGCGCGGGTGGACGGCGGCGCGACCTGGGGTGACTTCGACGCGGCGACGCACGCGTTCGGTCTGGCGACCACGGGCGGAATCGTCTCCACCACCGGCGTCGCGGGGCTCACCCTCGGTGGCGGCATCGGATACCTCGCCCGCAGCCTGGGCCTGAGCTGCGACAACCTGATCTCGGCCGATGTGGTGACCGCGGAGGGCAGGCTGGTCGTCGCGAGCGAGCAAGAACACGACGACCTGTTCTGGGCCATCCGCGGCGGCGGCGGCAACTTCGGCGCGGTGACATCGTTCGAGTTCCGGCTCAGTCCGGTCAAGGACATCTACGGCGGGCCCATTCTGTACGAGTTGGAAGACGCCGGTACGGTTCTGCGCTCGTTCCGCGAACTCATCGCTGACGCCCCGGAGGAACTCGGCGGCTTCCCCGCCTTCCAGATCGCCCCACCACTGCCGTTCATCCCTGAGAACCGGCACGGCGACACCTTCATCCTGATCGTCGCGTGCTGGGCCGGCCCCATGGATGAGGGAGAGCGCGCCGTCCAGAGGTTCCGCGATATCGCACCGGTGGTTGCCGAGCACGTCGGCCCGATGCCCTATTCCGCGCTCAACAGCGCGTTCGACGCGCTGGTGCCGCCTGGCCTGCAGCACTACTGGAAGGCCAACTTCGTGACAGAGCTCAGTGATGCGGCGATCACAGCACACCTCGATCACGGCCCTCGGCTGCCCGCCATGAACTCGACGGTGCACATCTACCCGATCAACGGTGCCTGCCACCGCGTGGCAGCGGAGGACACGGCCTTCGCCTACCGGGATGCCACGTTCGCCACCGTCATCGCCGGAATGTGGCCGGACCCTGCCGACAACGAGGCCAACATCGCCTGGGTGCGTAACTACTACCAGGCCACCGCTCCGCACTCGGAGGAAGGCGGGTACATCAACTTCATGGCCGAGGACGACCAGGACCGGATCAGGGCCAACTACCGGGGCAACTACGAGCGCCTCGTAGAGGTCAAGAGGGCTTACGACCCCAGCAACCTGTTCCACGTGAACCAGAACATCAAGCCGTAGGGGTGACCGGCGTCCGCAGCCCGGCAAGCACCGTTGATTCCCGAGAACCTCAAGCAGGACTTGGCCAGAAGCAGACCCTTCCGTGCGTCTTCGCGTACGTCTTCAGCCTGCGGTGATGCGCGATCATGACGCGACGTTGAGGTTCGTCCGAGGAGCGGCGGCACCGGGGCGGCCAAGGTGCGTAGGCCCTGGCCGCCGGGACAGGACCGTTCACATCGCCGAGTGGGCGAGGTGGAGCAGGCCGGTGCGCATCCGCTGTTCGCCGAGTTCCGGCAGAAGCGCGGCGACGTGGTCGGCTGCCAGCGCGGCGAGCAGGGCGTGGGCAGCCTGGTCGGGGTCGGGGGCGGTGGCGGGGGCGGGGGCGGTGGCGAGCAGGATCGCCACATGGCGGTGCCAGAACCGGTAGGCCCCGATCCGGTACCGGGCGCCGGGGGTAGCGGTCTCGGACATCCGGACCAGCGCCAGATGCTCCAGCAGGTAGTCGAAGTAGGCGTCGAGGAACGCGGCCAGGCGCTCGCCGGCGGGAGCCCCGGGGCCCAAGGGGGGCGGCCCGTGCAGGATCGCTTCCTGCAGCACGCGCTCGCGGGTGTCCAGCAGTGCGACGGCCAGCCCCGACTTGTCGCCGAAGCGGCGGAACAGGGTGCCTTTGCCGACGCCGGCGGCCGCGGCCACCTGATCCATGGAGACCGCCTCGACGCCCTTCTCGGCGAACAGCCTGGCGGCCGCCTCCAGAACCGCGACCCGGTTGCGGGCCGCGTCCGCGCGCTCCTTGGGCGGCGGCGTCCGCAGCAGTTCCAAGGGCATTGCGGAAGCGGACCGCAGTCCGTTACTGTCGTGAGCCATAAGAGGACTGTAGTCCGAATTCCTTGGAGACAGCAGCATGACCACACTCATCACCCGCGACGAGCTGGCAGCAGCGATCAAGGCCGAGTCCGTGACCGTCGTCGACGCGCTCGGCGGCGCGTACTACGCCCAGCAACACCTGCCCGGCGCGCTGGCGCTGATCCCGGCCGACGTCGACGCCCAGGCGCCCGCCCTGCTCCCCGACCGCGACGCCGCGATCGTCACGTACTGCTCCAACCCGGCCTGCCCCAACAGCGGGCAGGTCGCCGGCCGGCTTACCGCCCTCGGCTACACCAACGTCCGCAAGTACCGCGAGGGCATCCAGGACTGGGTCGAGGCCGGCCTCCCCACCGAATCCGCCTGACCGTGAGGATGTACGTGAGCGTTCCCCGGCGGGGTCTGACCCACCGCCTGACTGACTCAGGGTCCTCAACGGGATGTGTCGGCTCTGT
>NZ_JBIDBC010000067.1:0-11516 GCF_043202835.1 Streptomyces sp. NPDC048142
GCTACGACAAGCTCGCGGTCCGCTACGAGGCGACTGTCCTCGTAGCGGCCATCAACGAGTGGCTGTGACCAGCACATTCGATACACGCCCTAGGGGGACTTATGCGCACTCTCGTTAAAGCCGCGTCCACGGCAGCTATTTCTGTGGCACTTGTCGCAACACTAGGGACTGGAACAGCCGTTGCTGCTCCGCTCGACAGTGGCACGTTCAATGTGGACACACCGAATGTTGGCTACACGAACGGGTTGGTTAACTTCTACAACCGTAGCGTGCAGATCACGGGCACAGTGAAGTCGGACACTACAGGGTGCGCTAGCGCAAACTTTCAAATAAAGCAGGGAGTGAACTGGTACTTCGAAACAAGGACCGCCTGTGGCCGTGGGACGGGCACCAGCAAGGGTTTCAATTTCACGATTGATTTCGATGCTCGCGGAGCTGCTGAATACGTTTACGTCCAGCTCTTGGATAGAAATGGTAAAGCCGCAGGAGGCCATGCAGTGGTGAACCGAGGCATCTAATCCTCAAGCCTCGGCGGGCCGTTTCGGTTGTACGGGCTGGTGGCGGCCATGCTGAAGGCCCGGCTGTCGCCAGGGCGCGGCCGACGCGTGCCGTGGGGGCCCGTTGTCGAGGCTCGGTGAACCTGCGCGGCGGCCATCTCCTGACCTCGTTTTATGCAGTTCGGGTGAGCGGGTTTTTGGCTGGGTGGCTCACTGAGCCTCTTCAGCGTTGCAGCTCCAGGGTGAGGATGGCCTTGGCGATTGACGTCATGCGGTTGGGGCTGCAGCGGGACCTGCGGAAGATGCGCCAGGACTTGACGCGGGCGACACCGCGTTCGACGGGTGCCCGTGTCGCAGCCAGGGCCCGGTTGCGTGTCTTGTCGGTGGGGGTGAGTTCTTGCAGGGGCTTGCGTTTGATGCCCGTGGTCAGCCACGGGCCGGCGCCCTGGTAGGCGAGATCGGCCACGATGGGAACGCCCTGACGCTCGCAGATCCGGATGATCCGGTGGGTGCGGGCGGCGGTCAGGTCGTGGGTGCGGCCTGGCAGGGCGGGCGAGAGCCACAGCAGCCGGCCTTCGGGATCGGTGACGACTTGCACGTTCACGCCGTGGCGCCGGTGTCTGTGGGAGTAGTCGGCGCGGCCGTCGCCGACCCGGTCGCATTCGGCGAGAGTGCCGTCGAGCAGGACGAAGTCGGGTTCGTGCTCGCGCAGCATCTTGAGCAGGCCCGGTGCACGGGCGGCGAGGAGGTCGACGACCGCGCTGGTGTAGGCATGGGCGGTGGACTCGCTGATCCCGAACCCGGCGGCGATCTTCGCCAGAGTGGTGTGTTCGCGCAGGTACACCAGTGCCACCATCGCGCGCTGGGACGGACGGAGCTTGCAGCGCCGGTCGCCCTCACGGGTGACGATCAGCATGGTGACCCACTCCACGAGTGCGTGCGGCAGGTCGAGTGCGGCAGGATGCATGACCAACGAGGCCCCCGAGCAACGTAATTGAGACGTCAGACATCTCGATCAACAGCCCGGGGGCCTCACTCGTTGCGCTTCACGGATCTTCACCCGATCGGCGGCCACCTCGAAGAAGCTCACTAAAACCGCGCATCAGGACAAACACCAGCCGCCACAGCCCCACAAAACCCCAGATCAGAGACCCACCACACCACCGAGAGTCCTGAAACAATCACATCCCCAGGCCAGCGTTTCGCTCACCAAGTGATCATTAACGGATTTTCCACAGCGAGCCCGTCTCCCGCCACCACGGTAGAGACGAGCAGCCCACTCCACAGCCCGAACAGCGTTCCCCCAGCTCAGCCCTTCCCTCCAGAAGAGCTACACCCAAATCGGATGGTGTCTCGGTGCGGAACCGGTACAACCATCCATCCTGGTCGTGGGTCACATCAGGTGGGAGTAGAGCTCTCCCAGAGACGCAAAGGGGAAAGTATGCGAATCTCGCGCAAGATCGCCGCCGCCGGGGCGTTAACCGCACTGGTGGTGGGCGCCACGGCCGCGTTCAGTACGACCGCGTCCGCCGCACCCAACGTCACACCGCAGGACGTCTGCGGCAGCGGCTACAAGACCGTGAACTCGGAGCCCATCAGCTCGCTGGGCACCGTCTATCTGACGTACAACTCCTCGAACGGCCAGAACTGCGTCGCCACCATCAGCAACAGCCCGGGCACAGTAAAGTACATGGCCACGCACATCGAGGTCCCCGACACCACCGAGAGAGCCGTGGACGCCGGGTTCTTCAGGTCTTATGCGGGGCCTGCGTACGTCTTCGGCAGAGGCCACTGCGTGAACTGGGGCGGCACCATCGACTGGGCGCACGTACGGGTGGACAACTCCAACTGCGCCGCCCTGAAGGAGCACCGGGTCACCGAAATCCGCTGACCCGGCTCATCACCCGGCCGCGAGTTCCCGCGCCGGCGCCTCCCGCAGCTCGACCGTGCGGCCCCTGCCGCTGAACGGTCATCGGGAAGGCGTCCATGAGCCGCAGATGGCGCGGGATTCCCCCTGGCCCGGACACCGGCCGCGTATGCGCGGCCACCACCCACGCACCGCGTGGGCCTGGGCCCTGGCCGCGCTTGGTGGGGGCTGCAACGCTGTCGGCTGAGCTGATGCCGTACCGGGGAAGGAGGCTCCCCGAGATACTGGAGCCTTCTTCCCCCTCGGCTTTCGACGTTCTCGCAGGGTCTCGCATGAGGTGCCCGGGTGGGTGGGTTTGGGGGATCGGCCGTGCTGGGGCCGGACATAAGAGAAGCATCGGCGGTGTTCACATCGCCTCCGTAGAGGGAGTCCGCCGATGCTCCTCGATCCGACCGTACCGGCTTCGCTGCTGGCTGTACTGGAGTTGGTGGGCGGCAACTTCACCGCCCCGACCTTCCGCACCTTCACGGCCCTGGTCACGGGGCTGATCGCGCAGACCGGGAAGAACACGGTGACCGGGATGCTTACCGGCGCCGGCCTGTCGCGCCTGTGGTCGCACGACCGCGCGCACACCTTCTTCTCCAGCGCCCGGTGGGACCCCGGCATCCTGGGCATCTCCCTGTCCCACCGGATAGCCCGCCACCTCCTGCCGCCGGACGCGCCGTTTACGACCTCGCCCCACCGCGCACCGGGAAACGCGGCCGGCCCGCCCTCAAGGGCGCCCGCCTGGGCACCGCCAAAGAGCTGGCGACCACTGCTGTCTTCACATCAGTGCAGGTCAACCGGTACCAGCGGACCGACACGGTGTTCCTGGCCGAGGTGACCTGCCTCTGGTACGGCTCCTTCCACACCCAGCAGGTCCGGCTGATCCTCCTGCGCGACGATGCCACCGACACCGGCTACGACCTCGCCCTGATCAGCACCGATCCCACCACCCCGACCGCCGAGTTGGTCAGCCGGTACGCGTGGCGCTGCTCCATCGAGGTCACCTTCGCCGAGGCCCGCGACCTGCTCGGCGTCGGCCGGCCCAGAGCCGCACCCGCCGCGCGGTCGAACGGACCATCCCCTTCGGCCTGTACTGCTACACGATCACCGTCATCTGGTACACGCTCCACGGCCACCACCCCGCCGACGCCACCGAGCGGCGCGAACGCCAGCCCTGGTACACCACCAAGACCGACCCGTCACTCTCCGACATGATCGCCAAACTCAGGCGCACGATCATCGCCGCACGATCTATGCCCACCCATCCCGGTCAGCCCACCGCAAGGAAATCCGCGACGTCCAGCAGCCTGGGCCACCGCCAGCCTCGATCACACCAGGTGAGCATCAGAGCCTGTCAGAACGTCGAAACTCGAGCCCCTCCCCAGGGCAGTTTCAAAGTCATGTGAGCGCATGAGTCGCCAGCCACCACGGCGCGAGAGAGCCCAGGTCGACCGTCACGTACACAACAGAGCTCCAGTTGAGCGGAGGAGGGCTTCCCAAGTCGCCCTGAAACGTCGGAGCTTCGGTTCGATGCCAACATCTCGTTCGGCGTGTGCCGTCGGCTACCAGGAAGACCCGCCTCTCCACAGGCCGGATCTGCACTCACTGGCCATGCTGGCCCTCAGGGAGTGAGGAGGTCGTCACGCATATTGAGGCACATGCCCATTTCAGCGAGGTGCCGGCCGTCCGCGATGTCGAGGAGGCAGGTGAAGAACACCATCTGACGGCTCAACCACACGTTCCTGACCTCGCCGAAAGTCAAGCGTACGGTCACCTCGGCGTCGAAGACAGGGCGCCGCAGGCGGGCGCTGCTGGAGGTGACCATGATGCGGCGCCGCACCTCTGCCCATGGCCTCCGAGGAAGGGCGGAAAAGGCGGGAAGATGCCCGTCGAAATAGGCGAGCAGCACCGAGCTCATGGTGTGGAAGCTGGCCAGTTCCAGGGTGGTCGAGTGATGCAACAGGAGTCGGTGCGGGGCCCGGACGTTGCGATCGGATTCCAGGTTGACCCGATAAAGCCCCGTGTAGGTCCCGTCTGCGTAATCGGCGCCGCAGGGGCGCCATGGCGTCGAGACGACCCAGGTGTCGGTCAGATGATCCATCGTGGCCGCGAGCGACGTCCACGGCTGGGTATCGTTCCCCGGAAAGCTCATCCCAGACATGGTCCCATGACCCTCGCCAGCGCGGTAGATGCCGGACGCCTGGAGCGACGCGCCGCTGACGATGCCGACGTGACGTTCCCCCAAGGCCGAGTAGCAACTGACACTTCGTCAAACCCAGGTAGCAGCACAGGGTGACAAAGGTCGACTCCCCCGGCGCGCAGTCCACAGTCCTGAGGCGGCCGCCGAATAGCCACCCAGCACGCGGGACCCGCCCCGTGTGTTGCGACAACGGAGCCCCTGCTCAGTGAGCAGGCGCTTCCCGTTCGAGGCGTGACTGCGGAGCGACAAGGGCAGGCAGAAGAGCCCCAAAGGCGGCGGATCCGATGATCAAGGAGAGGACCTGACGAGCGAGACCATCACCCACCACGAGGCAGTGAGCCTTTTCAGAGTGGCCACCGGACGGGTGACGGGGCTGGTGGCCGCAACGCACGAGGCTCCCGTGCCGTTGAGGGAGGTGTTCTACGTCTCAACTCGACAGCCCAGGAGCCCCGTTGGTTCCCTATCCTGCCGCACTCGACCTGCCCCACGCCCTGGTCGAGTGGGTAACCAAGCTCATCGTCACCCGTGAGGGTGACCGCCGCTGCAAACTGCCGCCGCACCGACGTGCTCTCGTCGCCCTGGTCCACCTCCGGCGGCACGACACCCTGTCCGAGATCGCCGCCGGGTTCGGGGTGTCCGTCGGCACCGCCCACGCCTACGTCACCACCGTCGTCGGACACCTGGCAGACCGGGCGCCGGGACTGCTGAAGGTGCTGCGGGAGACGGATCCCGACCACGCGCTCCTGGACGGCACCCTCGCTGAGTGTGACCGGGTCGGCGACCGGCGGGCCGACTACTCCACCAAGCACAAACGGCACGGCGTGAACGTGCAGGTCGTCACCGACCCCACCGGGAGGATCCTGTGGCTGTCGCCGGCCCTGCCGGGCCGGACCCACGACCTGACCGCCGCCCGCACCCACAGGATCATCCGGATCTGTGAGCGCCAGGGCGTCCCGATCCTCGCGGACATGGCATACATCGGCGCGGGCGACTGGGTCACCACCGCGAAACGCCGCCCGCCGGGCGGCGAACTCACCCCCACCGAGCAGACGGTCAACCGAGCCCTGTCCGCGGCCCGGGCGCCCGTCGAACGCGGAGTCGCCCGCCTGAAGTCCTGGCGAGTCCTCCGACACGCCCGCTGCAGCCCCACACGCCTCAGCACGATCACCGCGGCGATCCTCACCCTTGAGAGGCAACGCTGAAAAGGCTCAGTGAATGCACCCGGCGAGGTGGAGGGCCCTTGACGCCACGTGCGCAACGCACTCCAGCTACCTGGATCTACACATTCAGCAGTGGCACCAATGGCAGCTCGCGTACCCGACGCTGAGCAGCACCGGCACGTCCCACTGCCTCGCCTCCTCGAACGCCTCGGGCGACCAGGGCCACCAGTCGACGGGATTGTCGGCGTGCTGGAGGAGGTACGGGGAGGTGGCATCGGCCAGGCGGTTCACCATGCGGGCAGTATCGCAGCCCCGGTCGCGGGAACCCTGAATCCGGAACAACCGGCGAGGCCGGTTCCAGCCGGTTGGTTGGCGCGCCTCACCGCCCGCGCCCTGGCTGCGGAGTCGAACGCGACTGCGAGCCCGCGCCCTTCTTATTGTGCAAGTGACAGTAACTGAAGTACCTTGTAGAACATGGAAGATGACGCGTGGTCACCACCGCATGTACTACTGACGGTCGATCTCGTGATCCTGACGTTGCGGGAAGGCCACCTGCACGTTCTCTTGGTGGAGCGGGGCGAAGACCCCTTCCGGGGCATGCCCGCCCTGCCCGGCGGATTTCTGAACCACGATGGCGAGGAGATTCTGGATGCCGCCCACCGTGAACTGGACGAGGAAACGGCCCTGGCGTCCAGCTGGGTCCACCTTGAACAGCTGGCCGTGTACGGAGAATCGGGGCGCGACCCCCGTGGCCGAGTCATCTCCGTGGCGCACCTGGCGATCGCGCCGGGGCTGCCCGACCCGGTCGCGGGAACAGATGCCACCGATGCCGCGTGGTTTCCGGCAGAAGCCGTGCTGTCCGGCGAAATGGAACTCGCCTTCGATCACCGCCGAATCGCAACGGAGGGTATCGAGCACGCGCGTACCAAGCTTGAGTTCTCATCGCTGGCCACGGCATTCTGCCGAGAGGAGTTCACCATCGCAGAGCTGCAACAAGTGTACGAGGCCGTCTGGGGCACCGAACTCGACACTCGCAATTTCTACCGGAAGGTCCAAGCCGCCAAGGGATTCATCGTCCCCGTCGGCACGGACCGCAAGAGCACGGGCGGCCGGCCTGCACGACTGTACCGGTCCGGTCCAAAAACCGTGCTGTTCCCACCGCTGATCCGACCCACGCCGTCCGGTACGGAAGAGAACACGAGAGGGAAAGTGGAGTAGATGCCGAATGGCCCGGTGGTGATTCTCACCGCCCTCAATCTCGAGTATCAGGCTGTACACCAGAAGCTGACGAGCCCGCAGGCGCACCGCCATGAGCGCGGTACTCGATTCGAAGTGGGAACCGTGTCCGGTACGTCACGCCGTGTCGCGCTCGGTCTGACGAGCAAGGGAAACCAATCCTCCGCAGTGATCGCCGAACGCGCGATTCAGGAGTTCTCCCCACCGGCCGTGCTGTTCGTCGGGGTCGCCGGCGCCTTATGGGACGCCACCAGGCTGGGTGACGTTGTGGTGGCATCACACGTGTACGCCTACCACGGTGGGACCAGCGAGGACGACGGGCTCAAAGCCCGCCCTCGGGTATGGGAAGCACCCCATGGCATCAGCCAACTCGCCGCGCACGTAGCTCGCTTGAACGACTGGGCGGATTCCGCCTCCGGTCCCGAAGACGCGCCGCAGGTGCGCTTCGGGGCGATCGCCGCCGGCGAGGTCGTCCAGAACTCAAGGATCTCGGCCGAGGCGAAGTGGATCCGGCAGCACTACAACGACGCACTCGCCATCGAAATGGAGGCGGCCGGGGTAGCGCAGGCCGGCCATCTCAACGGAGCGCCGGTGGCCATCATCCGCGGAATCAGCGACCGAGCGGACGGCACGAAGAACAGCGCTGACGACCGCACTCGACAGCCGCAGGCCGCAGCAAACGCAGCGGCGTTCGCCATCCGGCTGGCGGTGGAACTGGCCGGGGAACAGGAAGAAGCTCCCGTACCCCGCGACGACAGGGTCCCATCAGCCGACCGGCTCGGCCGGCATGTCAGCAACACCGCCCACAACAGCACCGTCGGCATCATGGCCGGCTCGGTCACGGGCAGCAGCGTTCACATGAACACGACTCCGCAGGAGTCCGGCCCGACCGACCTGATCGCGGCACTCAATGGTTTCCGCGAAACTCTGGGGCGGCACCACACTGAAGGTGCCCTCGACAAGGACACGTACCAGGAGGCCCTGGTCGACCTGGAGTCCGCCCTCCGGTCGGCCGGGGGAGGCACTCCTGATTCGTCGAAGCGCGCGGCAATGACGCTGAGGAGACTGCGGGGACTGGTCGTGGAGTGTCCCGAGCTGTTGGCCGAGTTGGCCCCCTTGATCACCTCAGCCGGTGGCCGGGCATGAGCGACAGCAACGATGCTACGTACAGTGCGGCCGCGTACGATTCCACCATCGGGATCCAGGCAGAGACCGTACACAACTCCAATGTCTACTTCGTCCACCCGGACGCTTCACCGCAGGAGAAGTACAGGGTGGGCGTGCGCCTCCTGGAAGACGGCATCCCCAGCCGCGCCCGCGAAATGATCACTGATGCGATCGCTCATGGCTACCACAACGCGGAGGTTCGGTTCCACTGGGTGCTCGCCATGCTCAGCGCACGCACACACCACGACCTCAGCACCGAAGAGGTCCAGCGGCTGCACCACGCCTCCGGGCTCGTGCGAGCCTACGTAGAGGACGTGTGGAAAGAAGCCCTGCGCGTCACTTTCGACCTGCTGGCGGCGCTCGGCACTGCCGGCGGAGCGACCGGCCCCGTACTGAAGCAGTTGCAGGACCTGCCGTCCCGCCAGCATGACGCGATCCTTCGCCACCTCGACCTCATGCTTACCGGAGGGTTGAAGGACGAGCTGTGGGCGGAGACCCTCGAACGGGCTGCAGCAGAGCGCTTCGGCAACGACCGGGCCCAGCGGGTCTGGGCCTACTTCGAGCCCGACCCCATCGGGGCACGGGCCGTACGCCCCCGCCTGAGCACTGCGGCCGCTGCCGCTGCGCAGGCAGCCCTTCCGCTCCGGGTGGCCGTGTTCGTGGTCAGCAGTGTGGTCCTTGGGGCCCTGGCATGGATCGCGCATCCAGCCCAGGCGGTTCTCGAGTCACTGGTGGCACTCGGCGCGGGCCACACCGCGGCCCGTTGCGGCGTCCAGTGGTGGGGCCGGGGATCCCGGCCGGCCGAAACGGCCGGGGCAGACGCCTCAGAGCCACACAGTCCCGCACCTGCCGAGGGCGGATTCACCAAAGGCGTTCACCATAAGTTCGACCACTACTTCAGAGTTCGCACACCCCACGGGTTCACCCCGGACGCCTGGCTCGCGCACACCACCGAGATCCGCAGCAGCCTTGCCGCCGAGGTCGCGGACCTCTACCGGGAAAGCCGGATCGGTGTGGAGCGAGTCACCTGGCTTATCCGGTACCTCGCCGAGGAGACCCGGAACCGACACAACAGCGGCACCCTCTTCGATCGACACCCTCAGGACCGGACGCTGACCAGGACGAAGGTCCTGACCGTGACAGCCCTCGCCGTTCTCGGCGCCGCGGCCCTGTCAGGGTTCGGCACGGCGGTCTCGGGTGCCGCCCAGCCGCGTCCGCTGTGGGCGTTCCTGGCCTTGCTCGGTGCGGCCTGGTCAGGGCACGCGGCCGCTCAGCTGTGGCTGAAGGCCCGGCGTGAACGGCACCGATTGGCCCGGGAGGCTCTGGAGTACCAGAAAGAACTGGCCGCACGGCAGGACGCCCACCAACGCTGGAAGGCGCTCCTGGACTCGGCCCGCCCCAGTGAGCGGGAAATGGAGACCTGGCTCACCTGCGACAAGACCACGTTCGTCGATGAGGCGCTGCGACACCACCGGCTCACCTGGCGTGATCTGATCACGCACACCATCCTGGTGACCCCGGCGCGCCACTACAGACGGGCCCGGGTCCAGGGCGGCCCATGGCGGACCTCGCACTACGTCATCCGCCTGTTCCTGTTCACCCGGGACGGCATCCGCGAAGTCAGCTCCGAGCTAACGTTCTCCGACTCGACGCGCAAGAACGAGCAGCGGAGCAACTACCGGTTCGACGCCCTGTCCTCGGTGCAGGTGACGGAGAACGCCGATGTCGGCTACGACCTGGAGCTCGTCCTCACCAACGGACCGGCCCGGAGAATCCGCGTCAAGGACGCCGATGCCCATCAACTGGCGCCGGACGAGAGCGCTCGGGAGATTTCCGAGATCAGCCTCAACTCCGCCGGCTTCACCCATACCTTCCGCCTCCTGGAGGGCATCGCGGCGGACGGGAAGGACTGGGTCGAACGGCATAACCCCGACAACCTGACGCCCTTCCAGGTCGCCGACTGACCTGGAATCGAGCAGACGAATGGCTGTGACCTCCATGGACGATGTCACCGAGAGCAAAGTCCTGCTAGCCGAGTACGACCGCCTCAAGGAGGAGCAGAAGACCCGCATAGGATTCCGCGACAACCTCCTCTACTTCACGCTCGCCGCGGTCACTGCGGTCGTGGCGGTCACTGTCCACAGCGGACAGCCCCGACTGTTGCTCTCCGCCCCCGCCATCTGTCTGATCCTGGGCTGGACCTACCTGGTCAATGACGAGAAGATCTCGGCGATCGGCTGCTACGTCCGCGACCGACTGGGGCCGCGTCTGGGGGAACTTTCCTCCGCCCGGGGCGCGGTGTTCGGCTGGGAGGTCTATCACCGCAATGTTGCGGGCCGCACCATGCGCAAGCGGTTTCAGACAGCAGTGGACCTGTTCACGTACCTGATCCTGCCCATGGTCTGCACGATCGCGTTCTGGTGCTCCCCCACCGTTCACCCCGTACTCGTGCTCACTTCACTTGTGCAGACGCTCACCCTGGCGGCGCTGGGCTGGCAGTTCCTGCGCCGTGCGGAGCGGTAGCACTTGCCCTGCCGCAGGGCGAGCTCCGGCTGATCAATCGATCGAAGGCGGCGCTTCCGTAGGGCCGGACAGTCGATTTCAGCGATTCAGGAGATGACTCCGCCGACTGTCAGTCCGAACTACTCTCTGCGTTCAGCGCTGCGTTCACATCAGCCTCGAACGGCACCATGAAGGCAAGCGCCACATCGAGCGGGATCTTCCATGAAGGACGCTTCCGACGCGGCAGGCGGGTGCACGGACGATCTCGCGAATGTAATAGAGATGGTCTTACACTGATTCCATGAAGCAGAATCGTTCCGGAGTCACTGAGAACATCTCCGTATCCATGCCTTCCGAGCTGGTCAGTGAACTCCGATCAAGGACCGGCCGCCGAGGGCTGTCCGGCTACGTCACCGAGGCTGTCAGGCACCAGCTCGCCATGGACGGGCTCGCTGAGATCGTCGCGGCCCACGAAGAAGAGCACGGCGCGCTCACGGAGCAGGAGATCGAAGCCGCTCGTCGCGAGCTGTTCGCAGACGAGAACACCGAGCGGGGCGCCGCGTGAAGGAGCAGTCGGCCCGCTCGCTGGTGCTCGACTCCGAGGCGCTCTCTCTGCTCCTGCGCAACGACCGCGGTATGGCGGCTCGCATCGAGGCCTCCCGGCAGGCTGGAGTTCCCGTCCTCGTGTCCGCGCTGACTATTGTTGAAGCCGTACAAGCGAAGACCGACCTTGCGCGGTTGAAGTGGCTGCTGAGCTTGCTCTGCTTTGACGGACACCATTGGTGTGGTGGTCAGGCTGCGAGTACGGTCTCGTACTCGGCGGGGCTGAGGTAGCCGAGGCT
>NZ_JBIDBC010000068.1:0-11455 GCF_043202835.1 Streptomyces sp. NPDC048142
GCACCCACCCCATACGACAACGTCGGCCTTCAAGACCACAACCAGGTCTTGAAGGCCGACGTCACGCCAGGCCCCGAATTAACCAACAGCGTCCGCGATGCGTTCCGGGGCCCCGGGGTCGGTCGACCCGGATCAGGCGGTGGTGATGTTCTCCGCCTGCGGGCCCTTCTGGCCCTGGGTGATGTCGAAGGTCACCGCCTGGCCTTCCTGGAGCTCACGGAAGCCGGTGGAGTTGATGTTGGAGTAGTGCGCGAAGACGTCGGGACCGCCGCCGTCCTGCGCGATGAAGCCGAAGCCCTTTTCCGAGTTGAACCACTTGACGGTTCCGCTGGCCATGCCCGTACCTCTCAGCAGTAAACGGATCCGCACCGCGCGGACCCGGAGGTGATCGCCCTGGTTCTCAGGCACTGCACAGCAAAACGCCCGCGCCAGGCGCGGGCAGGTACTGCGAACCACGACATCTTCCAGCGACGCTACACGGCGGGATCACTCCTCACCAGAGAGCAACGCCAATTTGCTGTGGATCATCTTCCTGGTCACCGGCTCGTACCACACCGACTACGGTCCGTTCAGGGCCTGTCGGCGCCCCGGGCGGTACCGCGCGCCCACAGGGCCGGCGGCAGTTGGAGCGACGGCCGAGCGGGTCCGGCGGGGCACGGCGGGTCCGGCGGGGCGCGAGGCCGGTGACCCGGCGGGCCGCGCACTGCTCAGGGCGCCAGCAGCCGCCAGAGCAGCAGCAACCCCACCCCGCAGACGAGCAGTCCGGCGAGCAGGGCGAGTGCGCCCCGCCGCACGTTGTCGGGCTGGAAGCCGCCGAGCACGCTGAAGCACAGCCGGGCCCCGTGGGCCACGGCCAGCGCCCCGCACGCGGTGACGGCGAACCCGGCCGCGATGGCGTCCCACTGGTCCTCGAACGCCCGTTGATACGGCCCCGGCTTCCGGGTGGCCAGTACGTATCCGGCCGAGGTGAACAGGGCGGCGGGGAAGGCCACCAGGCCGAAGAGGACGGTCAGGCGTCGGATCACCGCAGCGCTCCCCTTTCCACAGGGAAGCGGGAGAGGCGTTCGCGGACCGACCGCTTCAGCCGTTCCTCCCACCGGTCCCGCTCGGCGACATGGGTGAACAGCTCCCGCATCCGGTTCACCTCCTCGATCATGGTGTGTTCCTCCTCCGCCAACCGCCGGTCCAGCGGCCGTTCGATCCTCAGCAGGAGGGCGACGCAGGCCGCGAGCGAGAGCGCCGCCACGATCAGGCCGGCGACGACGAGCACACCCCCGGGGCCGTCGCCCGTGGCGGCGGCGAGTGCCAGCACCGCCGGGATCAGCACCGCGAGGGAGGCCGAGGCGATCCGGGGCCGGCGAACCCGTCGCCGCCGCGCGCTCAGGGCGTGCACGCCGGCCAGTCGGCGTTCCGCTGCCGCCAGCATCCGCAGGAACGCCTCTCCGCCGTCGATCGCGGCCATGTCAGTCCCCGTTCCGCTGCGTGATGAACGACTGGAGTTCCTGGCCGAAGTGGGTGCGCAGCGCGCCGATCTGTGCGTCGTCCAGTTGGGAGGTCCCCACGGGCAGTCCCGGAAGGAACTGGTGGCGGATGAGCCGGGAGGCCATCGGGAGGACGGACAGGCGCAGCGACGTCTCGTTCTCCAGGTCCCGCATGAGGGCGGCGAACGGGGACTCGCGGCGGGCCCGCCCGGGGATGTAGTGGTCGCGTGCCTCGTCGAGCCGGTCCCAGTACAGATCGCACTTGGACACCGCGACGATCAGCCAGCGCAGCCGCTTGGCCAGTTGCCCGTCGATGATCGCGTCGACCAGGAGACGGAAGTCGGCCGCCTCCTTGCGGCGGTGCCAGTTCCGTACGGCTTCCTGGTCGACGACGCCGTCGGCGGCGAGCGCCTCGTGGACGTCGCGCTGGGAGGCGCGCTGCCAGATCCTGTTGTGCCCCCAGCAGACGACGTGGACGATGCCGTGCGGGGAGGCCTCGCCCCCCATCGTGTCGTGCAGGGCCCGTTGGCGCTGGGTGGACAGCTGCCCCGGGATGACGGTGACGGCGGCCCGGGTGCGGCGGTTTCCGGAGCGCAGGACCGTGGCGTGCTTCTCGATGTCGGGACTGCGGGAGCTGTCGCTGTCGCCCGTGCGGATCGACTGCGTCAGCGCGTCGTACAGGACGGTCTTGCCCGCCCCCGCCTCGCCGGTGACGGCGATGGGGTTGACCGAGAGGCCGAGCCGCCCGTTCAGGGTGGCCACGTCCGCCCCGGCCCCCGGGCCGCCGCCGTCCACCGCGTGCCGGACGCTCTCCCACCGTGATCAGGTGTTCTCCCAGACGTCGGGCACGCTCGCAGCTCCCCCGGGTAGGCCGATGGGGAGATGCTATCGATCAACTGGACCCGGTGCACCGGCACTTACCGGATTCATGGGCGGCGGCCGGGAGGTCCGGGGATCCGGGTGCTACTGGATGAACCGGGGCAGCCAGCGCGCCTGGTAGTCGGGGTGGCCCGCGTACTCGGCGGCGAGCTGCCGTACGGCGAAGCCCAGGCCCACCGCACGGCCGGAACGGAAGTCCTCGGCCGGACGGTCGGTGTCCAGGCCGGCCACCTCGACGTACTCGCCGAGCAGGACGCGGTTCGTCTCGATGCGCTCCAGGGTCCGCGCGGGGTTCTGGAGGGCGATGTGCTGGTCGAAGCCCCGGCCCCGCACCGTGAACGCCACCCCGCCCGTGCGGTCGTGGACCTCGCCCGGCACATCGGCCGGGCACCGCCATCGTTCCCCGCCGGCGGCCAGTGCGACGTGTTCCTCGTCGGCGAGCCGCGCCCGGACGAAGGCCACCATGTCTGCGTTGCCGCCCATTGGATGCCGCTCCCTTTGCGCCGATGAATCTCCGCACTCGATACGGGGAGCATTCTGGTGGACCGGACGCGGCACGATCCACCTCCGCATCCGGTTCACCCCACCGTGTCCCCCGCGTTCCCGGCGTTCCCGGCGTTCCCGGCGTTCCCCGCGGCCCGGTCGGCGAGCAGCCGGTACAGGGGTTCGGCCTCCCGGCGGCGGTACTCCTGCACCGCCCAGCCGTTGCCGTCCGGGTCGGTGAAGTACATGAAGGTCGCCCCGTCGTCGGGGGCGTACCGCTGCGGCTCGGAGACCTCGACGCCCCGGCCCACGAGTTCGGCGTGTGCGGCGCCGATGTCGGTGACACAGAGCTGGAGGCCGTGGTACGTGCCCGGCTGCGGGGTCCCGGTCGGGTTGGGCAGTCCGTCGGTGAGGGCGATCGAACAGCCGGATCCGGGTGGCGTCAGCTGGACGACGCGGGCGCCCGGCATCACCTCGTCGTCGATGTCGACGGCGAAGCCGAGCTTGTCCCGGTAGAAGTCCCGGGCCCGGTCGACGTCGGTCACGGGAAGCACGATCACTTCGAGGGTCCAGTCCATGGGTCAGCGCCCTTTCGCGGCTCGGTCGGTGTCCGGGTCGGACCGTGATTCTTACGGGTCGGGGCGGGGCGTGTCCGGTTCCGTACGCGGCGTGTCCGGGTCGGCACGTGGCTCGTCCAGGTCGGTGCGTGATTTGTCCACGTCGGACCATTGGCGAGTCCGGGCCGGAACGCGGCTTGTCCGCTTCGCCGTGGCCCATCACCTGTCGCCCGCCGCCCGCCCGCTTCCGCTTCCCCGGCTTCCCCGGCGAGCGGCGTCGCGCCGCCCTGGAGCGGCCGGTTGCCGCGTCGGCCGGATGGACGCGGGCGTTCACCCGACCGACGTTATGCCGGAACCCGGGGCCCCGCCAATCGGCAACCGGGCCCCGCGCGGGCCCCTCGATTCACTGGAGCGCGTGGACCGCGGTACGGAAGACGACGGGCGCCCGGTGGGCCGCGGCGACGATCAGCCGTCCCGAGGCCGGGTGGCCGGCGGCGCCCACCAGGGCCGCGGTGAGCAGGCGATAGCGTCGGGTGGCCCGCGCCCACCTGCGGGGGTAGTCCTCGGGCCGCCCGGCGGTCAGGCAGTCGACCGCGGCCGTCGCGGTGGCCACCGCGAGGGCGATGCCCTCCCCGGTCAGGGCGTCCACGTAGCCCGCGGCGTCGCCGACCAGCAGGACGCGCCCGGCCCGCGGGCCCAGCGCCCGCTGACGCAGCGGACCGGCCCCGCGTACGGGGGTGGCTCCGGGGCTGCCCGCGAGCCGGGCCGCGAGGGCGGGGAAGGCGGCCAGATGCCGGCCGTAGGAGCGGCGGTCGCGGCTCAGGACGGCCACCCCCACCAGCCGCTCGCCGACCGGGGTCACGTACGCCTCGCCGTGCCGGGACCAGTGCACCTCGACATGGTCCGTCCACGGGGCGAGCGTGTAGTGGCGGCGCAGACCGTAGCGTCCGGGCCCGGGGACGGGCCGGTCGAGGCCCAGGGCGCGGCGCAGCGGCGAGTGGAGGCCGTCGGCCGCGATGAGCCAGCGCGCGGTGAGTCCGGCGGCGGTGACGGTGCGTTCGTCCTGCTGGATCTCCCTCACCTTTCCGGCGACCACGCGTACCCCGAGGGCGGCGGCCCGCTCGTGCAGGGCGGCGTGGAGTTCGGTGCGGCGGACGCCCGCGCCGGGGCCGCCCCGGAAGGCCGCCTCCGCGCTGCGCCGGCCGTCGGTGTAGCGGATGCCGCGCAGCTCGTGGCCCGTCACCCGTACGCCGAGGTCGCGCAGGGCCGCGACGCCGCCGGGCATGATGCCCTCGCCGCACGCCTTGTCGACGGGGGCGGTGCGCGGTTCGACGACCACCGCCTCCAGGCCCGCCGACGCGGCCCGGATCGCGGCGGCCAGTCCGGCCGGTCCGCCGCCGGCCACCAGGATGTCGATCACGCCGGTGCGTCCACGGCCGGGAGACGCGCCAGCGCCCGGTCCTCGCACCGGATCCGTACGGCCATGAGCGCGGCGTTGAGGACGGTGAACACCAGGGCGGTCACCCACGCCCCGTGGACCAGGGGCAGCGCGAGGCCTTCGGCGGCGACGGCGACGTAGTTGGGGTGACCCATCCACCGGTAGGGGCCGCCAGTGACGCGGGGCAGGCCGGGGACGACGATGACGCGGGTGTTCCAGCGGGGGCCGAGCGCGCGGATGCACCACCAGCGCAGCGCTTGCGCGGCCACGACGACGGCGACCATCGTCCAGCCGAGAACGGGTGTGAAGGGACGTTCGGCGAGCCGGACCTCCGCCAGACAGCCCACCAGGAGCCCGGAGTGCAGGGCGACCATCGCCGGATAGTGCCCGCGGCCCGATTCGGTGCCGCCGCGGTCGAGACTCCAGCGGGTGTTGCGGCGAGCCACGACGAGTTCGGCGAGGCGCTCGGCGACGACGGCCAGCACCAGGAGGGTGTACCAGGTCATACGGGGCTCCCGTTCAGGGACGAGCGCGGGTGGCGGGCCATCGGGTCTCTCCGTCCTACCAGCGCAGCAGCACCAGTTCGCAGCAGAATCCCGGGCCCATGGCCAGCAGCAGTCCGGGGGTGCCCGGCTCCGGCCGGCGCTGTTCGACGGTGTCCCGCAGGACATGCAGGACCGAGGACGAGGAGAGGTTGCCGACGTCGGCCAGCGAGCGCCAGGTGACGTCGAGCGCGCCGTCGGGCAGATCGAGGACTTCGGTGACGGTCTCCAGCACCTTGGGGCCGCCCGGATGGCACACCCAGTGGGCCACGTCCTTCGGTTTGAGGCCGTGTTCGTCGAGGAACTCCCGTACGTCGTCGGCGAGATAGCGGCGGACCACGTCGGGCACCGCCGGGTCGAGGACCACGGTGAAGCCGGTGGAACCGATGTCCCAGCCCATGACGTGCTCGGTGTCCGGGTACATCCGGCTGCGGGTGGCCACGATCTCGGGCCCGGCGACGGCCCGGCGGCCGCCGAGGGCGACCACGGCGGCCGCTCCGTCGCCGAACAGCGCGGTCGCCACCAGGTTGGCGGGCGAGGTGTCGTGGCGCTGGAAGGTGAGGGAGCAGAGCTCGACCGACAGGAGCACGGCCACGTCGTCGGGGCGGCCGAGGAGGTAGTCGTGCAGCCGGGCCGTCCCGGCGGCTCCGGCGACGCAGCCGAGGCCGAAGAGGGGCAGCCGTTTGACGTCCGACCGCATCCCGAGGCGGGCCACGAGCCGGGCGTCGACCGAGGGGGCTGCGATGCCGGTGACAGAGGTGAACATCAGCAGGTCGACGTCGGTGGGCCGCAGGCCCGCCGCCCGCAACGCGCCGCGTACGGCCTGGGCGCCGAGGTCGACGGCGGACCGGATGAACACGTCGTTGGAGGCGCCGAAGCCGTCGAGGTCGCGGTAGGCGTCCAGGGGCAGCACGGTGTGCCGGGTGCGGACGCGGGCGTTCTCGTGGAGCCGGTCCAGGACGCGGCGGTCGGCGCCGGGCGGCAGGCAGGTGCGGGCCACCATGTCGGTGACCTCGCGCTGGGTGTGACGGTGGGGCGGCAGGGCCCCGTGAACCGCGGCGATGCGGGTCATTCTGCCTCCTGCTTCGGTGGCGTCATGCCCCCATCCTGCCCACAGCGAGCGGTGAATCGGCGCGAAGGACCCGCCCGGTATCCGCATTGACGGGGTGTCGGGCCCCTACGATCGCCCGATGGACGCGACGGACAGGGTGAGCCCGGTCGGCACGGATCGGGCCGGAGCAGTTCCGGACGGCTCGGTTCCGGGCCGCGCACTCCCGGGCGGCACGGATCCGGACGGCTCGGTTCCCGACGGCACGGATCTGGACGGCACGAAGCTGGACAGCACGGTTCCGACCAGCATGCTCCCGACCGGCGTGGTTCCGGACGGCGCGGGGCGGCGGGGCCGGGTCGTGGGGCTCGCGCTCGCGTGCCACCCGGGGCCGGCGCTCGCGGTGACCGCGCTCGCCTGTGCCCTCGCCCTCGGCTCCGGCCTCGGCGGTCCCAGCTCCGCGCTCGTCACGGTGGCGGTGCTGACCGGCCAGCTCTCGGTGGGCTGGTGCAACGACGCGTACGACGCACGGCGTGACGCCCGCGCCGGCCGCCGGGACAAGCCCGCGGCCGACGGCACGGTCGGGGCGGGCGCGGTGTGGGCGGCGGCGGCGATCGCGCTCGCCCTGTGCGTACCGCTCTCGCTGGCCTGCGGGACCCTCGCCGGTACGGTGCACCTCGCCGCGGTCGCGGCCGCCTGGCTCTACAACCTGCGGCTCAAGGCGACCGCCCTGTCCTGGCTGCCGTACGCGGCCGGGTTCGGCGCCCTGCCGGCCGCCGTCGCGCTCTCGCTGCCCGGCGGGCCGTGGCCCCGGTGGTGGACGGTGGCGGCCGGGGCGCTGCTCGGGTTCGCGGCGCATCTGGCCGACACCCTCCCGGACATCGCGGCGGACCGGGCGGCCGGGATCCGGGGCCTGCCGCACCGGCTGGGCGACACCGGGACCCGGCTGCTGCTGCCGCTGCCGCTCCTCGGCGCCACGGCGGTGCTGGCGCTCGGGCCGCCAGGACCGGTGGACGCCTGGGGTGCGGCGGCGCTCGTCCTGGCCGGTGCGGCGGCGCTCGCGGGCCCTGCGCTCGGCCACCGGTGGCGCAAGGCCGCATTGGCCGGAGCGGTGGCCGTGGCGGCGGTGGATCTGGCGCTGCTGCTGGTCCGGGGCGCGGCCACGGCGTGAACGGGCCTGCTCGGTCCAGTCCGTGGGCATCGGCCACGACAAGGGCCTCCGCGACAACCCCATGCCGAGCGGCAGGCCATGCAAGCCGTGCAGGTCCCGTAAGTCGTGGAGGGCCTTCACGTCGCGCACGTCCTGAAGACCGGTAGGTTCCGTAAGCCCTGTAAGCCCTGGAAGTCCTTGTACGTTCCCGGGCCGGCGGATCGCCGCCGCCCCGGGAACACCCGCGTGCACCGGCGGATTTGGTGCCGTCGCGGCTCTGGGAAGTGCACGGTCCCGGGGCTACCCTCCGCGCATGATTCCCACGGTTGTCTGGGGTACCGGCAACGTCGGCCGCGCGGCGATCCGCGCCGTCGAGGCCCATCCGGCACTGGCGCTCACCGCCGTCCTCGTGCACGATCGGGCCAAGGTAGGCCGCGACGCGGGCGAGCTCGGCGGGGTCGGGCGCACGCTCGGGATCGAGGCCACCGACGACATCGCAGCCGTCCTGGCCGCCCGCCCCCGGGCGGTGGTCTACGCGGCGTCCGGCGACATCCGCCCCGACGACGCCCTCGCCGACATCGCCCGGACGATCCGGGCCGGCGCGGTGGTCGTCACGCCCTCCCTCTATCCGCTCTACGACCAGCGCAACGCCCCGCCGGAGCTGCGGGACCCGGTCCTGGCCGCCGTCGCCGAGGGCGGCGGCTCCCTCTTCGTCTCCGGCGTCGACCCCGGCTGGGGCAATGACGTCCTGCCCCTGCTGGTCAGTGGCCTCGGCACCGAGGTGGACGTCATCCGCTGCCAGGAGATCTTCGACTACTCCACGTACGAGCAGGAGGAGTCGGTGCGTCATCTGATCGGCATGGGGCACCCGATGGACTACGAGCCGCTGATGCTGGCGGAGAGTGTTCCGACGATGGTGTGGGGCGGTCAGATACGCCTCATGGCGCGGGCGCTGGGCGTCGAGCTCGACGGGATCCGCGAGACGCTGGACCGCCGGGCGCTGGAAAGCACCGTGCACACCCGCACGATGGGCGCGTTCGCGGCGGGCACTCAGGGCGCCGTGCGCTTCGAGGTGCAGGGCATCGTCGACGGCCTGCCCCGCATCGTCATCGAGCACATCACGCGGATCCATCCCTCGTGCGCCCCGGACTGGCCGTCCCCGCCCGACGGGGTGGGCGCGCACCGTGTGGTGATCGAGGGCCGTCCCCGTATCGAGGTGACCGTCGAGGCCTCCGACGAGGACGAGAACCGGTCGGCGGGCGGGAACGCCACCGCGGTGGGGCGGCTCGTCTCGGCGATCGACTGGCTGGTGGACGCCAAGCCGGGCCTGTACGACGCACTGGACGTTCCGCTGCGGCCTGCGGTCGGCAGGCTGGGAAGGAGACCGTCGTGATCATCGATATTCCGGAGGGCCGGGAGCCCATCGGTTACGTGTGGGGGGAGCTGGTCCCCGGCATCGGCACGGCCGCCGCCACGTTCTCGATGTCCGTGTACGAGCACACGACGCTGGGGCTGCGGGAGTTCGAGGCGGCCAGGCTGCGGGTGGCGCAGATCAACGGATGCCTGTTCTGCCTGGACTGGCGGACCGAGCGGGACGGGGCGAAGGTCGAGGAGGAGTTCGCCGGGGCGGTGACCCGGTGGCGTACGACGGACGCCTTCGACGAGCGGACCCGGCTCGCGGCGGAGTACGCCGAGCGGTACACGCTCGACCACCACGGTCTGGACGACGCCTTCTGGAAGCGGATGACCGCGCACTACAGCCAGAGGGAGATCGTGGAGCTGACGATGAGCATCGGCTCGTGGCTGGCGTTCGGGCGGCTCAACCATGTGCTGGGGATCGACGCGGTGTGCGTTCTGCCCGGTCACGGGTGAGGGGCAGCCGCCCACTGACGGAGTCCGGGGCCGCCGGGCCGGCGCTCCCGGCCCCGGGCTCTTCCGCGGGTCGTCCGCGAACTCTCCGCGGGTGGCCCTACAGATCGGTCGCGATGATCCGTTCGATGTTGCGCTCGGCGAGCGCGGTGATGGTGACGAACGGGTTCACGCTGGTGTTGCCGGGGATCAGTGCGCCGTCGATGACGTACAGGCCGGTGTAGCCGTGCAGCCGACCGTAGTTGTCGGTGGCCCTGTCCAGGACCGCGCCGCCCAGCGGGTGGTAGGTGAGGTGGTCGCCCCAGATCTTGTGGACGCCGAAGAGGTCCGTGCGGTAGATCGTCCCCTCCTTCCGGTTGATCTTGTCGAAGATGGACTTCGCGGCGTCGACGGACGGCTGCTTCCACGCCGTCTGCCAGTCCAGCTCCGCCGTCCCCGCCGCCGCGTTCCAGGTGAACCGGGCCCGGTGGGGGTTCTTGGTGATCGACAGGTAGAACGAGGCCCACGTCTCGATCCCGGTGGGCAGCGGAGCGACTTCGGCGAATGCTCCGCCGGCGTCCCAGTTGTCGATACCGCCGGTGGGGATGGCCGACTGGACCTTCCCCGTCGGGTCCCAGAGGTGGTTGGCGCGGCCGCACATGACGTTGCCGTTGTCGCCCCAGCCCTTGCCGACCTCGCTGTTGAGAAGCGGCAGCGCGCCGGTGGCCTTGAGGCCGACGAGCAGCTTGCTGGTGCCCACGCTGCCCGCGGCGAAGAACACCTTGTCCGCCGTGACGGTCTTGGTGAGGGTGGTCCGGCCGCAGGTGTCCAGCTGGTCGATGAGCACGGTGTAGCCGCCGCCGGGGGCCGGGGTGACCGTGGTGACCTTGTGGAGCGGGGAGATGGTGACCCGGCCGGTGGCGTTGATCCGGTCGATGTAGGTCTTCTGGAGCGACTTCTTGCCGTGGTTGTTGCCGTAGAGGATCTCCGCGTCCAGGGCCGACCTGGGGACGGTCCCGGCCGCCTCCTGCTTCATGTAGTCCCAGTCGTAGACGGCGGGCACGAAGAGGAACGGGAAGCCGGAGCGCTGGGCGTGCTTGCGGCCGACCCGGGCGTACCGGTAGCAGTCGACGGTGTCGAACCAGGCGGGATCGATGGTGCTGACGCCCAGCTCGCTGTTGGCGCGCGGGTAGTAGGTGCTGTACATCTCCTCGGTGTTCACCGTCGGGAGGACGGCGCCGAAGTTCTCCCGGCGCGGGGTGACGGCCATGCCGCCGTTGACCAGGGACCCGCCCCCGACGCCGCGGCCCTGGTAGACCGTGATGCCGGCGAACTCCTCGGCGTCCAGGATGCCGGTGTAGCGGTTGACGTCCTTGTCGATGGGGAAGCCGAGGAAGTTACTCAGCGGCTGCTTGGTCCGGGTCCGCAGCCAGAAGGAGCGGTCGTCCGGCCTGGTGGTGTTGGCGAAGATCTTGCCGTCCGCGCCCGGGGTGTCCCAGGCCATGCCCATCTCGGCCATATGGACGTCCGTCCCGGCCTGGGCGAGCCGGAGGGCGGCCACGCAGCCGCCGTATCCGGTGCCGATGATCAGGACCGGCACATGCGCCCCGGAGCCGATCGGCGCTGCTGCCGTACGCACGCTCGCCCATGATGGTGCAGTGCTACCGGTGAGCGCCGCGACCCCCAGAAGGGAACCTGTTGCAGTGATGAATCTTCGACGCGAGACACTCCTGGTCCCGCTTCCCTGCACGTTGATGTCACTCATGTGACGTTCCTCACTCTCGACAGAGTGCAACAGGTTCTACTGTCGATCGCGTGGTAAGTCACTAGAAACTTGAGGGTAACTTCCCGGCCCCGCCCCGCCCCGGCCCCGCCCCGCCCCGCCCCGCCCCGGCCCCGCCCCGGCATGCCGAAGGGGCCCCGGCACGGGTGATGGACGCTGTTGGTTAATTCGGGGCCTGGCGTGACGTCGGCCTTCAAGACCTGGTTGTGGTCTTGAAGGCCGACGTTGTCGTATGGGGTGGGTGCG
>NZ_JBIDBC010000069.1:0-11225 GCF_043202835.1 Streptomyces sp. NPDC048142
GCCACCTCATAGACGGCTGCCTCACCGAGACCGGCCTGACCATCCGACCTGCCTGATCAGCAGCACGACATCCCGAGTTCAACCTCAGTAACCGGACGGAAATTCCTGTGCGGAAATCCTCAAGGCAGGAACGCCCAGACGCAGGCGGCCAGCATCGGGACGATGAGTAGGTCGAACCATCCGTAGCGAAGTTTTCTCGCTGCCGGTATTTTTTCCGTTTCCCCAGTCTTCTGCGCCCGAAGTACCGCATGCCTGAGATCCCGCTGGGCCTGGTTCGCTCTCTTGCCATCGAAAACAGAACGCGTCATGGACCATGGCATCACTACCCCGATGCCCTCCAGTTCGATTGCGCCACCTCTGCCGCTCCTGCCGAGCAGGCGCACTTGATCCAGCCCCGCACCATAGGTGAAGAGGGGGTTGCACACCTTCACTTCGGTATCACTCCATTCAACGGACGGAGTGATGCCGATTCGGATGAGAATCCAGCTCACTCCGCACGGTAGGGACAGTGCAAGAGATACATCCCAAACGTCTTTCGGTGCACCGGAATCGAAAAGAAGAAAGTAGACGGCGACAGCCGCCATTGTCGCCTCCATTGCGATGGAGACAGAGAAGATAACCCTGTTCCTGTAGTGCACTCTGTATTCCCCAATGATGCATGTCCGGCATGGGCGTTTGTTGTTGGCGTGGTTTGTGTAACTGAGGAGGTGCTGAGAGTTCCTCCTCATCCTCTTGTGATCCTGTTAATGGAGAAAGTCGCCAGGGGTGCCGCACGAATCGTACGGCACCCCTGGTTGTTATCGGAAGCTGCCTAGCAGTAGCGCATTTTCCAGCTCATACCGCAGGTGATCGTTCCGGTGTAGACGTTGCCAGCGTAGTTGCGGCCGGTCCGTCGGTATGAGGTGCGCTTCGCGTGAGGGCGCCGTCCCGCGGCATGCCTGCCGCCTCGGGAGTAGCCTCGGCTCGACTTCCACCAGGAGCCGGCGGCGAATCGTCCCGCGCCGACGCCGAACGCGGTCCATGCTGCGGACTTGGCCGTGGATCTCCAGTACTTCTTCGTGCGCCATCGCCCTCCTCGGCCGTCGGCTATGGACGTGGCGGCGAAGACGGCGACGCTGGCGACGGCGCAGGCTCCGGCGGACGCGACGATGCAGGCGGCGGTGGCGCCGTATCCGGCGTAGGTGCGCCAGTTTCTGCGGACGTGGCGGCCGGCGCGCTTGAAGCCGCGCTTGACCTTCTTCCAGCTCCACCACTTGCCGTCGAGGTCGTAGCGGTTGAGCGGGTCCCCGTTGACGTACTCGTAGGCGTTGGCACCGCCGCCGTAGACCGGGTCCATGGACAGGAATCGGCCGGTGGCGGGGTTGTAGAGGCGCACGCCCATGAGTGTGAGGCCGGTGAGGGTCTCGCTGGAGCGCTGTTTGCCACCGAGCCAGTTGTAGCGGGTGGCCGCCTGGCCGGTGCGGGGGTTGCCGTACTCGTCGCTGTCCAGGGCGACGGGGGCCTTGGAGGTGTCCAGCGGGAGCTGGAGGGCCACGTCGCCGTGGATGGTGGTGAACTGCAGGACGGTGTCGCCGGTCTTGCTTGTGGTGGCACCGAGGTCGCCGGAGGCGGAGTCGACGTTGCGTGTCAGGGATCCGGTGGCGGTGTCCTCGGTGATCCAGCGGGGGTTGTCGCCGTCACCGTCGTAGTGATTGACCTTGGACTGTTCCTGGGTCCAGGTGCTGCCGCTGCCGGTCTCGACCTTCCAGGAGCGGAAGCGCAGGTTGGCGTCGAGCTGCCAGGTCTGGCGCTTGCCGTTCGCGGTCTGCTGGTGGGCGAGGTCGTTGGCGTAGTAGCCGATGGTGCCGTTGCCGGGTGCGGTGGTGGTGCGGCCGAAGGCGTCGTAGATGTAGCCGGTGTCGAGGAGGCGGTCGGCGCTGTCGTAGGTGTGGTTGGTGGTGGTGCTTCCCGTGGTGGAACAGTCGGTGCCGGGGGCGCCGGTCGCGGTGGTGAGGGACTTGCGGTTGGTGCGCTGGTCGAAGGTGTAGCTACGGCGGGTGCACTCGGTGTTCCAGGTGTCCTCGACCGTGGTGAGGCGCCCGGTGGTGTCGTAGCGGTAGGTCTGGTCGGACCAGCCTGCGTGCGATGCGACTTGGCCGTGGATGGATTCGGTTACGGTGTCGGAGTAGACGATCGTGCTGTCGCTGTCGCGGGTGTACGTGCGGTCGGTGGCCGCGCCGGTGGTGTCCTCGGTCTGCTTGAGGGTGTATCCGCCGGGCAGTTTCTCACTCGTCACGGAGCCGTCGGCGTCGTAGGTGGCCTGGAAGGTGCCAGCGATGGAGTCGGTGGTCTTCGTGGCCATGCCGCGCGGCTCGATGGCCGTGTCGTAGGTGAAGGTGACGGTGGACGGGACGTTGTCGGTGGCTTTGACCGGCCGTCCGAGCAGGTCGTACTCGGTGGTGGTGGTGCCGCCGTCGGCATCGGTGTAGGAGATCTGGCGGCCGAGTTTGTCGTACGCCTTGGTGATGGTGCCGCCGGTAGGCGAGGTGGTCTTCACGGCCTGGCCGGTGGCCGGGTCGTACTCGGTGGTGGATTCGGGGACCGCCTGGCCGATGCCGCCGGTGATGGCGACCTTGGTCTGGCGGCCGGCGTTGTCGTACGTGGTCGTGGTGGTGCGGGTGACGCCGTTGGCGGTCTCGGTGACCTTGCCGGGGTTGCCCCACCAGTCGTACTCGGTGGTGGTGCTCGGCAGTCCGGCCGGGTTGCTGCCGCCGCCGGTGATCGCACCCGCCGGGCCGGTGGAGCAGACCAGGTCGGCCCACTCCGGGCGCCCTGCACACGTGCCGGTTCCGGTGGCGGACCAGTACGTCGTCACCCTGGTGGCCGCATCCGTGCCACTGGCACCAGGTAGGAGCTGCTTGATGGTGCGGCCCTGGGCGTCGTACTCGGTCTTCGTGGTGATGGCCAGCCCGCCCGGGTCCTGGACGCTCTGGGTAGGCAGGCCCTTGGCCCAGTCATAGACCGTTTGGGAGCTGCGGGTCTCACCCTGCACGCCGGGGTGCTCACGCACCTCGGCACCGGTGATGACCTTGGTGACCTGGTCCTTGACCTTGGCTGTGCCGTCGGTCGGCCGGCCGACGTCGTATTCGTTGACCGTCCAGGTCCGGGCGGTCACCGAGGTGCCGGCCGGGACGAGGGTGGTGGTGCCGGACTTCAGGTCGGCGGTGAGGTCGATGCGGCGCAGCGGTCCGAACTC
The DNA here is from genome assembly GCF_043202835.1 of Streptomyces sp. NPDC048142. NCBI lineage: Bacteria > Bacillati > Actinomycetota > Actinomycetes > Kitasatosporales > Streptomycetaceae > Streptomyces > Streptomyces sp. NPDC048142. The sequence goes on from NZ_JBIDBC010000069.1 coordinate 3,236, forward strand.
TTCGAGCTCGCGGGTACCGGCCTCGTTGTAGAGGGAGCGGGTGGCCAGCAGGTCGGCGCGTTCGCCGGCGGTGAGCTGGGCGATACCCAGATCGGCCTGGACGGCCCTGTCGTCCGCGGTGAGGCCGAGGGCGACGGCCCGGTTGGCGGCTGACAGTTCACGGACGGTGTTGCCGAACCGGTCGTACTCGGTGGTGGAGATGTGCCCGCCGGGTGTGGCGGAGTTGATCTCGCGTCCGGACACGCCCAGGTAGTGCACCTCGGCCCGCTTGTAGTCGCCGGAGGTGAGCGAGCTGCCGGTGTGGGACGTGGGAACGGCGTCGGCTGGGAAGACTGCGGCGGCATCCGTGGGAGCGTCCAGCTGGCCCCACGCCTTCACGCCGGAGGCGTCCATCGTGTACGGAGCCGCATTGCCGCTCAGCGGAACGTCGTAGACGACGCTGTAGTGCGCCTCGCCCTCGACGGTGTCGACGGTGCCCTGCTTCAGCCCCGGGCGGGACGCTTTGAGGAGCATGCCCTCACCGGCGGTGGCGGCGTTGCCGGCCTTGCCGTAGGTGAACGTCCAGGGCAGCTCGCCGGGCGGGGTGAACTTGGTGACCCGTCCGGCGGCGTCGTAGGCGTACTCGGACTTCTGCGTGGCGCTGATCTGCGGGTTCCATGCCTGGCGCAGGCGGCCCGAGGTGTCGTACTCGTACATCTGGGTGGACTTGGAGGTCGCCGCTGCCGCACTGGGAGCGGTGGACCACAGGCGAATCTCCTTGACCTGTCCGCTGTGGTCACCGAACACCGAGGTCGTGGCGGTGGTGGAGGTGGCGTAGACGAACTCCACCACGCGGCAGCCCTTGGTCGCCGGGTCGGCGGTGCAGGCGGCCGCGGTCGTGGCCGAGGTGGCGCCGATGATCCGCTTGGGGCGGGCCAGCTTCTTGCCGTCCACGGTCACGGTCTCGGAGATGACGGTGCTGGTGGAGTTGGACAGGCCGTCCAGCAGGGTGCTGGAGACCTGCCAGGTGGTGGCGGCCGCGTCGGGCTTGGTGAACTCGGTGACCGTGCCTTCGGTGTCGGTGAGCGTGAACGAGCCGGTCACTCCGCCCTTGAGGGTCAGGTCTTCCGAGCCGGGCTCGGGGATCCAGCCAGTCTTGCCGGCGTTGGCGGTGAAGTGGGTCTCTTCGCCCTCGGAGTCGACGACGGCCACAGCGGTGTCGGACACCTTGCGGATGTGGGAGAAGTCCGAGTCCGTCATCTCCGCGACGGTGCCGGTCACCCACTCCTTGCCGAAGATCGGTGCCTGGCCTTCCTGCTTCGCGCCCTTGTCCGGGGTGCGTGACGAAGCAGTGCGCGAGATCGAGAGGTCGAACGCGGATGTGTCGGTGGCGGAGAGGGTGTAGTCGCCGGTGAGGAGGTTCACCGTTCCCGGTCCGACGTTCTCCGACGCGGCGCCGGAGGCGTTGCGGTCCACGACGACGGTGAGTGGTTCGGTGCTGCCCGAGGCGGAGTTGGGGCCGGTGAAGTCGGCCTTGATCTGCACGCTGCCGTCGGGGTCGACGGTGCTTGTCGTGTTCCAGACCAACGGGGCGTTCTTGCCGCCCGTCATCGGGACCGGCCAGGCGGTGAGGGGGGTTCCGCCTGAGGTGACGTCGGTCGCCGGGATTTTCACCCACGGGTCGGCTTCCGAGCGGCGCCAGGAGAAGGAGACGTTGTCGTACTTGGCGGCGTCGGCCTCGGCGGCCAAGGGCAGGCGGCGTGCGGTGCGTTCACCGTCGCCGGGCTGGATGAACCCGCCGGGGCCCGCGTGGAAGGTGTAGTCGATGGCCTCGGACTTGTTGTCGGCCTTGTCGACGGCCCGGACCTGGAGGGTGTGGGTGCCGTCCTTCGGCGGGGTGAGGCTGATGGCCTTGTCGGTGCTGGAGCCCCCGGTGGCGGCCTTGGTCCAGGTCACACCGTCGAGGGACCACTCGAGCCAGTGGTGGTCGCTGCCGGCGGGCGGCGTGACGGTGAACGTGCCGGCCTGCCCGGTGCCCTTGACCCACTTGTCCGACGGGTAGTCCGTCGAGACGATCTTCGTGGGCGCCGAGGGCGCCTTGGTGTCGACGGTGAACGTCTTCCATGCCGACCAGCCCACGTTGTAGTGGCTGCCGTCATAGGGCGAGGTGCGGAACTTGTACGTCTTGCCGTCCGTGAGCATCCCCGTGGGGAGGGTCACCGAGGCGACCTGCCCGGAGGGCACGTACGGGGAGACGATGACGTTGCCGACCTGCGTGTTGGTGGCGTTGTCGAAGACCTGGAAGGTTCCGTTGACCTTGTCACCGTCCGCGTCGACGAACGTGTCGCGCAGCGTCGGGGTGAGGGTGTTGACGGTGTAGGCGCCGCCGTAGGAGAAGTACGGCGGGCCGGCCTCCTGCTTGGTGCCGGTACGGGGCCGGTAGTTGTAGGTGACGACGAGCTTGGGCGGGTTGGTGGCGGCGTTGGCGGAGTTGACGCGCTTCCACTGCGCGGTCACCGTCTCGCTCGTCGCGCGCAGACCCATGTGCCCGCGGGCGGCCTTGGCAGAGGCCCACTCCTGGACCAGGGTGGACACGTCGGCGTTGATCCACCCGTCGGGCGCCGAGGTGCAGGAAGGATTGCCCTTGGTTTCGGTGGAGGTGGCCTTCTTGGCCGTCCACGCAGGCTGCGCGGTCCAGCGCGAGGAGGTGGAAGCGGCGCCGGTGGACCACACTTCCCACGGGTACGCCTTGCAGTCCGTGTTGCCGGAGTGGAAGTTCCACAGCGACAGCTTCGCATCCGTCACCAGCGCGTCGGAGATCGGCGCGGTGTTCCAGGAGATGAACGACCGGGCGGTACGCGGGGTACCGTCGGCGTTCTTCGTGCCCGGGTTGCCCAGGTCGAGTTCGGTGTCGGTGGACCAGTCGCGGGTCTCGCCCTGCTGGACGTAGGTGTCGAAGACATTGGAGAGCGCCGACGTGGACGGGTCCACGATCACCGGGTACTTGGTGGCGGGGTCCGCGAGGAACTTCGCGTCAGGGGTGACGACCAGGTCGATGGTCGCCCCCTTCTTCACGACCTTCATCGCCACCGGCACGCGGCGGGTGTGCTCACCGGAGCGTTCGTCGACGGTGGAGTCCCACATCACCGGCGCGGGCATCACCGCGGTCTTCTTGTTCTTCTTGTCCGTGAACACCACGCTGCCGTCGGCCTGCTGCTTGGCTTTCAGGCCCTTGGCCTTCAGCGGCAGCGTGTAGGTGTAGCCGTCCGTCGTGGGCTTCTGCTTGATCTCGACGTACTGCTCGAACCCGGTACGCGTCGCCTCCACGACCACGTCCGCGCCGGGAACGGCGTTGACGTACTCGGCACGGTTGCCGTCCAGCTTCGGGGCGGGCAGACCGCCCTTCCACTGCAACGTGATCTGCTCGTCACCCTCACCGAGGGTCACCAGGTCGGTGGCCTTGGCCGCCTGCGCCGCCCTCAGCGAAGCGGCCGTGGTACCGGCCTTGCCGGACAGCTTCAGACCCTGCGGGTGCGCCTTGGGCTCCACTCCGCCATCGGACACGCTGACGAGGTCGAGGTCGACATCACGCCAGTCACCGGTCGTCTCGTCTTCGAAGCGGACCGGACCGGCCGTCAGCTCGGTGGTGAGCGATCCGTCCTTGTTGGCCCAGGTCGTGGAGGTTTCCGTGCGCTCCGACAGCGCCTCGACCCGCTTGCCGGACAGCCGGGCGGCGACGCGGGCGGACGGTATGTCCGCGGCCTGCGTGACGGCCGTCGGCTTCTGCGGTGCTGCGGGTGCCTGGCGCTGGGTGGCCAATGCGATGGTGCCGTCGAGCAGCGTGACGGACAGGGCCAGGGCAAGACTCCCCGCTATGTAGCGCAGACTCCCCCCGGACCAAGGCCGCCCGCGCTCCTCCGGCGCAGGTATATGCATCGTCATGATTCCTCGGTCTCGTAATCACATCTGCATCACCCACGTGATGCAGATGTGACGGTACTGAGGGGTAAAAGATGGATTACTGAGACAAGGGGGGCAAGATCGACCTCGGAGTTCCTGAAAGTAAAGTGACGTTCGTCTCTTGCGTGTCCGGTGTGGCGAGCGTTTCCCTTTCGGCTGCATCCTGGATGCGCCCGCGCAAGGGGCATTTCAGCCTGGTGTGAGCCGGCACGAGGGGCTCGTGTGAGGGATGTATGTTCCTTCAGGTGTGCGCCCTGCGCGGGCATTTGGGCTCTGCCGCTCTTGGGTGCGGACGGATGAGTTGAAGGGGTGGTGCTGCGTGAAGCGGCGAAGAATCGCAGGGGGCACGGCTGCTGTCGTGGCGGCGGGGATATCCGGTGTGCTGGTGTTCCAGTCGGTGACCGGCAGTCCTGTGGGAAGTACCGCAGCGGACGCCAAGTCCGGTCCGGTGAAGGCCGATACGCGCACGGCCGTACTGCGGGCGAGCGTTGACGGGCGCCAGGCATCGCTGCGGCAGGTCAAGGTGAAGCCGTTCAGCATGCTCGGTATCACCTGGACCGACCCGGCCGCGGTCGTCAGCGGCACGGTCGAGGTTCGTACCCGCGCTGCCGCTACCGGGCAGTGGTCGCGGTGGCTGACGTTGGACGGTGACAGCGGCCCGGGCGAGAGCGGCGCCCTGCGGGGCGGCACCGAGCCGGCCTGGGTCGGTCCGTCCGATGGCGTCGAGGCACGGGTCAACTCCGGCGGGAAGGTGTCCGTCGGTCTGCCGACCGGGCTACGTCTGGACATGATCGACCCTGGTCAGGGGAGCGTTTCGGCCATGGAGCCGGCGGCGTTCAGCGTGGAGGAGAGCACGCCCCCGCCGCCACTGGATCCCTCGGCTACGGCAGACCCGGAGGAGAGCCCCACTACGGCAGATCCGGAGGAGAGCCCCACCGTTGCCCCGGAACCCTCGGCGAGCGACGAGCTGAGCACCGAGCCGACGGTGAGCGAGCCGGCACCGGAGCCGACATCGTCGACCAGCACGCCGACCCCGTCGGCGCCACCGTCCCCCTCTGTCACGGCGAGCCCCGCGCCGACGTCGACGGCGCCGACCGCGCCGCCCTCCACCGCCCCTCGCCCGCCCATCACCTCCCGGGCCGAATGGGGGGCGGACGAGTCGATCAGCCCCGAAGCCCCTGGCTACCTGCCCGGCGGCAAGGTCAAGGCCGTCGTGGTCCACCACACCGCCGAGTCCAACAGCTACAGCTGCGCCGACGCATCCAACGTGGTCCGCGGCATCTACGCCTACCACGTCAAACAACTCGGCTGGAAAGACATCGGCTACAACTTCCTCGTCGACAAGTGCGGCACCGTCTACGAGGGCCGCAAGGGCGGCGTCGACCGCCCCGTCATGGGCGCGCACGCCTACGGCTTCAACGCCGAGACCACCGGCATCTCCGTGCTGGGCACCTACACCGACGCCGCACCTGCCGCAGCCGCGATGACCTCGGTCGCCCGGATCGCCGCGTGGAAGCTCGGCCAGTACGGTGTGGACCCGGCCGGCACCACCACCCTCACCGCCGGAGACAGCGGGCGCAACTACTTCGGCAAGACCTGGGCCAAGGGCGCCCAACTGCCCTTCCCCGTCATCCATGGCCACCGGGACGGATACAACACCCAGTGCCCCGGCAACGCCTTCTACAGCCAGCTGGCGACGATCCGCTTCTGGGCCGCCGGCCCGGTCACCGGTCTGAGGGTCACCTCACTCACCGGAGCCGGTGTCTCCGGTTCCACCTACTACACCAAGGCCGCCGTCACGGTGAACTGGACGGCCACCACCCCGCCTTCGCTGATCAGACAGTACGAGCTGCTGGTCGACGGCAAGCCCGTGGCCACCGTGCCGGGCACCGCGACCTCCGCCAAGGCCACTCTCGCCCAGGGCACCCACAAGGTCGCCGTACGCGCCGTCCACCAGGCAGGCACCACAGCCACCTCCGCGGCAGCAACCGTGATCGCCGAGACCACCGCTCCCACCTTCACGACCAAGCCCGCCCTCTCACTGCGCAACGGCACCGTGAACACCGCGGGTGTCCCGCTCACCCTCGTCTGGAAGGCCACCGACACCGCCGCGCTCAAGGAAGTCCGCCTCACCGCCCCCGTGGCCCAGACGTACGGGCCGTCCACCTTCAGCGCCGCCCACACCGGCAAATCAGGCCTGGCGAGCACCTGGTCCATGACGGCCTACGACCAGGCGGGCAACGCCGCGACGGCATCCGCCACCGGTACGCCCGTGATCCTGCAGGAGACCGCGGCCGTCAAGTCCGGCACCTGGGCAGTCAGGTCATCCACCAGCTACCTGGGCGGCAAGTCCTTCTCCAGCTCCGCCAAGAACGCCAGCCTGACCTGGACCTTCACCGGCAAGTCCGCGGCCTGGGTCGTCTCCCGCGCCAACACCTCCGGCCAGGCCCACATCTACGTCGACGGAGTCAAGACCGCGACGGTCGACCTCAAGTCCTCCACCACCAAGTACCGCGACGCGATCTGGACCAAGACCTGGGCGACCAGCTCCAAGCACACGATCAAGATCGTCGTGGCCGGTACCTCCGGGCGCCCGACCATCACCACCGACGGACTCGTCTACCTCAAGTAACGGGCGCACCCCGTCACCCACTCATACGTGGCGGGTCACGTACAACCCTTCGCCACTCTGGCTTGTCATGTTTACGGCCTCACCCGTGTCCCCCATGGTCGTACTCGGGCGGCCTCCCAGCCTTCGTGCCGTCCCCGACCGGCACCCAGACTCCGTAAAGGTCTCCATGAAGCTCCGCCGTGCCATGGCTGTCGCCGCAGCGACCGCCGTCCTCACCCCGCTCACCCTCCTGTCCGCGACAGCAGCGGTCGCGACACCCAGCCCCACCCCGACAGCCTCCGAGACCTCCCCAGCTCCGGAGGAGTCGGAAACGTCGCCTGCACCTCAGGAGTCCGAGACCTCGCCCGCCCCTCAGGAGTCGGAAACATCCCCGGCTCCTGAGGAGTCCGAGACCTCGCCCGCACCGGAGGAGTCCGAGACCTTCCCGGCTCCCGAGGAGAGCGCGACGACGCCTGCTCCCTCCGCGACCCCGACGTCCCCGGCGGACATATGCAACGGTGAGGAGGAGCCCACGCTCGACAAGAACCTGCGTACCACCTTGTCGGGACTGCCCTCCAAGGTCGTCGCGGGAAGCGGGTTCCACGGCTTCCAGCTGAATGTGGCCAACAAGGGCGACAGCGCCTACAAGCGTGTCGACCTCGGCGTGTTCGCCGCCCAGGTCGACACCGACACGTGGGAGGAGACCACCGGTCACCTCACCCTGCAGTTCAAGAACCCCGACACGGGCCAGTGGACGGACATCTCCCTGGACGAGAACGACGAAGGAGCCGGCTACCTCGGCTACACCGACGTCCGCGCCCAGGAGTCCTTCTCCATCGACATGCGCCTGAGCGTCGGCAAGAACGCCCCCGAAGGCTTCGGCTTCGCCATCAGCATCGGCGTCTACGCCGATGACAAGGGCAACTGCGTCTTCGCCGGCACTGACTCCTTCTACGAGTTCGACATCCTCGCCGCCGACGCCGAACCCGGCGACGTCAACGACGCCGAACCCCAGGAAGGCGGCAAGAAGCCCCTTCCCGTCAAGCCGGCTGGTGGCACCGAGATCAACCCCGAAGGCACCCTCGCCCAAACCGGATCCGACTCCAACCTCCCCGTCATCGCGACCATCGGCGGCATCGCGATCCTCGCCGGCGCCGGCGTCGTCTTCGGCCTCAAGCGCCGCCGTCCCAACGGCACCGTGGCAGCCTGACGACCCCGCAGGGTGCCTCCCCACCCCGGTGGGGGAGGAACCCTGCGGACTTCACCCTCTCCGGCCCGCTGCCCGACCATCTCGCGCCCCGTTGCGCCTGACCGAACTCGACCAGGGCACCGGTGCCCCCACCTTTGGGCTTGATCCGCTTTGACGGACATTCGAGATCAGGGGTTCGTCCCCGGGAGGATGTCCATCATGGAGAGCATGGGGAAGAAGAAGCCTCGCCC
>NZ_JBIDBC010000070.1:0-7491 GCF_043202835.1 Streptomyces sp. NPDC048142
ACACTCAACACCGGGACCAGGTCGCCCAGTTGGCTCGAAGAACCGCCACCCCGCCACCCGTCACAACGTGGGCAAGACGACCAAACGCCCCGAGATTATCACCGAACGTAATCACCTGAAAGCTCACAAAGGTTAAATTTTAAGATGAGGGCAAGGGCGGCTGTGGTCCGGGGGCCTGCTCGTGGCGGGCGGCCCACACCCGGATGTGTGCCGCCCGCCGCGGGTCCTTCAGTGTGTCCGGCTCCGACAGGGACAGCCCGTACACGGAGGCGGGGTCGGCGAAGTTCGTCAGGTGCCACAACTGTTCGGCGGTCATGGACTCGTCCTGGCGGGCGGTCTCGAGCGCGTCCGCAACGGCCGGGGGATGTTCACCGTCGGGGTCGTCCAGGACGGTCTCCACTACAAGGTGGAGGTCCTGGGGGGCGACGAGTAGGCTGTCCAGCCACTGCCCTCGGTTGCGTAGTAGTACTGCTTCCCCGCTCCCTTCCCGCTCGTGCGGAACGGCCGACCGGCGTCGTCGATGCGCAGTGTCCCGTGCTGGTCGCCGCGGGTCCACTCCGCTTCCAGGTACCAGTCGCAGTCGCAGTGGACGGCCGTCGCCTCGACGCGGAGCACCAGGGGGTCGCCCTGTGTGACCTGGAACGGCAGCCGGGGGGCGGGCAGAGTACGCGCCTCGCCGGTGTGGTTCACGGCGCCGCCGCTCTCCGGCTGGGCCAGGGGGCGGGGGACGTCCAGGTCCACGGTGTAGCGGGCGGGGGTCAGCGACCCGCCGCAGCCTGGGTTCATCGCGTATGCCGGCCAGTCCAGCGCTGGGCGCCGGTTCACCACCCGGACCGCGAGCCGCTGCACCACGACGGACCCGTCGTCCGGGGCGCTGATCGTCGCCCGCACGGTGGTGCGGTCGCCGTCCACGGCGTCGAGGGGCTGCGACCACGCTGCCGCGTCCTGCGGTACGGGCGGTGGCGGGACGGCGCTCGAATCCCGGTCCACCAGGTAGCGGTGGGCGCAGTCGTGGTGCCAAAGGTGGGCGTCCGTGCTCACGGAAGGTCCGGCGGTATGTGGGACAGCGGGTGCCGAGGACGGGCGGGGCCGGTTCGCCGACCGGTCGTCCGTGCCCGAGCTGTCCCGGCCCGACAGGCTGTTCGTCATGACGGCCGACCCGACCGCCAGAACGGCTGCCGCGCTCACGGCCAGAATCCGGCGCCGCCGGTGACGAGGAGCATGGGTGGACGCCGCCGAGGATGTCGGCCCGTCCTCCGTGGGGCCGGGCGGCGGGCCAGCGGGGTGCCCGCCGATAGTTCCCCCGGGGTCGCCCGTGGCACTCGACTCGGTCTCCGGCCTCCGCGGCCGCGCGGTGGACTGCTGGGGTGGGGCGTCCGGGCTCTCCGGGCCGGTGTGCCGGGCGGCCATCGGATCGGCCTGCCGGGAGGCCTCCCGCACGGCGTTCGGGTCTCGCGGTCCGATTTCCCGGTCGGTCTCCGGTGTGATCTCCGAAGGGCCAGGCTGGGTGGCTGAGACTCGGGAGGCCGGTGCTTCGGCTCCCGGCCCGGCGTTCGGGACGCGGGGTCCGGAGGGTGCGGACTCCGGTGCGCCGTCGGCAGTTCGAGCCCCGCTTGCCTCCGCGGCCGGTGGACGCGGTGGCGCGGCCCTCACACGGGCCTCATCCGCCAGCACCCAGCGGCGGTGCAGTTCGATCAGCTCTTCACGGGATGCGCCTGCCAGTCGGGCCAGCCGGTCCACTACCGCGTAGTCGGACGGAGTCGTCTCACCCAGGCAGTACCGATGCAGCGTCGACCGGCCGATGTGCAGCCGCCCGGCGAGCACACCGAAGCTGTGGCCCGTACGGTCCTTCAGGTCCCGTAGATGTTCCGCGAACCGTCCGACCTCGTCCGGCTGTCCCGTCATTCTCCAGGTTCCCCGTCCCGCCGTCCCGTGTCCCGCCGCCCCCGGCCCGGAGTCCATCCCGGACGGCTGACGTATTCCCAGGTAAGCGTATGTGCTCCCGTCCCACCGTCCCATCCCGGGCCCAGGCACTTGTCGTGAGGCGTGCAGGCCTGGTGACATCTGCTGACCGAGCCGCCAGGGCGGTGCTCGTCGGGACACCGCACGAACCGCCTCGGGTAGCACTCGCTCCTCCGACAACCCAGGAAACGGGGACACCTCGATGACGAACCGGAAGAAGAACCTCCGCAAGGGCGCCACCCTCGCCGCCGCCTCGGTGGCCGCCGTGCTGGTACCCCTCGTCGGCACCGCCACGGCCCAGGCAGGGGTCAATGCCTCCGGGACGCCCGGTTTCCTGGCGGCATCCGACATGCCCGACGGTTCAGGCACCGAATGGCGTGCCGATCCCGTCACCAAGGGCACGCCGGAGGGCGGCCCCGTCTGCGCCGAGGCCGTCTTCCCTGCCGGGGGAGAAGCCTGGCACCGCCAGTACTGGACCGACCTCGACACGGGAGCCGGGCAGGTCTCAGTCACGATGCGCTCCGAGGCCGAGGCACGCGAGCTCGTCGCTGAGGCGCAGGAGGCCACTGCCAACTGCGCAGCGGATTTCCTGCGCGACACGCCGGGCGGTGGCGCTGCCTGGGACGACTACGGCAAGGTCGCCGTGGAGGACGGCGCCCACGTGTACGGCGTCCACACGAGGGCGTCGTGGGGCGCCATCGACGCGCACCTCATCGGCATCGGACGTGACGGACGGACCGTCACCTTCGTCGAGTGGGGTCAGCTGGGCTATCTGAAGGACCTGCCGGTGGAGGCCTTCAAGAAGACGATGGTCAAGGCCGTGGACGGGCTCCGCTGAGTCGGAGCGACCGGCCTCCGGGGGCTCCGGCCTCCGATACAGGGGTGTCCCCGGGCCCCGTCCGGAGTAGTGGGCGGGGTATCCGACACCGGGACCTCGCCCCGCTCCGCGAGTGACCGGGTCGCCTGCGGCCCGCCTCCGGTCAGGGATCCAAGTGCGGAGACGTGGGCACAGGGGCTACGGGCAGGGGAAGGCCGGTGCCCGCGGACAGCTTCGCTGTGCCAGCGACTGACTGGCAGAGCGACCATCAACGGCACACGCCTGGAGCCACCTCCGCGGGGCCCCGGCAGACCAAGTGCCATACCGCGCGCGTCCAGCGCGCGACTTCAATGAGCAAAGGAAACAGTAGACATGCGTACTCGCAAGACCCTCATCGCTGCGGCGGCCTGCGCCTTCACCCTCGTACCCGCCACGTTCGCCAGCGCCGGCACGGGCCCCGCGCCGGCCTCCGACCAGCAGCGTGCCGACGGGCGGAAGTCCACCGTCCCTTCGGCCGCGGGCAACCCCGCCAGCACCAAGGCCAGAGCCGCCCAGGTGTGCGCGGACGCGTACCAGATCGGTGAGACCGCCTACATCGACAGCGGCACGACCCGCGTCGCCTCCGTGAAGCAGTTCTACTCGCCCAAGTGCGAGGAGAACTACGGCTACGTGTGGGTGTGGGACAGCTTCCGGGACCAGACCAACATGGACTGGGACGTCACCGTGGGTGTCTACAGCTTCGACCAGGACAAGTACCTCGGCCAGCGCACCTGGCGCAACACCCGCGGCCAGGAGTTCTGGTCCAGCCCCGCTGACACCGTCAAGGAGTGCACCACGGCGGTCGGCTTCGTCCGCCACACTTCCCACCCGCTCCCCGCCCAGGCGACGACCGACTCCAGCTGCTGACCTGCCCCGGGTGGGTGCACAGCCGCGTCACGTACGGCCCCTCGCCGATGCCGCGCCGCGCGGCCGGCCAGTCCATCAACTTTGGACGCACGTCACTGGACCGCGAGAACGCGACCTGCCCGATGGTGACCTTCGCCGAGCAGGTGCCGAGCCTGACGGTGTGCCAGCAGCGGCGGCGTGCGCCGCCGCTGCTGGCACACCTGGTCGAGGCGGTCGGCGTGGTTCCGGCAGGCCGGGGCGGGCCAGTTCGCACCTCTGCCCGCAGCACGAGGCCCGAGGCAGCGCGGCGTGCCGAGCACCCCTCCCCCTGAACGCTGCGCTCCGCTTCTCCTCACGCTCCTCTGCCAGTCACCGCCGAGGGCATCAACAGACGCTCCCCGTTCGTAAGACACCGATAAGATCCGGCAAACGAACCCACCGACCATTGGCTCTCGCCCCGCCCTGTACGGGTGCACTGCACAGGCGAACCCCACCGCACATCAGGGCCAGATGAACGACCTGTGAAGAATCACCGAGGAGTGTGCTTAAGTGTTCGGTAGAAGACGAATGACCGCCGCCGGTCGGCGGCCAGTCTGGGGGAGGGTCCTGTCGCGGGCCACGCTGGCCACCGTGGTGCTGCTCACCACCGTGGGCATGGAGGCCGCGGTCGCCGCGGGCACCGACCGTGCGGCCACGGTGCCCGTTCCGGAACTCGACTGGGACGCCTGCGGCGAGTTCGAGTGTGCGGACGCCGATGTTCCGGTGGACTACCGGGACCCGACGGGGCGAACCCTCACGCTGTCCGTCATCCGCAAGAAGGCCGCCGACCCGGATCAGCGGTTGGGGACTCTCTACCTCCAGCCCGGCGGCCCCGGCGGGTCGGGCGTGGACTTCGTCAAGTGGAACTACGACGAACTGCCGGACCGCCTCAAGGACCGGTTCGACATCCTCAGCATGGACCAGCGCGGAGTTCAGCGCAGCAATCCGGTCGAGTGCTGGGACGACGAGCGTTACGACCAGGCCGTAGCCGCCTCCCAGGGCGTCCCCGGGCCGGGAGCCTTTGATTCCGCCTACCGGCTGGCCGGTGAGTTCAACAGGGCGTGCGCCGAGAAGTCCGCTGACCTGCTGCCGTTCATCGGCACCGGATACGTGGCCCACGACATCGACCTGCTGCGGCAGTCCATCGGTGAGGAACAGCTCAGCTTCTACGGGCGATCCTTCGGCACCTACATCGGCACCGTGTACGCCAGCCTCTTCCCCCAGCGAGTACGGGCCATGGCCCTCGACGGGGCGTACAACCCCGTCGACCACACCTGGCGGCCCTACCGGTCCGACCGGGCGCAGTACCGTGCGCTCGACGGCGCGATGGAGCGCTTCCTGAAGTGGTGCTCGAACAACGCCGAACACTGCGGCTTCGGTGAGGGGCAGGCACGGCAGCGCTTCCAGGAGCTGAAGAAGAAACTCGACGAGGACCCCGTCACGGTCCCCGGCGGCAAGACGGCCAACGGCTACACCCTCGCCTACCGGCTGCTGTTCAACATCAACTCAGGCCGCGAGATCTGGCCGTCACTGGGCAAGGCACTGAAGCAGGCCGAGGACCGCGACGGCACCTCCTTCCTGCTGCGTCCGCCCTCTCCGGGGTCCTACGACTTCCTGATCCCCAACGTCACGGTGGAGTGCACCGACCGCCAGTACCCGACCAGCAAGGGCTGGCTGGAGTACGAAGTCAGGAAGAACCTCAAGACCGCCCCCCTCCTTGGCCCCGCACTCACCTACGGCCCGCCCACCTACGACCACACCCACGGCATGACCTGCTCCCAGTGGACGCAGGAGCGCGTCAGCCGTTACGGCGGCCCGTTTCACGCCAAGGGCTCCGCGCCGCTCCTGGTGATCGGCACCACCGGCGACCCCGACACCCCCTACCAGGACTCGGTGGCACTCTCCCAGCAGCTGGACAACGCCCGGCTGCTCACCTTCGACGCTGAGGGCCACACGGCCTTCGGCCGCAGCCGCTGCGCGACGGACGCGACCACCGACTACCTGGTCGACCTGACCGTTCCACCGGCCGACAAGCGGTGCACCGACGAGCGGATTCCCGCCCCACCGCCGGCCGAGAAGCCCTCCCGCGACGCCCCGAACGCCCCGCTCTACTACGGCGTCAACGACCAGGTCGAGCTAATCTCCTCGCTCGGCTGAATCACTCGGCCGAGCCGTGCGCTCAGCAGGGTTACGGCCTTCCGAGTCAGGTGACTTCCTGACTCGGAAGGCTGCTGCTGTACCGTGCCGTTCCCTCTCTACTCCTGGGGCACCGGACGGGCTGCCAGTGGCGCTTGCTGCCGCACGATCTACCCGCCTAGCGGTGGTTTGTTGACGGCCGTTCGGGTCGGTAGTAGGCCAGTTGGTGGGAACTCCGCTTGCTGTCCCAGGGGCTGTGATGACCAGCGTGTGCCGTGTCCGTCGGCCGGGTGGAGGCGGTTACCGTGGCCCCGCCCGTCCCGCGCCCGGCGGGGGGCCGCCGTCCGATCCCACCCGGCGCACGGCAGCGACTCCGCTTCTCTACAGGCTCTTCGGGCATGGCGTGGTCCACCATGTCGGCACCCCGCACGTCTGGGACCGCTGCCACCACACCCTCCTGGATGCCCCCGCCGTTCTCCCGCGCCAGGGCCGTTGGAAGCCTGTGCCGCCCGCTGCGATGACCTGTTTTCACGTTGGCACAGCGCCGGGGGTTTCGCGAGTACCTCGCTGGACTGCCGCTGCCGAGGGACCGGCACTCGACGCTGACCTGCCTGGCCGGGGGGCCGGGTGACCCCTCGCGCGCAGCTCCCGCACCAGCCGCTGGTCCGCCCCCAGCTCTTCGACTGGTACCACAGCGAGCCAGGTGGCGCCCTGCGTGATGAAGGTCAGGGAGCCCGGCCCGGGAGAGCCACCAGGCGACGGGTGTAGATCTTCTCGGGGTGCCTCGTTGGGGTGATTCGCGAGGGTTCGGGATGTGGCCGGTCGTGTTGACTTCTACCGTCGCCGGGGTCGAGCCCGCCATGAGGGGTGCGGGTGCTGAGCGAGGGTGGGTGTGCCGTCGTTGATGGAGGCGTTGGAGGCGTTGGAGGCCAGGCAAGCTGAGGTGCTGGGTCAGGCCGAGCGGCTGCGTGAGCAGATCGCTGGTCTCCGAGGAGTTGTCGCGGGTCGAGGAGCGGCTGGCGCGGTTGCAGGTCACGCGGGAGACGGTGGAGGAGGTCCTGGCCGCGCCGTCTTCGCCGGTGCCGGGCACGGATGCCGCGGGCGGGGGCTCCGGTGGGATCGCCGCGGCGCTGGTGAAGGCCGAGGCCGAGCTGGATGTGACGGTGATGTCGCCGGAATACCAGGCGGTCATCGGGTTGTTCGCGGCCTCGGGGGTGGCGATGCGGTGCAAAGAGGTCTGCGGGCATCTGGGGCTGGGGACCGAGCCGCAGCATGTGGAAGGGATGCGCTCGAAGCTGAAGAGGCTGGTGGAGCGCGGGATCCTGGCCGAGCCGTCGCCCGGGCTGTTCAAGGTCGACGGCAGGAAAGAGGGGTGGTGAGCGTGGTGGGGCCGGCCCAGGGTGCGCTCGCGTGTGAGGACGCCTTCGCCGCCTCGGCGGGTCTGTTCGCCGCGGTGTGCGCGGAGTTGGCGGTCCCCGAGGCGGCGGTGATGACGCACGCGCAGTTGGAGGACCTGCTGGGGCTGCGGATGCGCGAGGTCACCCGGCAGTTGTTCCAGGGGGCCGTCGACGAATTAGTGGGTTGATTCGCGTTCGCGGTCTGCGGCTGTCGCGTGCATGACGTAGTTGGCGAGGTCGCTGGGGTCGATCAAG
>NZ_JBIDBC010000071.1:0-7340 GCF_043202835.1 Streptomyces sp. NPDC048142
CAGCAAGCACCGATCGCCTACGAACAGCAGTCAGCTACCCTGACACTCGCCGCATAACGATACGAACAGGTGTCCACCCCTCGGGGACAAGACCCCGGCACGGAGCAGGCTGCGAGGGCCTTCGACCTGGCAGGAACCACCCAAGCCGGGCCCGGAGACTGGCCGGTTCAGGGATGGGGATCCGCTGCGGGCATGGGTCATCGAGCACCCAGCAGTGCCACCGACGCAACCGCCACCGGAGGCCGCGACGGCGCGATGGCATTGCCTGGAGAGCTGCCGGCCGAAAGCGCCTCGTCCGTAGAGCGGCTGAATCCACAGACGGAACTCCCGGCACCGGGGCGGGCTGAGCAGGTCGACAGCCCTCGGTCCACTACCACTCCAGGATTCGATGCGCAACGCAGTGTCGAGGTGGAGAGCGCGCGCAAGGAGCGGGAGTCCACCTTCCTCAACGACGACGGGACCTACACCACCCGCTTCTACAACGAGCCGGTCAACTTCCGTTCCGAGGGCGGAACATGGCAGAAGACCGACTCCTCCCTCGTGCCGGCCGGCGACACCGGTCCACGCACCATGAGCGGGAGTGACGAGGACGCCGGCTGGCGGACCAGGTCCACCGAGGCGCCGCTGACTTTCGCCCCGGACGTGGCGGCCGGGCCCGTGGTGCGGATGGAGCTGGGTGACCAGCTGTCGGTGGGCTACGGCGTCGAGGACGCCCAGCCGTCCGGCGGGCAGGTGTCCGGCAGCGTCATCACGTACCCCGAGGTGCACGAGGCCGCTGACCTGGAGTTCGTCGCGGGAAGCGGGTCACTCAAGGAGACGATGATCCTGCGGAGCAAGGACGCGCCGTCGCGGTGGCGGTTCCCGCTTCACGTGCAGGGGCTCACCGCGAGCATCGCGGAGCACGGCGGGGTGTCGTTCACCGACGTCGAGGGCGTCGAACAGGCGTGGATGCCCGCGGGCTGGATGGAGGACTCCCGGCGCGAGGACAACTCGGGCCAGGGAGAGATCTCATCAGGGGTGCGGTTCAGCCTCGTGGAGGAGGCCGGAGGGCAGGTCCTGGTGGTCGATCTGGACGAGGAGTGGCTCCAGGCGCCCGACCGGGTGTTTCCGGTTCGGGTGGATCCCTCGGTGAAGTCCGTCGCGGCGACCTCCGGTACGTACGTCCAGTCCCCGTACAACCAGAACTTCTCGAGTGCCACGGTCCTCAAGACCGGCACCTACGACGGTGGCGGGCACAAGGCGGCCGCGTTCCTGCGGTTCTCCGGCCTGGAGTCCACGCTCAAGAACGCCTGGGTGGTCGATGCCGGTCTGGCCCTCTACAACACGTGGTCCTACTCCTGTACCGCCCGTCCGGTGACGGTCCACCCCATCACCTCGAACTGGGCCGAGTCGACCACGGCCAAGTACCCCGGGCCGTCGACGGGTTCGGCTCTCGCCTCCAAGAGCTTCGCGCACGGCTGGCGGCCCGAGGGCCAGACCGCCTACCCCTGCGGCGGCGCCAAGTGGGAGTCGATCAAGCTGGGTTCGGCCGGACGCAAGCTGGTGGACGACTGGACGCACGGCCGGAAGAAGAACTACGGACTGGCGGTGAAGGCGTCGACGTCCGACTCCAAGGGCTGGAAGCAGTTCGGATCGGACGACTACCCCAACGGAAAGCCGAGCTTGGACGTCACCTGGACGCCGTACGGGGCGACCTACGGACTCGGAGAATTCACCGCTCCCGTCACCGCCAGCACCCAGGGCTCGATGAAGATCACGCTCACCAACCGGGGGCAGGCGACCTGGCCCAAGGGCGGCAAATACAAGCTGCGCTACAACCTGTACAACGCCGCGGGCACCGAGATCACCGACAGCGCGAAGATCGCATACACGGAGATGCCGAGCGCGGTCGCACCAGGGGCGAGCGTCACGGTGGACGCCAAGATCGCCCCGCTGGCTCCCGCCTCGTACACCGTCGAATGGACCATGACGGACTTCGGGGTCAGCCGGTTCACATCGGCCGGTGTTCCAGGAGCTTCCGTTCAGCTCTCGGCGGTGAACATACCGCCCGTTCTCACTGCTGAGTCTCCCCCGAGCGGCACACAAGTGGACTCCCTGACTCCAGTGCTCTGGGCCAACGGGAGAGACATGGACCGGTATCCGAAGGCTGTACTGAGCTATACGTTCGAAATCTGCGAAGTCAAGGGCGATAACACGCGTAAGAGCTGCCGCAAGGGCCCTCGGAGCGACAGACAGCAATGGACCGTCCCAGCGGACTGGCTCGTGTGGGGGAAGAACTACGCGTGGTACGCCTATGTCTACGACGGCAGTGCGACGTCCGCTCAGCCGCGCCCCGCATTTCTCAACACCGCAGTGCCACAGCCGACAGTCACAAGCCACCTCGGTGGAGCCGATGGTACGGGTGAAGTCGGATCGCGGTCCGGGAACTACGTGACGGCCTCCACGGACGCCGCCATCCCCACCGTGGGGCCGGAGCTGTCCGTTACCCGGACTTACAACTCTCTCGACCCTCGCAGGACCAACGCCTTCGGAGCAGGCTGGGCGACACGATGGGACGCACGATTGGTCCAGGAGCCCATGAGCAGCACCGTTCTCATCACCATGGCGGACGGCTCGCAGGTGCGTTTCGGCCGCAACCCGAACGGAAGCCTGGCGGGCCCGACCGGTACCACCATGGACCTCAAGGCCGATACTTCGGGCTGGACGCTCCGGCAGCGGTCCGGCACGGCCTATCGGTTCGACACCACAGGGTTGCTCTCCTCGATCACCGACGGAGCAGGCCGCACACAGAGCCTGACCTACGCGGGCACAGGCACGCAGAATCTCACCGCGGTCACCGACGAACTCTCCGGCCGCACACTTAACTTCACCTGGAGCAACGGACACATCAGCTCGGTGTCCACCCATGCAGTAGACCCCGGGGCACCTGGGCTGACCTGGACGTACAGCTATTCCGGCGACCGCCTGACGAAGGTGTGCCCACCCGCCACTTCCACTGAGTGCACCGTTTACGACTACGAAGACGGCTCGCTGTACCGCAGCATGGTTCTGGACGCGAGCCCTGTCTCGTACTGGCCTCTTGGGGAACGAGAAGGCTCAACGGCATACAGCCAGTCGCCCTCCCGTTCAGGTCTGCATGACGCGCTTTACCGGGATGTCACGCTGGGCGCCGGACCCGCGTTGTTCGGTACGGCAGACACGGCCGGCTCCTTCGACGGCACGGATTCTGTGGTCGAGTTGCCTGTCGGTGCGCTCGAGTCCAGCGACGTTCTCTCCGTCGAGCTCTGGTTCAAAACCACGAAGACCGGCGTACTCGGCGCCCTTCAGGATGCTGAGATCGGGGAAAAGCCCCGCCGGTACAGCCCCTTTCTCAGTGTGGACAGCGCGGGTAAGTTGCGTGGCCAGTTCTACACACTCGAACATGCTGGAACCCGACCTATCACGTCGTCCACGATCGTCACTGATAATGCATGGCACCATGCTGTTCTCACCAGTGAGGGCACCAAGCAGACCCTTTACCTGGATGGTTCCAGAATCGGCACTTTGACCGGTACGGTCAGCATGCGCGAGGACCAGCGAGCCTTTCTCGGGGCGGGCTGGGGCAACGAGGGTTGGATGGGCACAGCAGCTGCCACCCATCACCTCAACGGCAGCCTGGACGAAGCCGCCGTCTACAGCCGCCCCCTGGACGCCGCCACGGTCAAGGATCACTACGCGGCTCGCGCGACCAGCGGGCGCATCACCAAGGTGACGCTGCCATCCGGCAGAACCCACGCCAAGGCGAGCTACGACAACGCCAGCGGCCGCCTCATCGAACACACCGACAACAACGGTGGCACCTGGAAGGTTTCGGCGCCCACCTACTCCGCAGGATCGGCCGCGTATGCCGACGAGGTCAAAGCGGATGCCCCCGAGGGCTACTGGCGGCTCGGAGAGCGCTCAGGATCGAAGGCGGCCAGTACCGCCGGGGATGCCTCAGAAGCCTCCTACGGAGACCGAGCCCGCCTCGGCGATCCCGGGATCTTCGCCGAGGCCGATGACACCGCCATCTCCCTGGACGGAAGCTCCGATTCCTTCGTCCAGCTCCCCAACGACTTGCCCACCAGCCCGACCACACCCACCGTGGAAATGTGGTTCAAGACCGCCAAGCGGGGTGTCCTCCTTGGACTGCAGAATGCCGAGCTCGGCAAGGTCCCCACTTCCTGGCGGCCGGTGCTGAATATCGATGGGAACGGCAAGCTCCGAGGCGAGTGGTACCTGTCCGGAAACCCCGGCGCCGATCCGATCACCTCCACCCAGTCGGTGACCGACAACCAGTGGCACCACGCCGTACTCACCGGTGCAGGGAACAAGCAGTTCCTCTATCTGGACGGGGCCCTCGTCGGTTCAATGACGGGAACGCTCTCCGACCAAGGGCGTCCCTACGCCTACTTGGGCGCCGGATACGCCAGTTCCGGCTGGATGGGCGTGCCCAGTGGCACCTACCACTTCACCGGCCAGATAGACGAGGTGGCACTGTACGAGCACACCATGTCGGTCGATACCGTGAAGAAGCACTTCGCCGCACGCACCGCACTTATCTCGGGCGACAGCGCGCACTACCGTGGGGAGGTCGTGGGCGACTCACCTGCGGCCTACTGGCCACTGGACGAGGACAGCGGAGCATCCAACGCTGTCAGCAGCGCTGCCGCATCGGATGGCAACGGCACCTATATGAGCGCCACCTCCGGGACAACCGGCATCTTCGGCACAGGAGACGGACAGGCTGTACAGCTCTCCGGCAACGGTGCTGTCTCGATCCCCGGCAGAGTCATAGCCGGTACCACCGACCTCTCTGCAGAACTCTGGTTCAGAACAACCAAGTCCGGTGTCCTGCTCGGCTTCCAGAACACCAAACTCGGCGACAAACCCACTTCATGGAGGCCGGCCCTCAACGTCGACGCCTCCGGAAAGCTACGGGGGCAGTGGTACCTGACAGGAAATCCTGGAGCCAACCCCATCACCTCTTCCCGAACCGTCACCGACGGCAAATGGCACCATGCGGTTCTCACCGGTGCCCGCACCACACAATCCCTCTACCTGGACGGTGAGCTGATCGGAACGTTGCCGGGCACCATTTCCGAACAGGGATTGGCCTACGCACACCTCGGAGCGGGCTACGCCAGTTCCGGTTGGATGGGCGTGCCCAGTGGCACCTACCACTTCACCGGCCAGATCGACGAAGCAGCCCTCTACACACATGCACTGACGGCTGATCAAGTGGCGGACCACTATGAAACTCGTCAGCGCTCCGCCCTGTCGGCGCTCGTTTCCACCGTCAGCGTCACCGACCCCGCAGGAAAGGCCGTAAACACCTCCTATGACGCTTTGAGAGGGATGCGTCCGACCGCTGTAACCGATGCTGACGGTGGAACGACCACATATCGGTACGACACTGGAGGCTTCCTCCACACCATGACCGATCCGAACGGCCATGCCACCATCACAGGTCAGGACGAGCGCGGCAACACGGTCACCACGACGACATGCAGAGACACGAATTCATGCTGGACGTCGTTCACCGAGTACTACGAGAACAGGACCGATGAGCTGGACGCCCGCAATGACCTACCGGTAGAAGTGAGGGACGCCCGCTCCGCCGGCCCCCGGGATTCGCGCTATCTGACCGCTCAGACCTACACGCCTCAGGGACTCCCCGACACCACCACCCTGCCGGACGGCCGCACGACGAAGCTCGCCTACACGGCCGGCACCGAGCCAGCTGTGGGCGGCGGAACCGTCCCGGCCGGCCTGGTGGCATCCGAGACCACACCGGCCGGCGCGGTGACCGTTCACTCCTACTTCGCCAATGGTGATCTGGCCGAGTCCAAGGCCCCGTCCGGCCTCGTCGTCAAGTACACCTACGACGGTCTGGGCCGAAAGACCAGCGAAACCCAGATTTCCGACGTCTTTCCCTCGGGGGTCACCACCTCGTTCACCTACGATCGACAGTCTCGGATCGTGACGGAGACCGGCCCGGGTGTGAAGAACGAGATCACCGGCCGGACTCACACCGCCATGGTCAGCAGCACCTTTGACGCGGACGGCAATCTCCTGATCGAGAAGACCGAGGACACGACAGGCGGCGACACTGTCCGCAGCACCACATACCACTACAACGCCCGCGGCCTCAACGACTCGGTGACCGATGCCGAGACCCGTACGACGTCCTTCGTCCACGATGCCTTCGGCCGTGTGGTAGCTGAGACAGACCCGGCAGGACGCACCTACCGCCACTCCTACACACCGCGCGGCCAGCATGCGCGGACCGTGCTCCAGGACTGGGCCGGTCACCCCGACGGCGGAGTCCGCGACCTGGTGGTGGCCTCCTACGCCTATGACCCGGCCGGACAACTTGCCACCGCTACTGACGCGATGGGATCCACCACCGCCTACACCTACTTCGATGACGGGCTGCCCGCCACCGAGACCGCCAAGGCAGTCTCACAGTCCGATGGAACGCATCGTGACATCGTCCAGGTGTCCAACACCTACGACGGTGCGGGCAACCTCACCCGGCAGACCACTGGCGGAGGCAAGACCACCATCGAATGGCAGGTCGATGCCAGCAGCCGGACGACACGCGAGACCCTGGACCCGTCCGGGCTCAACCGCGTCACCACGTACGGGTACGACAAGGACGACCGTGTCAATGAGCAGGCATCGACGATCGACTCCAGCGGCAAGAAGCTGACCATCACCACGGAATTCGACGCGAGCGGAAACCCGGAGAGGGACACACTCAGCGACGGAACCTCCACGCACATCACCACACGGTCCTTTGACCAACGCGGCCTGCTCCAGACGGAAGTCAGTCCCCGAGGTAACGCGGGAGGCGCTCCCAAGCCGGACTACACGACGTCCTATCAGTACGACGTTCTCGGCAGGCTCGTGAAATCGACCAGTCCGCCCGTCCGGGTCGAGGCCAAGAACGTCCTGCCGGCCACGTTGAGGCCGCAGACCGTCACCGGCTACAACGCCTTCGGCGAACCCACCGAAACGAGAGACGCGCTGGGCGCGATCACACGCACGCAGTTCGACAAACTCGGCCGAGCCACCGCAGTCATCCTGCCGTCGTACACCCCTCCCGGCGGCACCGTCATCACCGATGCAACCAGCCGGACCACTTACGACACAGCAGGTCGGATCGCGACGACGTCCGACCCGCTCGACCGCACAACTCGCTACGGCTACGACCAGTTCGACTGAGCTTGATCCGCTTTGACGGACATTCGAGGTCAGGGGTTCAGCCCCGGGAGGATGTCCATCATGGAGAGCATGGGGAAGAAGAAGCCTCGCCG
>NZ_JBIDBC010000072.1:0-6076 GCF_043202835.1 Streptomyces sp. NPDC048142
GCTACCTCGCCGGACTCCATCTCCGCGCCTCCATGATCTGGATCAAGGACCTCGCGCGGACCATCCATTGATCACAACTGGATACAGGCCCTAGCGCTCTCCGCCGTGGAATCCTTGTGCAACGCCGATTCGAGCCAACGTTGCCCCACCGACGCCAGGGTCTCTTTCCCCGCCTGCGGGTCGATGTACTGACCCCGCTGCAAGTCGGCCTGTATCGCAGACGCCCGGTTGTTCGCGTCCGTCTTCTTGTGGAAGTGCTCCTTGCGCTGCTTCCCGTCCGCGTCCCGGTACCGCACCTGCCACTGCTTCCCCGTGCCGTGAATAGCGGCCGGATACAGAGGCTTGGTCTTGGTGGAGTGCTGGCAGGGTTCGTGCGCCGCCTTGAACGCTTCTGACGGCCGTGACGGATGCCACCGGTCGTAGACCGATGCCGTACCTGATGTGCCCATTGATCTTGTCTTTCTCGCGCGTCGCTGGTGTAGCAGCGCCTCTTGCTCCCCCGTGTTTCACCGGGGCCCCGAGCGGGCTCTCTGGCGCGCGTTCTTCCTGTTCAACGAGTGTACGTGTACCGGACGGCCTCCTAGGCCCTCAGCGCCCCCTCCGACAGCCACCTGTCCAGGTCTGCGACCCGGTACCGGACCGCTCTCTTCCCCGCCTTCACAAAGGGCGGCCCCTCACCCCGGCACCGCCAGTTCGCCAGAGTAGAAACAGCGACCCCCATGTATTCGGCAGCCTGCCCCGGTGTCATTAAAGATCCTGAAGTATCCATGCCCTCACCTTCCCCGCCATGGCGGACATGGCAGCCACCTTTCGTACACTTCTTCCGGCTCATGTCCGATCCGGTTCCGTCCGGTTCCCGGTCACCGGACTACCCGTTACCGGACGCGGCACTCGCCCGTCGTTACCCGATACCCCCTCTAAAGAGGGGGGTAACGGGGGTAACGAGTAACGTCGGACTCGCCAAAGTGCCCTGACCTGCGATTTTGGCACGTTACCCGCGTTACCATTCACGTTACCCGACCGAATGGTAACGGGTAACGGGTAACGTTTCGGGTAACGAAATAGTGGTAGTCACGGCGACTCTGGAATGACCCCCGAAACAAGGCAAGAGAATACATAGGCACGAAAGAAATGTAACAGAGAATAATCAAGGCCCCGGAAAGCGCAAGAATGCAGGTCAGGGGTATGAGCAGTGTCTTTGGAGTATGAATTCGATAGATGGGATATGCTCAGATGTCTTGTCCGATCACCTTCGATTCCATGATTATTAAGCACATATCCCCACGAGATCAGGGCATATTTGATACTGAATCTGCGATATCCGCAGCACTCGCGGTATTTGACCTTCGATTACGGGGGATCTTGGTCTGTTCTGACTGTGAATCAAAGGATCTTCGAGGTTTCTGACTTCGAGTAATGTGATGTGTTGTCAGCGAATCGATGTGACCTATACGTGACCCCGTCAGATTGAAACCCCTTGAAAGTCGAGGTCAGAGCGCTGTTGTGGCAGTAGTGCTCCAACTGCTGGTCACATTCGCAGACGCTTGAATGATCAAAGAGGTTGAGAGAGTGGGGTCGGGAAGGGTCGGGTGGGGTGTGGGTGGCGGAAGGGGCTAAGAGGAAGGGAGTAGATGGTGGATGGTCATGGTTGTGTTGGTGATTGATGGATGAATCGATCGATGTTGGAAATGGTTTTGTTTGTGAAAGATATTTCATTTATTTGTTTGTTTCTGAAGATTTTTCGGATTCAGAAAAACGCAAAAGATTTTCTGCGAAGGATCTTTATCTGTGGGAATCAGGTATGGCCCGACACCCCTTGGATTT
The DNA here is from genome assembly GCF_043202835.1 of Streptomyces sp. NPDC048142. Classification (NCBI taxonomy): domain Bacteria; kingdom Bacillati; phylum Actinomycetota; class Actinomycetes; order Kitasatosporales; family Streptomycetaceae; genus Streptomyces; species Streptomyces sp. NPDC048142. Next base: position 1,825 of record NZ_JBIDBC010000072.1, read on the forward strand.
TTGAGGTGATTTCGGAATGGGACTCCTGTGTGATCGTGGGCGGTGACACCCAATTACAAGAAAATTCATAAAAGCCATATTCCGGCATATTCTGCTATAATGATCATGTGTAGTTGATTAGCTCTAAAGGGCTTATACATAAAGGGAAGTTCGAGAGCTTTCCTTTCAAGTGGGGCATTCTCTCGGCCTGGTTTCTGTAGTCACCGGGCCTTTCGGAGGATGCCCCTTTTTGCTTTTGTTTAAGGATGGTTTTTCTGTGAGCAAGAAGAGTTATTTCTATGGCTCTGTGGCGGGCACTTCGCCGGAGGGCATCGCGTTCGACGCGAACGGGCTCCCCGTGGGGTACCAGGCTGCGCCGGAACGGTGGGGCCGCATCAAGCGGTGCGGGCTCTGCCGCAGGTACAAGCCGCAGAGCCTGTACACGGCGTCGGAGTGGCTGAACCACGGGTACTGCCAGGTGTGCCGACGTGCGGACAACAGGCTGCGCAAGGCGGCCAAGCGGGCTGAGAGACGCGGCTTAGCGGGTGGTGGCGTATGAGTACGCGAATCCGCCGCTACGACGGTGATGAGGGGCTGCCCTGTGGGGTGTGCGGGCTGCGCTTGGCCCTGAAGTACTACAGTGGCCCGGAAGGGGCTCAGGGGGGCTCTCAGCGGGTCTGTGACATGTGCGCGGGTCTGGAGCACATCTGAGTAAACGATGGGGGACCGCACGACCCACACCCTTGGCCGGCTCAGGCCGGTGAATCTTCCGCGATCTAGTCGAGGTAGTCGCGCAGTATGGATGGGTGAGCGCTGTGCTTGACCTGCGGAGACGCAGGGTCAGCCGTGAGCGGAGCAGCCGAAATATCCTGGACTCACGACTTCCGCCCCCGACTGAGCCGATAGATGCCGTAGGTGATCCCGAGGATGACGTCTATGGCCGCCCACAGGACGATGATCAGGCCGACACCGATCGCCGTTCCGACGTCTCCGGCATCCCGGCACAGTTCGAGCGCATCGCCCGTCAGTCCCTCACAGGAGGGATCGCCGCTGGTAGCGCTGACACCCGCAATGATCCAGATCAAGAACAACACCTGTACCGCAAGGAAGAACCAAAGGAAGATCCTGTGAGGCTTCCTCTCTTTCGCCTCACGGGCGGGAGGTGGAGGGCCGTCAGGGCGGGGTCCCCACTGCGGGGGCTGCGGAGTCGGGGTACCAGTCATCAGCACACCTCCTCAACGCGCGAGGCAGGCACCAACCGATTTGAGTGCGCTATCCAGATTACGCCGCGCAGGTCCCGTACTCGCGCTCGGGGCTCTCCGCGCCCCGCTCCACTGCTGTTGGACGCGGTCCTCAACACCCCCACAAGATTCTTTAGGTCGGCCAAGTTGGCGGTCGCCCAGTTGGCCAAGACGACCTAGGTCCTGTCTGGAGTTTGATCATGAATGTGGTGCGATGCTGCGGAGCCAGAGCATCGCACCGCACAGGTGGAGTCCGGCCTCGTAGCTCTGCGGGGTCTTGTCGAAGCGGGTCGCTATGCCGCGCCAGTTCCGCAGGCGGTTGATGCACCGCTCCACGGTGTTGCGTTCGGTGTACAAGTCCACGTCGTGGCTGACGGGGCGGCCGCCGCGCGAGCCGCGCTTCTTGCGGTTGGCGGCCTGGTCCACCTTCTCCGGGATCACCCCCCGGATCCCCCGTTTCCGCAGGTAGCGGCGGTTGCGGCGGGAGGAGTACGCCTTGTCGGCGGCCACCGCGTCCGGCCGGGTCTTCGGACGTCCGACCGGCCCGCGTACCTTGATCCGCTCCAGGACCGGGACGAACTGCGGGCTGTCGCCGGCCTGTCCGGGCGTGAGGACGAACGCCAGCGGGCGGCAGCGCCGGTCGGCCGCCAGGTGGATCTTGCTGGTCAACCCGCCCCGGGAACGCCCCAGCTCAGCGGCCTTCAAGCGGGCGCGGTGCCGTCGGCGGATCCGGCGCCGTTCGGCTCGCTCGCCATTGTCGGATTGCCCCTCTCGCGGCTCTTGTTCCTTCGATGAGCCCCCTTTTCGGACTCGACGGCCGCTTCCAGGGCTGCCAACTGCTCCGCTTCGAGGATCATCCCGGCGGCGTGGTGGTGGGCCCGGGACGTCGCGGAGTCCACGCTGACCAGGCCCATGTCGGTCTCCCCGCGAGCGGCTGCCTCGGCGATCACCGCCTCCATCAGCTGCTGGAAAGTGCCCTGCCCCACCCAGATGCGGAAGCGGTCGTAGGTGCTCTGCCAGGGCCCGAACTCGCTCGGCAGGTCGCGCCAGGGGCTGCCGGTGCGGAACCGCCACATCACCGCATTGAAGTGTTTCCGCAGGTCAGGGATGGGCCCGACCGCGGCGATCGGGAGATGGGGCTCGATCAGGGCCCATTGCTCGTCGGTGAGATCGCCTCGCGCCATGACCGACGATCTATCAAGACCGGGCCGCGGTGCGCAGGCGATCCACCGAATCGTGATCCGAATTCCAGACAGGACCTAGCCTCGATCGTTCATGAGTCCCCGTCAGCTTGCTGACGGGGACGTTGTGTCTGTGGGGTGGGGTCTTTTCGGGGTTGGGGCAGGCTGAGGGCCCGGCTCTCGCGTCGGGTGGGCGCCGGGTTCCACTTCGCCGGTGGGGGTGGTGCGGGTTGTCGGGACGGTCGGAGTCGCTGGTCAGCCGGGGTTCGGGAGGGTGTGGAGCCTGTCGATCGCGTGGGTGATGACGTCGGTCCAGGGCCATCGGGCGGTGAAGCGGAGCCAGCGGCGGCGTCCGGTGTTCACGAGCTGGGCGGCGGCGGAGAACAGGCGCATGCGGAGCTTCTTGGGTTCCCAGCGGCGGGTGTCTACGGTCAGGGCGAGCATCGGCATCCAGGCGAGCAGGTCGAGCGCGAGGGAGACGATCTCCAGCCAGATCCGGTTCTGGGCGGTCTCGTGCAGGGGCAGGTTGCGCAGTCCGGTGTCACGGGCGTTTCGGATGCGGTCCTCACAGCGGGCCCGTCTGCGGTGGCGCAGTTCGAGGTCGGCGAGCTGGCCGCCCTTGGTGTTGGTCGCGAAGCAGGTCAGCCGCAGCCCGTCGAGGTCGGTGAAGCGCAACTGGGCGCCGGGGTGCGGGCGTTCCTTCCTGACGATCAGGCGCATGCCCTTGGGCCAGGTGCTCAGGTCGGGCATGTCGGTGATCTCCGCGACCCAGGCGCCGGGCCGCTCGGTGCCGCCGGCGTCGTAGGCCGGCGTCCACGCCTTCTTCGGGATCTTCAGCACGGCCTGGTGGAGGGTGTCGGTGATGGTCATTCCGACGGAATACGACAGCCACCGGCCCCGGCGGGAGAGCCAGTCGAGGAAGGCGTGAGTGCCGCCGCCGGAATCGGTGCGGATCAGTGTCTGCCGGCCCCGCCGCAGGTGTTTCGGCAGTTGGGCCAGGGCGAGTTGGGCGGTCTCGATGTGGTCGGCGGCGGTGTTGGAGCCCGCGTTGCCGGGCCGCAGCAGGGCGGCCACCGGCTCTCCGGACCCCATCTGGCCGTGATCGACGAACGCGACGAGGGGATGGTGCCCATAGGTTTTCTTCCAGGTCGCGGTGGCGTCCTGCTTGTCGGAGTGGGCAAGGACGAGCACTCCGTCGATGTCTACGATCACCTGGCCGTCGGCGGCCGGACTGCTCGCACCCGCCAAGTCCCAGATACGCCCGCGTACTTCCGAGCGCGCGGCCCGGATCGCCGCGAGGGCCTTGGGGCCGGACGCGGCGAGAGAGTCAATAAGACGGGAGACGGTCGGATCGGAGGCCACCGGGCCGAACACGCCCGGCTCGGCCCGCAGCATGCCAACGTCGGCCAGGCAGTCCCCGCCGAGCGCGACGGCCAGGGCCACATCCAGCAGGATCTTGCCCGGATCGTGCACCGCCCGCGGCTTGCGCCACGGCGTCAGCGCCGCCGATATCGCGGTGTCCAGCCCGGACTTGCGGACCGTCTCGACCAGCAGCACCGACCCGGCCTGCGAGACCACCCCACGGCCGCCGCCCTCGACACGGACACGCGGATACAACCCGCTACGCTTCTTCACCTGGAGAGTGCTTCTTTCCTCGCAGCTGACAGGACCCTCGACAAGTCCCATCGTTGCAGGTCAGCAGCACTCTCCGCTTATTTGATCAAGACCCGGACAACCCCACTCGCGAAAGCGCGAGGCTAGGGCGTGTATCGGAAGTGGATCTTGAGGTGGGATGATCTTGTGTTGTGGCACGTGGAGATCTGACGGATACGCAGTGGGCTCGCCTGAAGC
>NZ_JBIDBC010000073.1:0-5284 GCF_043202835.1 Streptomyces sp. NPDC048142
GCAGCCTCGGCTACCGCAGTCCCGCCGAGTACGAGACCGCGCTCGCGGCCTGACCACCACACCAATGGTGTCCGTCAAAGCGGAGCAAGCTCAGGACCGTGGAGGGCGCGGTTACCACGCCAAGATGGCCGCCGCGGCAGCTGGGGTACCTGGACGAGATCACGGACCACTTCTGGGCGGCCGTCGGCCCATGGCAAACGCCCCGGCGCGGTCTCGCGGAGCGGCGCGAAGCGTCCGCACGGAGGACGGTGAATGGCCAAATGTGTATGGACCGCACCACTTGACGGGCACGGTCACCGTCCGCCGCGTCTCCGTCCAGGCGGGTACGCCGGACCGGGCCGCGCGGGGCGGGCACCGCCCGCCACCTCGCCTCGCGTCCCGGCGCACCGATCGGCGACCACCGGACCGACGGCGCGGTGGCGGTTTCCGGACCGGACCGGGCGCGCCTGAACGCCCGTTTGATGATTGGCCGGTTCTGGCAGACCCGGACGGACACCATCCGGTGGATTCTGTAGCTCCGTGCATTCCCGGCGATTCGTAGGAGGAACCGCATGCCCGTCATGTCCGCCACCCGTACCGACGAGATCGTCGCCGCCTGGCTCCAGGGCGCCGAAACGGCCTTCGGCGCCGACAACCCGGCCGGCCCGCTCTACGTGGGCGGGGCGGCCGGAGAGGCCGCGCTGACCGACGCCACCGAGGCGATGTTCACCGGGTGCAGCAGCTGCACCGGTTCGTGGCACAGCTACTGCTGCTGACGAACCACCGTACGGCACCGCTCGCAACACCCCGGGGAGCCCTCACGGGCTCCCCGGCCCGCGCCACCACCTCAGGCCAGATCACGTGTACCAGCCGTCAGGAGAGGACTCAGCATGGTGGAACCGGTGGCAGCGGCCCGCTCGGCCGACGGATCGCCGCCCGAGGGATGGTTCGCGGGACCGGTGGACACCTTCGCGGGCCCGCTGTTCGCGGAGCTGGACGACCGGATCCCGGAGATCGCCGGGCTGGCCGCCGACGAGCGGGCGGTACTCCGCGAGGCGACGCGCGAGGCCCTCGGCCGTACCCTCCAGCTCCGGCTCAACCGGGCGCTCCTGCTGGAGCTGCGGGCCGCCGGCCTGGCCGGCGAACTGCCCGGCGCGGACTCGGCCGCCCGCTGGAACGCCTTCCTCCGGCACGCCTCCGCCCCCGAATTCGCCGAGACCCTGCACCGGCGGTACCCGGCGCTGCGCGAACGGGCCTTCGCCTGCGGGCGCCTCCTGATCGAGGGCGCGCTGGAACTGGGCACACGACTCGCCGCGGACCGGGAGGCCATCGCCGGCCTGCTCGGCGACGATCCGGGACCGCTGCGCGCGCTGGAGCTCGCCCGCGGGGACACACACCACGGAGGGCGGGCGGTGGCCCGGGTCCTCTTCGAGGCGGGCAGCGTCATGTACAAGCCGCGGCCGGTGGAGGTGGACGCCGCGCTGCGCTCCTTCGTCGCCGCCGTCCCCGGCGCCGAGGACCTGGGCGTGCCGAGGGTGGTGGTCCGGGACGGCTACGGCTGGGCCGAGCACCTCGGCCACCGCTACTGCCGGGACGAGGCGGAACTCGCCCGCTTCTACCGTGCCCTGGGCGGATGGCTGGCGGTGATGCGACTCCTCGGCGGGACCGACCTGCACGCCGAGAACCTGGTGGCCCACGGCCCGGTGCCCGCCGTGGTCGACGCCGAGGCCCTGTTCACGCCCGATGTCGAAGTTCCGCCGAGCGGGCGCGGTGACGCCGTCGACCAGGCGGCCCGGACGATCCGTAACACCGTGCTGCGCACCGGCATCCTGCCGCTCCGTACCGACGGCTACGCCCTCGCCGGTGTGGATCTCTCGGCCGCGGGCGGTCTGCCCGGCCAGCAGCCGCAGATCCGTGTCCCGGTCATCGCGGACGGGGGGCTGGACACCGCCCGCATGGAGGTCGGTGTGGTGGACCTGCCGCCGGCCAATAACCACCCCAGCCCCGAGCCGGTGCTGATCCGCCACTGGGACCAGGTACTGACCGGTTTCGACGGGCTCACCGGGGCGCTGGCGGAGCTCGACGCCGACGGTGATCTGGGCAAATTGCTGGGGGTGTTCGACGGGTGCCAGGTCCGCAGGATCCGACGGCCCACCCAGACGTACACGGATATCGGCCGGATGCTCTGGCACCCGGCTTCGCTGCATGACCCCGACGCCGCCCTGGAACGGGCCCGGGACATCCTCCACCGCAACGCCCTCGCCGCCCCGGGCGCGCCCCGCGAACCGGCGGTGATCGACGGGGAGATCGCAGACCTGCTGATCGGCGACGTCCCCGTGTTCGGCGAGCGGGTGGACGGACAACGGTCGGCCGCCTTCCTGACCGGGTGGCGACAGGCGGACCTCGCCCGCGAGCGGGACACCATACGCAGCGCGCTGGTCGGTGCCTATCTGAACGAACGGCAGCTCCCCGACCGGGTACGGACGCCCACCCGGTCACCGAGCGCCGAGGACCTGGACCGACGGCGGCGCACGCTGGCAGCCACGGCCGTGGAGAGGATCTGCGCGGCGGCCGTGCGTGGTACCGACACCACCGCGACCTGGATCAGTCCGGTGCTCACGGACTACGGCTGGGCGGTCCGCCCGCTCGGCGCGGACCTCTACACCGGCCAGGGCGGCGTCGCCCTCGCTCTCGCGGAGTACCTGAGGGAGCAGCGCGCCGGGCGGGCCGACCCGGTGGCCGGTGTCGAGTCCGTGCTGGCCGGCACCCTGGAGGTGCTGGCCGCCACCGAGGACACCACGCCGACCCGCCAGCTCGGCGGGTTCACCGGACTCGCCTCGCAGGTGTGGACCTGGGAGTCCCTGCACCGCGTCCTCGGTACGCCCGGACTGCTCGACCGCGCCCGCGCCCGGGCAGCGCTGCTGACCCCGGAGCTCATCGCCGAGGACCGGGCTCTCGACGTGCTCAGCGGCGTGGCCGGCGTGATCGTCCCACTGCTCGACCTCACCGAACTCACCGGCCAGGAACGGTGGGTGGACATCGCCGCCGAAGCCGGACGGCGATTGGAACGGACCGCGGTCGTCGACGACCGCGGAGCACGGTGGTCCACGGTGATGTTCCCGGAGGGCATCGGCGGCTTCGCCCATGGCGCCACCGGCGCCGGCTGGGCGCTCACCAGGCTCGCCCTCTCCGCCGCCGGGAGCACGGCGGATCGGCGCCGGTGGTACGAACTGGGCTCCTTGGCCCATGACTTCGAGGAGTCTCTGTACTCGCCCGGGGAACGGGCCTGGGCCGACGCGAGGATCGGAGGAGACGTCGACCATCCCACCGCGTGGTGTCACGGCAGCACGGGCATCGGCCTGGCCGCCGTCGACCTCCACGGGCGAACCGGCGACCCCCGCCATCTGAACACCGCGCTCCGCTCGGGACCGGCCGGCCTGCGCGAGGGCTTCGGATGGAGCCACACCCTCTGTCACGGCGACCTCGGACTCTGGGAGATCCTCCACCGCCTGCGCGGCCTCAAAGGGTACGAGGGGCCGTCCGCCACGGAAGCCGACGCGGAGTTGCTCACCGGCATCGAACAGCGCGGTCCGGTCGGCGGCCTCGCCAAGGAGGCGTTCGCACCGGGGCTGCTCCCGGGGTTGTCCGGGGTGGTCCACCATCTGCTGCGGATGCACCCGGACGCCCGGCTGAGCTCTCCGCTCCTCCTGGCCCTCCCCCCAGAACCGGGACCGGAACCGGACCATGCACCCGGGCAGTCGCCTGTGTGAGCCGGTCGGCGAACGCCAGGGCCCCAGCTACCGACCGGACAAGCGGCGCGTCACACGCAGGGGCCGTGGGATCATCATCATGGCTTCACACCCACGCTCCGCCTGAACCCCCAGGTCAAGAAGGTCGGGGCCCGGTGGGGCAGACCAGGGCCGCCAGTTTCACCACACCGATGCGAGGCGATCGCCACACGCAAGGCCGCCCATCCCGGGGCGTTTGCGCAGGTCAAAACGTTTTTCTTGGTGGGGCGGGTGGGACTCGAACCCATAGGCGTGACGCCTCTCACCTGCGACGATGCAGGAAAGACGGACATAATCACCCGTTTCAATCCGCCTGCGTCCTCCTCGATCCTGCTCGATCGGGAACCGTTCGGCGTTCGCCGCACCACTTTCCCTGCGTCCCGCACTCCCACCGCACCCGCGGAGCTTCGGAAAACTCCGCCCGCCAGCGTCCTCACTTCACTGCGCGAGTTTCCATGAGCTCCCCACGCTCTGCCCCATGCTCGCCTACTGCGCACAGTTACTCTGTGTAGTGCCACGCTGAGGTCTGGGGCGTCTACACGTTGAACGTCCTTACCCTGGCAGCCGGCTGCTGGGCGACCTTCGGGTCGCCACAGCGAGTCGTCGGTTCAGCGGATCAGGTGGTTGAGCCCCACCGTGACCGCCGTGGTCACAGCAGCTCCCCCGGCGACACGGAGGATGTGCGTGAGGATGCCCTTCCGCCATGCCGGGCGGTGGTCCCGTACCGGGCGGCGACGGATGGGACAGCGCGTACGGATACATGGGCCCTCCAAGGGTGCCAGGCCCTCGTGCCGCCGACTTTGCGAGAGGGAGCGGCGCGAGGGCGTTTCGTTGCTCCTCACTTTGGGCCAGCGGAGCCCGAGAAGTCCCCTCGATCGCCCTCCATCTCGGTGTAAGTTCCAGCCCATGACAGACCAGCCGGGCGAGTGGTCGGCCGGGACGGCTGACGACCTGGTGGAGGATGCCCGCTCCCTCGGGATCAAGCTCAGTCCGCGGACGGTCACCGACTACGTCGAGGTGGGTCTCCTCGCGCCTCCGCTCTACCACAAGACAACGCAACGGGGCAGCGACCGCCGGATCTATCCACCGGAGCAGCGTCGGCTGTGCTACGAGCTGAACGCGGCCAAACTCAGATCACCAATCGCACGCGTCCCTCACCGGACCATGATTCCCGTGGTCCTCTACGTCTGGTGCATGAACGACACCGTCGTCCCGGACGGCCAAGCCCGTAGAGCACTTCGGACCTGGGCGCAAAGCGTCGGCATCAACTCCGGACCGCGCCGCAGGAGCACCGCGAACAAGGTCGTCGCTCAGTTCGCAGATCCGGCGGCAATCAGCGGTCAGCGTCGGATCGCGGAACAGTGGATCCGCGCCGGGGAAGAGAGCCGGAGGCCGGACTTCGACAACATCGCGGACGCTCTCAGAGGGCGTTTGATCTAGTCAGATTGCCCTTTATCTCCTAGTAAGTTCCTCGCCAGGTGGGTATGGTCTCGTCCGTTATGCGCTTGGCGAGGTTG
>NZ_JBIDBC010000074.1:0-1421 GCF_043202835.1 Streptomyces sp. NPDC048142
CAACACAGTGGACGCGAGCAACTGAGGACAAGCCCTCGGCCTATTAGTACCAGTCAGCTCCACCCGTTACCGGGCTTCCACATCTGGCCTATCAACCCAGTCGTCTACTGGGAGCCTTAACCCCTCAAGAGGGTGGGAATACTCATCTCGAAGCAGGCTTCCCGCTTAGATGCTTTCAGCGGTTATCCTTTCCGAACGTAGCCAACCAGCCATGCCCTTGGCAGGACAACTGGCACACCAGAGGTTCGTCCGTCCCGGTCCTCTCGTACTAGGGACAGCCCTTCTCAATATTCCTACGCGCACAGCGGATAGGGACCGAACTGTCTCACGACGTTCTAAACCCAGCTCGCGTACCGCTTTAATGGGCGAACAGCCCAACCCTTGGGACCGACTCCAGCCCCAGGATGCGACGAGCCGACATCGAGGTGCCAAACCATCCCGTCGATATGGACTCTTGGGGAAGATCAGCCTGTTATCCCCGGGGTACCTTTTATCCGTTGAGCGACAGCGCTTCCACAAGCCACTGCCGGATCACTAGTCCCGACTTTCGTCCCTGCTCGACCCGTCGGTCTCACAGTCAAGCTCCCTTGTGCACTTACACTCAACACCTGATTGCCAACCAGGCTGAGGGAACCTTTGGGCGCCTCCGTTACTCTTTAGGAGGCAACCGCCCCAGTTAAACTACCCATCAGACACTGTCCCTGATCCGGATCACGGACCCAGGTTAGACATCCAGCACGACCAGAGTGGTATTTCAACGACGACTCCACAACCACTGGCGTGGCCGCTTCAAAGTCTCCCACCTATCCTACACAAGCCGAACCGAACACCAATATCAAACTATAGTAAAGGTCCCGGGGTCTTTCCGTCCTGCTGCGCGAAACGAGCATCTTTACTCGTAGTGCAATTTCACCGGGCCTATGGTTGAGACAGTCGAGAAGTCGTTACGCCATTCGTGCAGGTCGGAACTTACCCGACAAGGAATTTCGCTACCTTAGGATGGTTATAGTTACCACCGCCGTTTACTGGCGCTTAAGTTCTCAGCTTCGCCACCCCGAAGAGCAGCTAACCGGTCCCCTTAACGTTCCAGCACCGGGCAGGCGTCAGTCCGTATACATCGCCTTACGGCTTCGCACGGACCTGTGTTTTTAGTAAACAGTCGCTTCTCGCTGGTCTCTGCGGCCACCCCCAGCTCAAGCAGCAAGTGCTATCACCAGTGATGGCCCCCCTTCTCCCGAAGTTACGGGGGCATTTTGCCGAGTTCCTTAACCATAGTTCACCCGAACGCCTCGGTATTCTCTACCTGACCACCTGAGTCGGTTTAGGGTACGGGCCGCCATGAAACTCGCTAGAGGCTTTTCTCGACAGCATAGGATCATCCACTTCACCACAATCGGCTCGGCATCAGGTCTCACCCTGCA
>NZ_JBIDBC010000074.1:1515-2895 GCF_043202835.1 Streptomyces sp. NPDC048142
TGCATGTGTGACGGATTTACCTACCACACGGGCTACACCCTTACCCCGGGACAACCACCGCCCGGGCTGGACTACCTTCCTGCGTCACCCCATCGCTTACCTACTACAAGTCTGGTTCATCGGCTCCACCACTACCCTCAACTCCGAAGAGATCGGGCCGGCTTCACGGACTTAGCATCGCCTGATTCAGTACTGGGCGTTTCAAAGCGGGTACCGGAATATCAACCGGTTGTCCATCGACTACGCCTGTCGGCCTCGCCTTAGGTCCCGACTTACCCTGGGCAGATCAGCTTGACCCAGGAACCCTTAGTCAATCGGCGCACACGTTTCTCACGTGTGTATCGCTACTCATGCCTGCATTCTCACTCGTGAACCGTCCACAACTCGCTTCCGCGGCTGCTTCACCCGGCACACGACGCTCCCCTACCCATCCATACGGGCGTTGACCCTATGTGTATGAATGACACGACTTCGGCGGTACGCTTGAGCCCCGCTACATTGTCGGCGCGGAATCACTTGACCAGTGAGCTATTACGCACTCTTTCAAGGGTGGCTGCTTCTAAGCCAACCTCCTGGTTGTCTCTGCGACTCCACATCCTTTCCCACTTAGCGTACGCTTAGGGGCCTTAGTCGATGCTCTGGGCTGTTTCCCTCTCGACCATGGAGCTTATCCCCCACAGTCTCACTGCCGCGCTCTCACTTACCGGCATTCGGAGTTTGGCTAAGGTCAGTAACCCGGTAGGGCCCATCGCCTATCCAGTGCTCTACCTCCGGCAAGAAACACACGACGCTGCACCTAAATGCATTTCGGGGAGAACCAGCTATCACGGAGTTTGATTGGCCTTTCACCCCTAACCACAGGTCATCCCCCAGGTTTTCAACCCTGGTGGGTTCGGTCCTCCACGAAGTCTTACCTCCGCTTCAACCTGCCCATGGCTAGATCACTCCGCTTCGGGTCTAGAGCGTGCAACTCAAACGCCCTGTTCGGACTCGCTTTCGCTACGGCTTCCCCACACGGGTTAACCTCGCTACACACCGCTAACTCGCAGGCTCATTCTTCAAAAGGCACGCAGTCACGACTGCATGTGCAAGCACATACAGCGACGCTCCCACGGCTTGTAGGCACACGGTTTCAGGTACTATTTCACTCCGCTCCCGCGGTACTTTTCACCATTCCCTCACGGTACTATCCGCTATCGGTCACCAGGGAATATTTAGGCTTAGCGGGTGGTCCCGCCAGATTCACACGGGATTTCTCGGGCCCCGTGCTACTTGGGTGTCTCTCAAACGAGCCGTTGATGTTTCAGCTACGGGGGTCTTACCCTCTACGCCGGACCTTTCGCATGTCCTTCGCCTACACCAACGGTTTCTGACTCGTCT
>NZ_JBIDBC010000075.1:0-4854 GCF_043202835.1 Streptomyces sp. NPDC048142
GCTACCTCGCCGGACTCCATCTCCGCGCCTCCATGATCTGGATCAAGGACCTCGCGCGGACCATCCATTGATCACAACTGGATACAGGCCCTAGAACTGAAGCTCCGACCAGGGCCTTCATCGTGGAGCGGGTGACGAGAATCGAACTCGCGCTCTGAGCTTGGGAGTCCCATGATCTGGGGATGGATTCGCGCAGGTCAGATGCGTGGAGCAGGCAACGGGGGTGTGATTGCTGGTGCTGGGATCACACTCCTGCTGACCGCTGCTGACCGTTCCCACCGGTGCGGTAGTAGTGCGAGCGGGTGGAGGCCCGCGCCCGCGAGGGGGTCCGCGCCCGCCCACCTGTCCCGCTCGTTCGAGCTGGCCGCACCACACCGCAGGGCGCGACCAGAGCCTCGATGCACACCGCATGGCCTCCGGGGTCTCCGGCGCTTCCAGTGCCTCGCGCGAGTAGACGCACTGGTAGGACACACCCCGGCCGCCAGCCGGTTGAGTTCGAGGTCGTCGAGGCTGCCCGAGCCACCGCCGATGTACCGCCGACGCAGGGCGGGGCGTTGACGGAGCCGACCTCGTCCCGCGCTTGGAGCTGGGCGCGGGCCACCGCAGCGATCACCGCGTCCTCGCCCTCCAGCAGTTCGACGACGGAAACGCCCCACCGGGGGCGCCCGGACCCGGCGCGAGGCTGGCCCGCCAGCTCCTCGACGTCCGGCCACATCCGGGCGAGCTCACCGCGCTGATGCTCGATCAGTGGCGCCGGGACGCCGAGAAGCTCGCCCAGCTCCTTCGTCGTCGCCCGGTTCAGATCGAGCAGGGCGAGGTACGCGTCGTTCTCGGCAGGGCCGAAACCGATCGGTTCTCACAGGAACATGTGTACCTTCTGGCGCCGACGGGACCGCCGGGCGCGCCCGGACGCCGGGTTGGCACTCCAGCCACCGTCAAGAGTGTGTTTCAGCCTTCCGCGCCGGTCAGATGGCGTGGGAACCGGACATTGTCCGGGATCGCAGGCACCGGCGCATTCACAGATCCGACAGCTCTGGCTAATCATGTCCATGACTACAGTTGCCAGCACCACCTCGTCATACGGCGGTAACCGACCGCTACCCCCCACTGAATGAGGTTCACGTGCGTAGAAAAAAGACCTTCTGGCTGGTCGCGGCCGCCACGACGGCCGCGCTGGCGGTCGGCACCGGCTACGGTGTCGCTGCCCCGCCACCCGACAACCCCGCATCGGCGCAGGACGAACGCGCCTACGTCTACCGCGTCCACGACGGAGCACACGCGGCGGACAGCAAGCTCGCCGGCTTCGACCTGATCGAAGACCGCGAGGGCGACGACCTGTTCGTCCTCGGCGACGCCGGCACCGCCGCGGACCTCAGGGCCGCCGGGCTGGAGGCCACCGTCGAGCAGCGGCTGAGCCCAGCCCCCTGGGGACCGCCCAAGCGCAGTGGCCAGGCCCCGCGGCTGACCGCGAAGGTCGCCGAGGAGACCTACTACGGCGGCTATCGCACCGTCAACGCCCAGTACGCCCACCTGGACCAGGTCGCCTCCGACCACTCCGGCCTGGCCACCGTCTTCGATGTCGGCGACTCCTGGCGCAAGGCCACCGGCCGGCCGAACGGCTACGACCTCAAAGCCATCTGCATCACCAAGAAGCAGTCCGGCGACTGCCGGCTGAGCCCGGACTCCTCCAAGCCGCGGCTCCTCGTCCAGGCCCAGGTCCATGCCCGGGAGCTGAGCACCGGCGAGATGGCCTACCGCTGGATCGACTACCTCACCGACGGTTACGGTACCGATCCGACGGCCACCGAGATCCTGGACAACCGGGAGATCTGGGTCGTGCCGATCGGCAACCCCGACGGCGTCGACATGGTCCAACAGGGCTTCACAGGCGGGCCCAGCCAGCAGCAGTGGCACCGCAAGAACGCCGACCACACCCACAGCAGCGGATGCTCCGAAGGCTCCTACGGCGGTGAGGGCATCGACCTCAACCGCAACAACAGCAGCCACTGGGGCGGCGCCGGCACCAGTTCCAACCCGTGCTCCAAGGTCTACAAGGGCCCCTCCGCAGACTCCGAGACCGAGACCCGGGCCCTCCACGCCCTCTACCGCGACCTGTTCCCGGACACCCGCCCCGCCGGTGACAACGCCGCTGCCGACCCCGACACCCAGGGCATGTTCGTCACCCTGCACAGCTACTCCAACATGGTGCTGTTCCCCTGGGGATTCAACTCCTCCATCGACACCGGCAACGACGCCCCGCTACGCACCATGGCCAAGGGCATGGCGAACCTGGCGGGCGGCTGGCAGTACGGACAGCCCGGCGAGATCCTCTACAACGCCAGCGGCACCCACGACGACTGGGCCTACGACGACCTCGGCGTACCCAGCTTCACCTGGGAGATCGGCCCCTCCGGCGGCTCCTGTGGCGGCTTCCACCCCAGCTACTCCTGCCAGGACACGTTCTGGAACCAGGTCAAGCCCATGCTGGTCTACGCGGCGGAGCACGCCGAGAACCCCTACGGGGGCGGCACCACGCCCCCGCCCTCGGAGTGCAGCGCCACCAACGGGACGAACGTCGCCATCCCCGACAACGGCTCGGCCGTCACCAGCGGCATCGAGATCTCGGGCTGCACCGGCAACGCGTCGGACGCCAGTACCGTCGAGGTCCACGTCGAGCACACCTGGCGCGGTGACCTCGTCGTCGACCTGATCGCCCCCGACGGCACCGTCTATGCGCTGAAGAGCGCCAGCGGCGGGGACAGCGCCGACGACATCCACGAGACCTACACGGCCGACCTGTCCGGCGAGGCGCCCAACGGCACGTGGTCGCTCCGCGTCCAGGACACTGCCCGGTACGACACGGGCACCATCGACACCTGGACTCTCTCCCTCTGACTCGGCCACCCGCCCGGGTCCGGCACACCATGCCGGACCCGGGCGGCACGCGACGCCAGAGCACAGGTGCGGGCTCCGCCGAAGCGGTGGGCGCCATGGAGCGTTTCGCGTTTGAGGGTCGTGTTGAAGGACTCGGCGAGTGCGTTGTCCGCGCTCGTACCAAAATTGCATCCCTCGCAACACTCTTCACCGCGAAAGCCCGGTGTGCGCACCTGGCGGGCCGAGCGGCTGGAGGCAACCGGCACGACGACCGTTGCCAAGTCGTACCGCCTCCTCAAGGCCATCATGGAGACGGCCGCCGACGACGAGCTGATCCGCCGCAACCCTTGCCGGATCAGGGGCGCCGGCAGCGAGAGGGCCAAGGAACGCCCCACCGCCACCGTCGAACAGGTCGATGCGCTCGCGGACGCCATGGGTCCCAGGTGGCGGCTGATGGTGTACCTCGGCGCCTACGGGCCGATGCGTCCGGAGGAGCAGGCGGCGCTGCGGCGGCCCGACGTCACGCTCGAACCGCTCGCGGCCAGGATCAGTGACGCCGCGCCGGAGCTGACCACGGGCCGTCGGGTCGAGGGCGACACGAAGTCGACCGCCGGACGCCGAACCGTCTTCCTCCCGGCCTTCTTGCACATCGAGGTGAAACGCCACCTGGACTGGTACGCGGAGAAGGAGCCCAGCGGCCTTCTGTTCGTCGGCGAGCGGGGTGCGCCATTCCGGCGGTCCACCTTCGGCCGCAAGTGGCGCAGGGCCCGCGCCAAGGTGGGCCTGCCGGAGGACTTCCGGTTCTACGACCTCCGCCACACCGGCCACACCTTGTCCACCCAGTCGGGGGCCACGCTCAAGGACACGATGGTCCGCGCCGGCCAGTCCTCGGAGAAGGCGGCGCTGATCTACCAGCACTCCGATGGGGAACGGCAGCGGGAGATTGCCGGGGGTATCGATGCGCGGGTGCGGGCTGCCCGAGGCAAGGTAGCGGCTCAACTGAGGCAGGTTCGCGAAGCCTGAAGAGTCGGGGCCGGGACAACAGCAGGCCGTCCCGGCCCCGATACCGGACAGAGCGCAGATGTGCGTTCCCGATCAGTGGCGGTGCCAGGGTCTCTTCTGGAACTTCTCCTGAGTGATCCGAGCCTCGCGGTACGCGACCTCGGACCGTTTTCTCCGGCAGGTCGCGAATCGGATCATCGAAGGTTCAAGCACGCTGGGGTCGGCGGGTGCCGTAAGCCTGATGGTACGGCAGTTCCGCGTTGGTGACCCTGAGGAAGTGCGGGGCTCGAACCCGCCCGCCAGCTGTG
Organism: Streptomyces sp. NPDC048142; assembly: GCF_043202835.1. NCBI lineage: Bacteria > Bacillati > Actinomycetota > Actinomycetes > Kitasatosporales > Streptomycetaceae > Streptomyces > Streptomyces sp. NPDC048142. Next base: position 4,185 of record NZ_JBIDBC010000075.1, read on the forward strand.
TGGCAGGCATCGCCGATTCGTGCTCCGCAGGCACGGCAGTCCCAGTCCAGAGCTTCCTTGATGCCCTGCGCCTTGATCTCCTGCAGCACGGCGGTCCGTTCCGCCCACCATGTCCTTCGAACAGATTCGTCGGCAGGGGAGTCCGCTTGCCGTTTCCGGAAGGCCGCCTGCCGATTGGGATCCGCGAGGGGACCCGTTAACCTCGCCGTTTCAGTTGGGGCTGCTGGGTGGCTGAGCGCTCTTGTTTGAGGCTGGGTCGGCCGGTGGGCATGGTGAGGGCCCGACGCGGGGTCGGGTCCTCCGAGGTCCTTGAGTCGAGGTGGGTGGGGGTGGCGGGTCAGCCGGCGGGGCGGGGCAGTGCGGTCAGGCGGTGGAATGCGGCCGTGAGTTCATGTCGCCAGGGCCAGGTCGCCGATATCCGAAGGTGGAGGCGGCGGCCGCCCCGGGTGATCCGGGCTGCGACGTGCAGGAGCCGGTAGCGGAGTTTCTTGGGTTCGGCAGTGGCGAGTTCGCCGTCCAGCAGGAGGACGCGGGTCCAGGCCAGGAGGTCGATCGCCGCGAGGCTGAGTTCGAGCCAGGCGGCTCTACCTTCTTGAGCGGGTTGATCGAGCCATTCGTAGGGTTGGGTCGCCCAGGGGTGCTGGGTGTGGCTATCAGGCGGCTGCCGTCT
>NZ_JBIDBC010000076.1:0-4236 GCF_043202835.1 Streptomyces sp. NPDC048142
TCAGCCACGTGATCATTCTGACCGCCCGGAGCTGCCGACCGCAGCAACCGGGCGACACGTCACGAGAGGGCGAACCCTGGCTGACGCGGCACTAGAAGACCCCGGCGTCGCGCCACTGCCGGAATCGGTTGTGGACGGTCGACCAGGCGCCGAACTCCGTCGGCATCTCCCGCCACTGCTCGCCCGTCTTGAACCGCCAGATCACACCCTCGAACTGCTGCCGCAGCCGCTCAGGATACGGGCCGTACTCGCCGATCGGCAGGTACGGCTCGATGAATTCCCACTCAGAATCAGTCAGTTGAACTCGCGTCACGCAAGACGGTCCACCGGACCGGGCCGTGCCACGAAGGTAGATCCCACAGATTGATCACGACTCGATACGCTCCCTAGTCTCGGCGCCACTGAGCGGGTGAGGTCTTCGTCGCAGGGTCCTCGTACGAGCCCGCCCGGCCCCGGTCGATGTGGAAGCTGGTCAGCGTCGTGACCGGGGAGGCCGGGTCCCGCCGGTCGGCGATCACCCGCATGTGGGCCGAGAAGCGGGTGGGCGTGGCCTCGTACACGTCGTACCCGTACCGGTTGCCCTCGAAGTACTTCAGGTGCGGGTTCGCCTTGCCCATGACCGGGCCGTAGGTCTTGTTCCAGTCCGCGCTGTACGCACCCGAGGTCACCGAGTGGGCGGTGAACTCCGTCCCGATCACCGGCGAGGAGGTGTTGTCGAAGTCCGGCCGGATGTCGTCCACGAAGGCCGAGTGCCAGTCGCCCGTGATGACGACCAGGTCCTCCATCCCGGCCGCGTGGACGTGGCCCAGCACCTCCTTGCGCTCCGCCGTGAACCCGTCCCACTGGTCGGTGAACATGTACGAGCCGCCGACGCGCGAGCGCAGCTGGCTGAGCATGATCGAGTTGGCCCATACGTGCCAGGCCTCGGGGGCGGTGGAGACGTTCCGCTTCAGCCAGTCCTTCTGCCGGCCGCCCAGGATGCTGCCGTCGGCGAGGTTCTGCGCCGTGCGGTACGAGCGCAGGTCGAGCACCGTCAGCTCCACCAGGTCCCCCCAGCGGCGGACCCGGTGGATCTCGGGGTCCGGCAGGCCGGCGCCGCCCGTCGCCGAGGCGTCGCGATGGGGCTGGTTCTCGTACCAGGCCTGGTAGGCGGCGGAGCGGCGGCGCAGGAAGGGAGCGCCGCTGGTCGTGCCGCTGTAGTCGTTGACCACCTCGTGGTCGTCCCAGGTCAGGAACCACGGGTGGGCGGCGTGCGCGTCGCGCAGCGAGGGGTCGCCCTTGTAGAGGGCGTGGCGGCGGCGGTAGTCCGCGAGCGTGAGGGTCTGCGGCGCGTCGTGGTCGCGTACGTGGTCCCCGCCGACCGGGCCGTGCTCGTAGATGTAGTCCCCGAGGTGGACGACGAAGTCCACGTCCTCGGCGGCGATCCCGCGGTGCGCCGCGTAGTAGCCGTCGTAGAAGGCCTGGCAGTTGGCGGCGGCGAACCGCACGCGCGGGACCGGGCCGACCGGGGCGGTCTTCGTACGGCCGGTCCTGCTGGTGTGGCCGAGAGCCTTGAAGGCGTACCAGTAGCGGGTCCCGGGGGCCAGGCCGGCCACCTGGACGTGCACGCTGTGGCCGAGAGTGGCCGAGGCGGGGTGGGTGCCGCGCGCGACGACCCGTACGAGCCCGGGGTCCTCGGCGAGTACCCACTCCACCTCGACGAGGTCCGGCAGCGCCTGCTCGGCGGCCAGCGGCTCCGGCGCGAGCCGGGTCCAGAGCACTACCCCGCCCGGCTGCGGGTCGCCGGAGGCCACGCCGAGGGTGAAGGGCGCCGGGTCGTACGAGGCCCCGAGGGCCTCGGCCGCCTCCAGGGCCTGGGCGGGGGAGAGGCCGGCGCTGAGCGGCCAGGCGAGGTTGAGGGCGCCGACGGCGCCGGCCGCCTTGAGCAGGTCGCGCCGGTTCAGGCGCGGCGCGGGCGTGCGGGTCGCTCTCATGCCGTGCCTTCCGTGAGCGTAAGCGAGATCGAGTCGGCGTAGCCGTCGTTCGAGGTGCCGCCCGCCCGGGTGAACACCAGCCGCACCCGCGCGCCGCGGGTGCCGGGCGGTACGGCGGAGGCCGCGGTCCGCTGGAGGAGGGCGGTACGGAAGCCCCGCTCGGCGGCGGTGACCGGCCCGAGCACGGACAGCGCGAGGGGTGCGCCCTTCGCGTCGCGGAACTCGACGGAGAGCTGGACGCCGTCCTCCTGGCCGAGGTAGCCGCCGAGCCAGCCGGCCAGGGCGTAGCGGACGGAGCCGCCGTCCACGTCGGCCGGTATCGCGATGTCCTGCACCAGCTCGGTGACGGGGCTGTTCCCGCCGGAGAAGAACCGGCTGCCGCGATTGCCCGGGCCAGGGGTGGACGGAGTCGGATAGCCGCCCCCGAGGCTGTAGTTGACGAGCGAGGGAGCCCCTTGCCGGATGCTCCACCCGGTGACGGAGCCGACGGGGGTCGCCGTCCCGCCCGCCCCGCTCTCCGCGTCCCCGTTGACCACCAGATTCACCGAAGTGCCTCCCGTTCCCAGTTGCCTCGGCGCCGTTGGATCGGCGCCGGTGTGTTGGCGAGGGCCATCCGATCAGGGAAGAGTGAACGGCGGAAGGCAGGAACCGAACGGCTGTCCCCGTGCGTCCAGGTTGGCCGGAAACTCCCCCTGAACGCAGAAGACCCTCACGTCTCCGCACCGCCCTGAACGGGTGGCGTGCCGCCACCTTCGTCCACCTGCGGAAATGGGCCGCAGGGCCTGGACAGCGTGTTCAGTGGGCGTTAAGTCCGTTTCTGGTAGCGGCCTCGTCCGGGTTGGGTGAGGAAGCCTTGGCGGGTGAGGCGTCCGAGGCGGCTGCGGGTGATGTTGACGGATGCCTCGTCGGTGGGCATGTCGAGGAGTTCGTGCAGCTCGCGGGCCCGGAACGCCTGGTCGGGGTGCTGGTTGAAGGCGTCGACGATGGCCTGGTAGGCGGTGCTCGACTCGGGCGGATCGGGTTCGGTGCCGGTAGGTACGAGTTCGGCGATGATCTTGCGGGTGGTGGCGAGTTCCGCGAGGCGGACTTCGGTCTCGGCGAGGGCGGCGGTGAAGTGCGCGATCTGATTGCGGAGTTCGTCCGCCCGGGCCGTGGCCGCGTTCTCCTGGATGTGAAGGTCGACCAGAAGTTCGGTGATGTTCACGCGGCCAGCCCGATGGTGTCGCGCCAGGCCGGCGTGGGTGTGGTGAGGCGCCGGGCCATGTTCGCGGTGGAGGCCCAGTAGACGCGCGAGGCGGAGGTGTCGGGCCGGTGGTCGTACTCACGGGCCAGACGCCGGTGGAGCATCAGCGTGCCGTTCGTCTGCTCGACCACCCACCGCTTGGGCTGCGGGACGAACCCTTCGCCCCGGTCGGCAGGGTTGCGGCGGACGACCTCGACGTCGATGTCCAGCAGAGCGCCGTGAACGATGACCGCTTCCTTGAAGCCTTGGTCGACCAGCACTTTCTCCAGGCGCATCCCGCATCGCTCGGCGGCCTGGTCGAGCAGGGCGGTGCCGGCCGCGTTGTCGTGCGCGGAGGCGGCCATGACGACGACGCCGATGATCAGCCCCAGCACGTCGACGGCCAGTCCCCGCTTGCGCCCCGAGACCTTTTTGTTCGCGTCCAGCCCCGTCGTGGTCCTGGGGACACCCGCCGCGGCGCGGACGGACTGGGTGTCGATGATCACGAGGGACGGGTCCTCTAATCGGCGGGCCTTCTCCCGGACCTGGCAACGAAGGAGCTCCTGGATCCGCTGGTCAAGCCCGTCCTCGCGCCACAACCTGAAGTAGTAGAACACCGCCGACCGGGCCGGCAAGTCATGCGGCAACATCCGCCACTGACAGCCCGTCCGGTTCTGATAGAAGATCGCGTTCACGACCTCCCTCAAGTCGCAGGACCCGGGGTCTCCGGTCGCCGACCGCGCCACCCGGCCCTGCTTCCAGGCCGTGATCATCGGCTCGATCAACGCCCACTGCCCATCCGACAAATCGCTGAGATACGGCTCTCTCATCACGCCCCGCATCTCAACATGGACATGCCCATCGAGCAGCCCGGACCGCGATCAATGCCACGATCGAGCGATCACGAACGAAGAGAAGTCGGACTTAACGACCACTCAGAGGGCGTTTATGCAGTTCAAAGCAGGTAAGCGGCTTATGTGAGTGCCCCTTTTCAGCATGGTTCGCCCCGTAGGTTCCGAATGCCGCCCGGCCAGATGCGAC
>NZ_JBIDBC010000077.1:0-4162 GCF_043202835.1 Streptomyces sp. NPDC048142
TTCCTGATCAGGATCGACAAAGAGGTGCCCGCGCATCTCCAGGTCCACCTGATCGTGGACAACTACGGCACCCACAAGACCCCGGCGATCAGGACCTGGCTGGCCAAACACCCCCGGTTCCAGCTGCACTTCACTCCGACCGGCTCCTCGTGGATCAACCAGGTCGAGCGGTGGTTCGGCTTCCTGGCCGACCAGATGATCCGCCGTGGCGCACACAAGAACGTCCAGGCCCTCGAAGCCGATATCCGCAAGTGGGTCAAGAACTGGAACGAAGACCCCAAGCCGTTCATCTGGACCAAAACAGCCGAGGAGATCCTCGACTCCCTCGCCCGTTTCTGCCGACGAATCTCCGGCGCAGGACACTAGCGTCGCCTCGGTTATCGGCGGGCTGCCGCACACCGCGGAACGCACCCTGGGCTACTCCCTGTGGATCACCACGTACAGCATCGGCGCCGGTACTGGGCCCCTGATCGGCCGAGCGTTCGTCGACATGGGCGCCTACACCCTGCTGTTCTGGCTGCCGGCGGCGGTCGCCGTGGTGTGCGGAGTGCTCGCGACCCTGATGCTGCGCGGAATCGATCTGGGGCAGGCCGTGTCGGCCAAGATCGACGTCGTCTCCTCGGCCCTGGCACTTCTTGGCTTCGGGCTCTTCGTGGCAGGTCTGCAGAGTCACGGCGGAGTCCTCGGACGGGTCCTGGCGACGGTCGCCGGCTGCGTCATCCTGGGCGTGTTCTGCGTGCGTCAACTCCGCTCGCGGGACCCGCTCATCGATGTGCGCATGCTCCCCTTCTCCCGGCTGGGCGCGTGTTCGCTCTCGCTCGTCGTCGGCTCGGCGTGCTACACCGGATCGGTCTTCCTCTTCAGCGCGCAGGCGGATTCGCTGTTGTCCGTCCTGCCGGTCTCGGTTCTGGCGCTGTGGGTCTCGCTCGGAGGATTCACCTTCCACCGGTTGCAGTCCCGGTTCTCTCCCGTGCACATGCTTCAGGTCAGCCTGGCCGCGTGTGCTGTCGGTCTGGTGACGGCGGCCTTCGTCGGACTGTGGCCGGCCAGTTTCCTGCTCGGCCTGGGGGTGGGGGTCTCGATGGCATCCGGAGACGCGTACCTGCTCGGAAGCGTGCCGCCCAAGGACGTCGCACGGGCTGCGGCTCTCCAGGAGACGAGCCTCGCCGTGGGTGCGGCTCTCGGTGTGGCCGGATTCGGTGGGATCTTCGCCGCCACCGGCTCGGTCGCGGCGACGGCCGTCATCGCAGCGGTTCTCGTCACCGTCACTGTGTGGGCCCTCCGTCACAACCGCGGAGTCCTCACGGCGTAGGCGGACGGCCGCGCGGCCCGGGTGTACCGACCGCGCGCCCCGCCGGCCGCTCAGGACCAGCCGGCTTCGGCGTCAACACCCGTACACCGTCAACGGTGTACGGGTGTCGCTCTGCCGGTGCGGCCGCCATGGCCGTGATGCGGCACCGCAAGCGCGCCTGATCCCCGGATCGGGTACGGCTGCGTCCCAGGGCGTTGGCCAGGATGCGGGCCGGCCGGCTGTGGCGCTTGGAGGCGCTCGGGCTCACGACGGCCCTCCCGTCCACGATCTCGATGTCGGCACACTGCTCCGCGGACCAGGAGTCGTACTGCTCCGCGCTGATCTGCAGGTGCATCCATGTCTCGGAGGCCGTCCTTCGTGTGCGTGTGGGCGGGAGGGCCGGCGGGGCACGCCTGCTCTGCGGGCGGTCTGACCGCCGGGGCACGGACCGAGGACAAGGACCGCGGCGCCCCGGATCTCCGAGGACGCCGGGAGGGCGAGCGCCAGGACGATGCAGCCGGTCGGCCCGAGGGGCGGGACCATCCTGGCCGGGCGGCCCACGCCCGGGGTGAAAGTCCAGGCGGAGACGTTGGCGACCCGAACCCGCCACCGGAACCCGCAGGTTCTTCCACCGCCGACACCCCGCCCCGCACGTGCGCGGACCCGTCGGCGGTCGACATGTCCGCCGCACCCTCAACGTGTCAACCCCATGAGCTGATCAATGAGCCGGTGCTACTGCGGATTGCCGTTGGCTCCCAAATGGGCGCTCATCTCCGCATGGGCACGCTGGGAGTGGGAGTTGGCCGGGTCGTGGTTGAGCCGGAGGTAGTCGTAGAGGACCTGTACGCATTCGTCCCGGGTGGGGTAGGGCGCGTCGGAGGTCAGGCCAAGGCTCTTGGTGATCTCCATCAGCTCTCCGTCGGCCGCAGTGTACACCGGGTGCCAGATGAGATGCACCGCCGGGTTGAGCGCCATGACCACGCGCAGCTGCGGGACCTCTTGCGCGATGAGGACGCTGTCGGGGTTGTACGCCCGCAGGAAGATGTGGACGGGTCCGCGTGCGCGGTTCACGAAGGCCTTGGACAGGACGTTCCACATCGGCGTCTTGAGCATCCAGTCCGAGGTCAGGGTCAGCTTGTCGACCACGCCACCGAAGGGAGTGGTCTCCAGGGGAGTGTGGCCCCTGGAGCGGGCATAGCCGCTGGTCACCCTGCCGCCCGACCAGAGAGCCAGCGTCGGTGTGTCGATCTCCAAGTAATCGCCGACGAGCTTCACCAGCTCCTGGTACCAGCTGTTTGACGCGCGGTGGTCGCGTTGCTTCTGGCGATCGGTGTGCTCAGCCATGGCTTCGTCGTTGAGCGGCCCCTGTTCGGCGATGCCACCGAGGACGAGCTGCCAGGCGGCGTCCGTGACGTCGTTGGGGAAGCCTGCCTGAGCCATCATGTCGCAGAAACTGCCCCACTCGCCGTGTCCGGTGGGATCGGCGGCGTGCCGCCGCGCCTCCTCCCTGACCTCGGGATTCTCCTGGCGCTGTACCCAACGCGTCACCGCTTCGTTGCCCATCGTCCGCTGGAGAGCAGCGAGTTCGGCGGGACGCGACACCTGCCTGGCGGCGTGCTCCGGGGCCTCGCTCTCTGCCCGCCTCCTCGGTACCGTCGCAGTTGTCGGTGGTACCGAGGGTGTCCGTATCTGTCGCACGCTCGTCGTTCTTCCGGGTCGTTGTTCGGCCCGAAGGGCCCGATGGCCCGAGGCTAGAGCCTCGCAAGGCCGGGCCGTGCTACTGATCGTTCAGCCGGACAGACCAGCTGTGTTCGCGAACTCCTGCACATCCGGCCATATCGGCGATGGCCGGAGGCCTGAGTGATGGGCTGTGCGCCACGTTCAACACGGTACTCGCCGTTGTGCGCTGGTCAGAGTTCCCCGCGCCGTTCGAGTTCGGTGATCATCGCGTTGATCTCTTCGTGTCCGACTGTGATGGTCTTCGGGTCCCATCCACGGTCGGACAGGTCAGAGGTCACAGACGCGTAGCTTCTGACTTGCGTCTTCAGGAACCCGGTGGACATCTCCCGGTAGATCTCAGCTTTGGTTGCCGCGTACTTCGTCTCGCTGCTGGTGCTCTCGCTCATCGGTTCGTCTCCTTCGTACGCGTGGTGTCTGACTGGTGGTGCGGTGTCAGGCTCGGGTGGGTGCGATGTAGTGCCGGGTTGCGACCATGAGGCCGAAGGCCAGGGCGAAGCCGGCCGGACGGCACCTCCGACGACCGCCTTGTCGGCGATGCCGGTCAGGTCGTGAGCACGGACGATGATCTCTCCCGTGGCGTAGCAGGCGACCCAGGAGAGCAGCATGGCCAGCGCCAGGATGATGAGGCGTGCACCGCCAGGGACGGGCTGTCCGCCGCCTGGCCCGCGGTCAGGATGAACGCCAGCGGGCGGCACTTACGGTCGGCGGCGAGGCGGACCTTGCTGGTCTGCCCGCCCCTGGAGCGTCCGAGCAGGGCGGGCTTCAGCCGGAGTCTGTGCCGACGCCGAATGCCTCTTCGCTCCTCTCGCACGGGATCGCTTTCGACCTCCTGCCCGCTTTGTTCTTCGATGGCACCCCCTTTGACCTGGCCTTCTCCTCGGCGGCGGCGGCTTTCTCCAGGGCAGTGACGACGTCCTCGCCGAGGTGCATCCCGGCCGCGTCGTGGTGGGCCCGGGCGGTGGTGGAGTCGATGCTGACCAGGGACAGGTCCACCTCACCGCGCTTCGCGGCTTCCGCGATCATGCCCCAGCAAGGCCTAGTGCCGCATCAGGCAACGTTCGCCCTGGCGACGACTTCTCGTAGGCGTTCGTCGGCGGCGTGCTTGTTCCGCCAGATGATGTAGCGGCGGAT
>NZ_JBIDBC010000078.1:0-3679 GCF_043202835.1 Streptomyces sp. NPDC048142
ACCCCGGTGCGGCTGCCCCGCAGCGACGCCGGATCGATGCCCGCCCGCTCGAAGGTCTCCCACGCCGTCTCCAGCAGCAGCCGCTGCTGCGGGTCCATCGCCTGCGCCTCACGGGGCGAGATGCCGAAGAATCCCGCGTCGAACAGAGGCGCGTCGTGCAGAAAGCCGCCCTCACGCGTGTAGGAGGTACCCGGCGTGTTCGGGTCGGGATCGTAGAGACCGTCGAGGTCCCAGCCCCGGTCGGTGGGAAAGCCGGTGATGCCGTCCACTCCGTCGGCCACCAGCTGCCACAGGTCCTCGGGGGAGGTCACTCCCCCCGGAAAGCGGCAGGCCATCGACACGATCGCGACAGGCTCACTGGCCCCGGACTCCAGATCGGCAAGCCGCTGCTGCGCCTTGTGGAGATCGGCCGTTACCCACCTGAGGTATTCGACGAGCTTCTCTTCGTTGGACATACGGGTCGTTTCTCCTAGAAGCGCAGAGGCGGTCGAGTGAGGTCAGCCGGCTGATCTGCCGAGCTGGGAGTCGATGAAACGGAAGAGATCGTCCGCCGACGCCGAAGTGAGGGCTTCGCCCGCTTCCGGGGCTTCCGGGGCTTCCGGGGCGGCGTGGGGGGCGTTGAGCTTCTCCATCAGGGACCGGAGCCGGGCCGTGATCTCCGTACGGGCCGCCTCGCCCCGGAGCCGGGTGGTGAGCGTGGCCTCCAGCCGGTCGAGTTCGGCCAGGGCCGCCGCGTCGTCCGCGCTCCCCGCATGGGCCGTCAGCCGCTCCTCCACGTACGCGGCCAGAGCCCCCGGCGTGGGATGGTCGAAGACCATGGTCGCGGGCAGCCGTATTCCGGTGGCGGCGTTCAGGCGGTCGCGCAGCTCGACACCGGTCAGGGAGTCCAGGCCCAGCTCCTGGAAGGGGCGGTCCGGCACCACGGCGGCACCTGACAGGTGCCCGAGCACGGAAGCCAGCTCCTCCCGCACGAGTAGCAGCGCCCACTGCTTGCGGTCGGCCGGTGACATCGCCGCCACCGACTCGGCCGGGGACTCCTGGGCCGGGGCCGCCGTCCGCGCGGCGCGTCGGGTCGCCCCGCCTCCCGCCAAGGTACGCAGCAGGGGAGGAACACGGTCCCCGGCACGGATGTGGCCCAGGCTCACCGGGGTGGCGACCAGCGCCGCCGTGTCAGCGGCGAGCGCCCTGTCGAACAGGGCCAGGCCCTGGGCCCGGGGCGTGGGCAGGAAGCCGCTGCGTACGAACCGCTCCAGCTCCTTGGCGGCCGGCCCGGCACCGCCCCCGGCGGGCTCCCACAGTCCCCAGGCGATGGAGAGGCCGGGCCGGTGCTGGGCTCGCCTGTGCTGGGCGAGAGCGTCCAGAAAGGCGTTGGCCGCCGCATAGTTGGACTGGCCGGGGCCACCGAAGACACCCACCGTGGAGGAGCACAGCACGAACGCGCGCAGATCCATGTCCCGGGTCAACTCGTGCAGATTCCATGCGCCGTCGACCTTGGGCCGCAGCACTGTGTGCAGACGCTCCGGTGTCAACGTCTCGATGAGACCGTTGTCCAGGGCACCGGCGGCGTGCACCACTGCGGACAGCGGACGGTCCTGCGGAAGGTCCGCGAGGAGTGCGGCCAGAGCACCGCGGTCCGCCACATCACAGGACGTCATCGTGACCTCGGCGCCGAGCCGCGTGAGCTCTGCGGCCAACTCGTCGGCCTGCGCGCTCTGTTCGCCGGGGAGATCCAGAAGCAGGAGCCGCCGCGCTCCGTGCTCGGCGACCAGGTGACGGGAGAGATCCGCGCCGAGCGCACCGGTACCCCCGGTGACGAGGACGGTCCCCTCGGCGGCCCAGGGCACCCTGCCCGATGTGCTCACCGGGGGAATGCGCCGCAGCCGCGGCCCGAACACGGTGCCCCGGCGCAGGGCCACCTCGTGCTCCCCACCGGCCAGAACCGCCGACAACTCCCTTTGGGAGACCTGTCCTTCGCAGTCGACCAGCACGATGCGCCCCGGATGCTCGGACCGTGCCGAGCGAACGAGACCCCACAGCGCGGCACCGGCCGGGTCCGGTGCCTCCGCGTCGAGTGCCGCCACGGCCCCCCGGGTCACCACGACCAGCGGCGTCTGTCGGAGGCGCTCGTCCGCGAGCCATGCCCGCAGCACGTCGAGTGCCCGCGCCGTGCCGTCGTGCGCGGATGTGTCCGTCCGCGTGCTGTGGTCCACGGACCACAGCACGGCCACCGCGTCCACCCGGTCGGCACTGCCGGCGACCGCGTCGACATCGCTGAACCGCTCGGCATCGCCGAGGTCTTCGGGACCCGAGAGCACCTCTGCCCCCGAGCCCAGCACGGCCCAGCGCAGCGACGGCGCGTCGTCGGGCCCGGCCACCGGAATCCACCCGACCTCGAAGACGGCCTCGCCCGGATCGTCGCTCACGGTCCGGAACCGCTCCACGGGGATGTCCCGGTACGCGATCGAGTCGGCCGTGACGACCGGGGCGCCCGTCGCGTCGAGGAGTGTGAGGGCGACGGCTCCGCTGTCCAGGCCGGTGATCCGGGCGTGTACGGCGGTGGCTCCGGTGGCGTGGAGCCGCACGCCTCGCCACTCGGCCGGCACGGACACGGCGCCGTCCGCCCCGGCGCCGACGGCGTGCCCGGCCAGCGCCTCGTCGAGGAGGTGCGGGTGGATCCCGTAGCTCGCCACCTCGTCCGCCAGACCCTCCGGCAGACGGACGAGGGTGTCCTCGCCGGGCGTGGCGGACGGTTCGGCGTCACGGCTCACCCCGGCTGCGCCCACGGGCAGGAAGAGACCTTGAGCGTGCAAGGTCCATGGAGCCTCCGGGTCGGCTTCCGGCCGCGTGTGCACGGACAGGGCCGCCGGTCCTCCGTCGTCCGGCGCACCTGCCCGCACCTGCAACTCGAGCCCGCCCTCGGCCGGGAGCACGAGCGGCTCGTGCATGCTGAGTTCCGCCAGGCCCGGCCGGCCGATCTCGTCGCCGGCGCGGAGGGCCAGCTCGACGATCGCGGCCGCGGGCAGGACGGCGGCGCCCAGCACCTCGTGCGGGGCGGGCATCGGGTGACCGAGCGGCGGGACGCGACGGGTGAAGACGGTGTCGGCGCTACCGGCGAGCCTCACCGGGGCGCCGAGGAGCGGGTGCCCACCGGTGGACGGGGCCGTGCCGGTGGTGCCGGCCGAGGGCTGCAGCCAGTACCGCTCCCGGTCGAAGGCGTACGTCGGCAGGGGGACGGGCCACGCACGTGTTCCGGCGAAGTACGCGGACCAGTCCACCGCCGCCCCGCGGACGAAGAGGGAGGCGAGGGCGGTCAACAGCGTTGACGCCTCGGGCTTGCCCCTTCGGAGCAGCGGCACCGCCAGTTTGCCGTCCGGATCCGTCACGCCCTGGGTGGCCATGGACGTACAGACGCCGTCCGGCCCCAGTTCCACGAACGCGGTGACGCCGGCGGTTTCGAGCGAGCGAACGGCATCGAGGAAGCGCACCGGCCGGCGGACCTGTTCCACCCAGTATTCGGGCGAGGACCACTCCCTCGCGGTCACCGCCGTACCCGACACGGTGGAGACCGCCTTGATGCGGGACTCGTGGTAGGTGAGGTGTGTGGCGGTGTGGTGGAGTTTTTCGAGGATGGGGTTCATGTGGGGGGAGTGGAAGGCGTGGCTGACGTTGAGGGGGGTGG
>NZ_JBIDBC010000079.1:0-2644 GCF_043202835.1 Streptomyces sp. NPDC048142
GGTATTTACGGGGTGCTGCCATGGTGCTGGTAGTTCTCCTTCGCCAGGACGGTAACCCTGGCATCAGGGACTCCACAAATCTCAGTACAGCTCAGTCGATGAACCAGTATCGGAACGTGGCGACGCCCGCGCGTTCGTTGCCGCGCTGCACGATGGCAGGGTTGCCCGGATTGGGGTGGTCGAGCGCGGCGAGAAAGAACGTCTTGAAAGGCAGCTGGAAGCCAGTCGGGTAGTGGGCCCAGGTCAGGGGCGTGATGTTGATATGTGCGTCTGGGTGAGCCGGCTTGATGTTCCAGACGCTGTCGCCGAAACAGGACAGGATATCCCGGTCGGTTCCGGCGCGCAGAGTTCGGTTGCGGAGGACGATGGTGCCAGCGGTTGGCCACGTGCCCTCCGGCACTGCGCGGAACGCGGCGGCGGTAGTCATCGCAGGTCCCAGCGACCGTCAAGAAGGTCATTGACCAGGCGCTGTTGACCGACGTCGAGGCCGGCTCGTGCCTGTTCGTGTTCAGCGTCGGTGAAGTGTCCGATGATCTCATCCAGTTGCTGGAGCGGAGCGAGGAACCGGGCCCGCCATACCGGTGGGTCGAGGTGAGGGCGTCGCTGGCGGATGCCGTCGCGGACGGCCAGTTGAACGGGAAGGTGATGCGGCAGTGTTCGAGCATTCTCACAAGTGAGGCACTGCAAGAAGGAGGCCGGGCATGGTTGGCCGGGCTCTGCGACGGGGCTCGCGAGGTGGTCTGTACAGGCGACAGTGGCGGTGTCACGTTGTGCGTCGAGAAGGTCCTTCAGCGTCCGTGGCTCCAGGCCCGCCTGAGCAGCGGCCTCGCCCAGGTTTTCACGGGCCCAGGCGACGAACTCGGTAGTGAAGACCGGGACGGACTGGATCACGCGGGCCTTGGCCACTTCCTGGCGAAGGGCCGCACCGACGACCTTCCGGCTGTCCACCTGTACTGTGCCGCTGCCCTTGAGATAGACGTCGTTGAGGGTGCGGCGCGAGTGGGCCACAGGGTGCTGGCGGCGTTCCAGCGCCGTCTGCCGGATCCTGACCACATCCACTCCCGGCCTGCCCGGGCCGGCGTGTCGGGCCGCTGGAAACCCGTGCTCCCGGGCCCATCTGAGGACGTCGTGAGCCCCGACACCGGTGCCCCAGCGGTCCGCCTGTCGGCCCGCCTGGCTGCCGGTGAGATAGAGCGAGACGAAGGCCGAACGTTCCACGCTGTGGCGGCGCGGCAGGTCTGTGAGCGACAGCAGGAGCGCGTAGAGGCGCAGCGGCGATCGCATGAGGCGGGGCTCGTCGGCACCGACACCGAGAAGATCAGCGACATCCTCGGGCAGATGCTCCAAGGCGGCGACCATGTGTTCCCGTTCGGGGCCTCGCCGGGGCTTGGACTCTTCGACCAGGACGACACGCTCCTCATCCCGGGCACCCTCGGGGTGGAAGTGCGCGGCCGGCCAATTGGCGATGGTGCCGAAGTTCTCCTGGGTCAGCGCGGTCAGCAAGATGCAGAACGCGGCCGCATCCGACCTGGTGAGACACAACTTCGCCATGAGACGGCGAGAACCACCGCACCGCTGCACGGCGCGGCTGTAGTCACCCAAGCGAGGCCCGCGTGGCAGGTCGGCGGTCCGGTCGAACCTGTCCAGGAGCCCACCCTCCTCCATCTCCTGCCGACTGAGGTCCGGATCGGCATTGCGCCATCGCGCCAGGAGCCGACGTGCTGCCTCGATGCGCTCCCGCGCCAGGCGGACGTCTCGACGCGCCGCCGTCATGATCGCCTGCCAGTCCTCATCCTCATAGGCGCCGGGGTTCACCTCCTCAGGCTTCTTCACACGGACCTCGAAGAGGCTCTGGCGGGCCTCCTCGGGAAGTTCCGGATCGTCCCGCAGTACGGTCCGTAGCCTCTTGAAGGCCGAATACTGGCGCTTTGGGCGGTCCTCGTAGGACTTCACGAACGTCCGAATGTGCGCACCGGCCAACTCCTGCGGACAAGTCGGCTGAGGCCGACACTGCTTGAGCACTCGGGCAAATCCCCGCAAGGCATCAAAGTGCCCGTTTGCGGCCCTGAGCCCCTTGGGCGAGGTGCGGGCCGAGCCGACGCGGCGACTGAAGCACCTGGCCAGCCACTGCTGCAGCTCGGGCGATACCTCGCAGGTGGAGAAGTCGTACATCCTGGACCCTTCTCCGGACTCCTCCAAGAACCGCACCAGCGTGCCGGATCCCTCTGGCGCAATGCCGCGTTGCGGCGGTTGCCACGAAGCCGACGGAAGACTCGCTCGCTGCCCGCCCCGGCTCATCGGACATCCTCCACTGCCCTCAGGACCACCCCGGTGGCGGCCACGGCAGTCCGGACAAGAGCATCCATCGCCGTCTGCTCGCCCTCATCGAGCAGCGCCATCAGGTAGTCGACGTGAAGCCCGGTGAACGGCGCCAGATAATGATCTCGCGTCGTGTCCGGGTGGCTGTGCCCGAGCAGAATCGACAGCGCGTACCAGACGTCGCCGAACTGATCACGGAGGTCCTTGAGCTGCTCGTCGGTGTATCCGTTTAGGGCGTGTATCGAATGTGCTGGTCACAGCCACTCGTTGATGGCCGCTACGAGGACAGTCGCCTCGTAGCGGACCGCGAGCTTGTCGTAGCGCG
>NZ_JBIDBC010000080.1:0-2003 GCF_043202835.1 Streptomyces sp. NPDC048142
TCGTCGGGCGTGGTGTTCACCGCACCGCACGCCCAACAGTTCCATTCCCCGGGAAGTTCGTAATGCGTCGTGGACCAGAAACCTTTCGGACGGCCCTGAATGAAGCGGCCCACGGGGCTGTGGCCTGCGCGGGTCAGGATTCGGGTCAGCGGTGGCCGTGATGTCGAGCCGTCACGGGGCGCGGTGGCCTGGCCGGCCTCTGGTGACGGGTCGACGTCTCGGCCGCCGCCCGGTGCTCCTCCGGCTGTTCGAGGGGAGGGCGGCGGTGGCGCCAGGCGCGGCAACGCAGAGGCCTCCGGAAGCAATCGGCTTCCGGAGGCCTCTGCGCTTGAAGCGGGAACACACGAGTGGTCATAACGCGAGGAAAATCCGCGCTCCCTCGGTCCTACTGATCGCGGTGGATGACCGCAGACATGGCTAGGACCACACCACGCACAGCAATGAGCAGTACACCCAGCAGCCAGTAGTCGCTGAAGCTCTTGCCGGAAATCAGCACCCAGGCGGCGAAGACGACACACACCAGTGCCGCGAAGCCTGCGAGTTTCTTGATCGTGTCAGTCATGGGTCCAGCTCTCCTGCGTCAGCACTTGGTCGTGTTCCACTGCAGCGGGACGGGCGGCGGCAGCGAGTACTTCATCTTTACGCACTTGCCGGACTTGCTGGCATTCTTGAACGTGTTGGTGATGCTGCCCAGCGAGTCGTACACAACCAGCGCACAGCCGCCCCCGACAGCACCGGGCAAGAAGCCGCAGAGCGCCGCAGCGTACTTCGACTTCGACATGCCCTTGGCCATGCGCTTGGTCTCAGCACGGTTGTACTTGACGTAGATCCCCCAGCCCCAGGTGACCTTGGGGTCAGCGACAACGGGAAACGCGGTGCTGTCCTCGTATTCCACAGACTGCACAAGAGTGCCACCGTCAACACGGTAACTCGTATCGACAGCGCGCCCATTGGCGTCCTTGGCCCACGCCGGATCGATGTGGCCGACCGTCGCCTCCACACCCTCCGACACGAAGCCGATGTCGTAGCCGCCGTCCTCCGCGGCGCGCAGACCGAAGCCTTCCGGAAGACCGAGCTCGAAGCGGTGCTCCTGGGGAGCGGAGCCGTCCTTCAGCACCACCAGCGCACGCGCTCCACCGTCAGCCGTCGGCTGGACCGCCACATCGGTGGAACGCCCGGCCCCCGTGTACACGACGGTACCGCTCGGCGACTTCACACCCTTGACGGACTGCTCGTCCGGCAGCCCCAGCCGGAGCGTCTTGCCACCAGGAGCCACGATCTCCACCGCGCCCGAGGAAGCAGACGGAACAACGACACGGGTCGCCCCCTGCCCGGTCTCGGTCACCGCGACCGCGGCCTTCCCTCCGGCAGCGACAGACAGAGCGATATCTCCCGTACCCGTAGCTGCCTCAATGGCCTGTGCCACTTCCTCCTGCGGCCCGGTCGATTCAGCCGGCGCCGGAGCAGCAGCCGCAAGTAGCACTATGCTACTCACAGCCGCGACTATTGCACCCGACAATTTCCTACGTTGGTGACGCACTGCCACCCTCCCGTTTTCTTGCAAAAAGAATCGTGCAACTGCTGTCTAGGTCAGTTGCGACAGCAATCGGTTGATCATATCGACCGGTAGTAGTGCTCAGGCCAAGGGGGGCTGTACCAGGGCTTGAGCGAGTTCCGGGGGTGGGCGGTTGGTCGGGCCGTGACCGGTTGGGGTGCATAGCAGAGCAGGCACGGGCTTCGCCCAGTCCATGCCGAGCTTGGCGAGGGCGGCGAGCTGTCCGTCGGCGTCGACGAGGTCGGCGAGGATCCGGTAGTGCCGCTGCCAGTTCAGCGGCCAGGGGCAGTTCCAGTCCTCATCGATCGCCGCCAGCTGCGCCGCCCGCTCCGCCGCGCGCTTCGGGTCCTTGCCGAGGCCGCCCTTCCGGCGGAGGTTGGCCATGTGCTGCCCGATCGGCACCATCGCCTCCCCCTCGCCCCACATTGCGTCCTGGCTTCGTCGATTG
>NZ_JBIDBC010000081.1:0-1946 GCF_043202835.1 Streptomyces sp. NPDC048142
GCTTGATCGACCCCAGCGACCTCGCCAACTACGTCATGCACGCGACAGCCGCAGACCGCGAACGCGAATCAACCCACTAATTCGTCGACGGCCCCACCCGTCCGAGGGCGATCATGGTGCTACGGCGTGGCCCGCCCGCACGGAACGAGCCCGGGCAGCGCCGGCGAACGGCCGTCGCGCCGTCGGGCATGCGGCGCGCGTGCGGCGTCTTTCATGGCCCGTCCGGGGCGGGCGTGCCATGCAGTCGGCGTGCCTGGGTGTCGTAGTCGCTCAGCACGTGTTTGAGCTGCTCCAGCGATTCCTCGGGGATGTCGGGCGGAGCGAACTCGGCCACGTAACGGGCGGCGGCCACCAGCGCCGCGAACTCGAAGGCGTGCGCGGTCGCGCGCAAGACGCCGGGCCGGGCCCACTCCAGGTGCATGATCAGCCCTTCGACGACAGGTATTCCTTGATCTGGCCGAGTTCCTTCTCGAAGTCGTCGTAGTCCTCGCGGATGCCGTTGAGGTACCCGCTCCAGCCGAGGCTGTTCTTCGCGTAGTGGACCGCTTCCTGGATCTCCTCGTCCGTGGCCCCGAAGAGTTTCGCCGCCTCGGTGTGGAAGAGCGTGCAGTAACGGCACTTCGTCTCCGAGTGCAGCGCGATCCCGATCAGTTCCTTGTACTTGTTCGGGATCAGCGTCTCGCCGAGCTCGAGCTTCTTGAAGATCTCCCACTCGTAGTCCAGCAGGTCGTCGGGGATCCGGGAGAAGAAATGAGGCACGAGTCCCAAGGTCTCCTTGATCTCCGCCTCCACCTCGCTCCGGCTACGTCCCGCCATGGCGACCACTCCTCTCAGCAGAGCGGAACAGGCCCCTCCGTCCACGCTAGGCCTCGCCGACGGCCCCTGCGACTCCTGTCCGAACGCCGGCGCGTCACGTCACTTGGGGGGCAGACCGGCGGCGAACGCGTACCCCTGGTCCACCCATTCGGCCAGGGCCTCGTCCTCGGTCAATACTGAGGCGTCTACGACGACCCAGCCGCGCATCGGGCGGCCGGTGAAGTCGAAGACCCGCGCTCCCGGGCGTGCGAGGGCGGTGTCGGTGGCGTCGGGGCCGACCCGGACCATCAGGTCGTCGCCGATCACGCCCACGGCCATGTTGCCGGCGTGCAGGAAGGCCAGGCCGCCGAACATCCGCTTCTCCATGACCGCGGGATCCGCGCCCAGGTGGGCACGGACCCGCTCCGCCAGTCCCTCGTCGAATGCCATGCCGTCCTCGTGATCAGTCCCGCGGCGCGCTCAGCCGCTGTTCCAGATCCCGCAGATCCTTGACCAGCGAGGATCGCACCTTGCGCCCCATGAGCGGCGCAGCGAGACCGTACAGGCCGGACGCGTCACCCCTTACGCGGATCCGGGCGATGGTGCCGCCGCCGGGGTCCGGGTCGAAGGTGTACGTCACATGCATGGGCATCGGGCCCGCAACCGACACCATGTCCAGCAACCGCGGCGGATCGTGGACGGCGACGCGCAGCACGTAGTCGATCCGCTTGCCCAGGAAGTACGCGGTACGGGTCACCTCGGCGCCGACCCCGAAGCCGCCGCCATCGGCCTGGCGCGTCAGCTCCGCCGTACGGATGCCCTGTGTCCACTCCGCGTCGTGGCGCCAGTCCATCGCGTAGGCGGCCACCCGCTCACGGGGCAGCGGGATCACCCGCTCCACGGCCACGTCGATGCCCATGCGCCGCCTCGCTCCCTCTTCTCGGTCATGCGCCCATCTCCATGGACCCACCCGGGTCCGCTACCGGCAACCGGACCTGGGCGAGGGATCTACTGGCCCGTAGGTAAGCGCGGTCACATACCCGGGTGCCGTTCCGCCCTAGGGCCTGTATCCAGTTGTGATCAATGGATGGTCCGCGCGAGGTCCTTGATCCAGATCATGGAGGCGCGGAGATGGAGTCCGGCGAGGTAGC
>NZ_JBIDBC010000082.1:0-1793 GCF_043202835.1 Streptomyces sp. NPDC048142
GGACGCTGTTGGTTAATTCGGGGCCTGGCGTGACGTCGGCCTTCAAGACCTGGTTGTGGTCTTGAAGGCCGACGTTGTCGTATGGGGTGGGTGCGGATGTCGATGCAGCCGAAGGGGCCGGAGGAGATTCCGGTGGAGACGGTGCGGGTGGCGCGGGCCGCGTTCCCGAGGGGCAGTCTGGCGGTCCGGGTGCGGGACGAGCTGGGTCCGTTGTTCACGGACGAGGAGTTCGCGGACTTGTTCCCGGTACGGGGGAAGCCTGCCTGGTCACCGGGCCGGTTGATGCTGGTGTCGGTGTTGCAGTTCGTGGAGGGGCTGACCGACCGGCAGGCAGCGGAGGCGGTACGGGCCCGCATTGACTGGAAGTACGCGCTCGGGCTGGAGCTGGGTGATCCGGGGTTTGATTTCTCGGTGCTGTCGGAGTTCCGTGACCGTCTCGTTGAGGCGGAGGCCGGTCGGCGGGTGCTGGACGGCATCCTGACGGCGGCCCGGGAGAAGGGGCTGCTCAAGGCGGCGGGCCGGGCCCGCACCGACTCCACGCACGTTCTGTCGGCGGCCCGCGAGTTGTGCTGGCTGGAGATGGTGGCGGAGACGCTGCGGTCCGCGTTGAACGCGCTGGCCCAGGCGGCCCCGGAGTGGCTGGTCGAGACCGCCGAGCCGGACTGGTTCAGGCACTACGCCACCAGGGCGGAGGACTCACGCTTCCCGAAGGCCCGCGCCAAGCGGGACCAGGTGGGAGCGCGGATCGGCAGGGACGGGACGCGGCTGCTTGAGGCCGTCGTTTCGCCGGGGGTGCCTGAGGAGCTACGGGCTCTGGACGAGGTGGAGATCCTGCGGCAGATGTGGGTACAGCACTTCCACCTGATCGAGGGCGAGGTGAGGCGGCGGGACCCAAAAGACCGCCCACCAGGCGCGACGCGCCTGGTCACCCCCTATGACCGTGAGGCCCGGGGCAGTGTCAAACGCGACACCGTCTGGGACGGATACAAGGTCCATGTCACCGAGACCTGCGAGCCGGACGCCCCGAACCTGATCACGAACATGGCCACCACCGTCGCCACCACCCCGGACAATGTGATGAGCGAGGAGATCCACACGGGCCTCGCTGCACGGGAGTGCCTGCCCGGCGAGCACTGGGTGGACGCCGGATACCCCACCGCCGCCCAGGTCGTGGCCGCCCGGACCGGGCACGGCGTCGACCTGCAAGGGCCGATGGCCGCCAACACGGCGGCTTCGGCCGGCGGCCCCTACGGCCAGGACGCCTTCCACATCGACTGGGACGAAGAGCAGGTGACCTGCCCGAACGGTGTCACCAGCACCCAGTGGCACCACCGGCACTCGCAGCAGGGGCTGCCCGTTATCCGGGTCCGCTTCAACCCGGCCGACTGCCGTCCATGCCCCCACCTGCGTGAATGCGTCAACTCACCCAAGGCCCAACGCCGTGAACTCAACCTGCGGCACCGGGACGAACACGAAGCCGTCCACCGGGCCAGGACCGAGCAGCAGACCGATGCCTGGAAGGACCGCTACAAGATCCGCGCCGGTGTCGAGGGCACCATCTCTCAAGGCGTCGGGCGATGCGGCCTGCGCAGATCCCGCTACCGGGGTCTGGCGAAGACCTGCCTCCAGCACCAGCTCACCGGCGCCGCGATCAACCTCGCGCGCATCGACGCCCACCTCACCGACACCCCACGGGCCCACACCCGCACCAGCCACTTCGCACGGCTTCGCCCCGCCGACCAAACGATCGACGGGGCGAAGAAGACGCAGGCCCCGAATTAACCAACAGCGTC
>NZ_JBIDBC010000083.1:0-1720 GCF_043202835.1 Streptomyces sp. NPDC048142
GGGGCCGTCGACGAATTAGTGGGTTGATTCGCGTTCGCGGTCTGCGGCTGTCGCGTGCATGACGTAGTTGGCGAGGTCGCTGGGGTCGATCAAGCGGGCGGGGATCGGTTCCGGGTGGTGGCCAAGCTCCTCCAGGTGGGGTCGGACCTGCTTGATCAGGGCTCTCATCTGGTTCTCTCCGGTGCGGAAGAGGTAGGCGGTCAGGGACCGGGACAGGCCGCGCTGGTCGAGGACGGCGGCCCAGATGATGTTCTCCGTGGTCATCTTGCGGTGCCGGGGCCGCTGCTCGGGCGGGAGAGTGTCGAGGCGGTCGCGGACGTCGGCGGTGAGCTCGTCCAGGTCGTGGCGCTCGAGGCCGGTCAGGAGGGGGTGGGTGGCCAGGGTCGCGCCGAAGGTGTGCGCATGACGGGGGTGGGACCTGGGGCCGGGCGGGTGGAGGGGGACGTCGGGGATGCCGGGCTGGGGCGGGATCGTGTAGTTCCACTCCCCGTGGAAGTCGGCGGGGCGGATGGTGAGGGCGGCGGCGTGCTGTTCGCTGATCTCGATGCCGGTGGGGTAGCTGCCGGTGTCCAGACGGGCGGTCACAGTCAGCCCGGTGCGGGTGGTGGTCGCCGAGATGAGGTTCAGGACGGTCTCGTAGCTGGTCAGCGGGTGGGCCCGCCAGTTGAGGGAGACGAAGGAGAACAAACGGTGCTCGACCCGGTTCCACTTCGATGTCCCCGGCGGCAGGTGGCAGACGCTGATCTCCAGGCCGGTCTCGGTGGCCAGGACGGCGAGGTTGGCCTTCCACGCCTTGGCGCGGGAGCTGTTGGAGCCGCCGCCGTCCGCGGTGATCAGCAGACGCCTCGCGTGCGGGTAGGCGGCCCGCCCTTCCTCGGTCCACCACCGGCGCAGGCTGGCCACGGCGAACGCGGCGGTGTCGTGATCGGTGCCGACCACGACGAACCCGGTGTTGCGGCCCAGGTCATAGATGCCGTACGGAATCGCGGTGCCGGAGGCGCGGGAAGGGAAGTCATGGTCAAGGACCTTGACCGGGGTGTCCGGCGGGGCCCACTCGCGACCGGGCCGGGCGAAGAGTCCGATCTGCTCCTTTTTCTTGGTGTCCACGCTGATCACCGGGTCGCCGGACTGGAGGAAATCGGCCACCGTGGCGTTGAGGTGCTCGAACTGCGCGTCCCGGTCCGGGTGGTGGCTGCCGGCCAGTACCCGCGCGTTGCCGCGCAGGCTGAACCCGGCTGCCTTCAGCAGGGCCGCGACGGTGTCGCGGCCCACCTTCCTGCCCTGGGCGGCGAGCTCGTCCGCCAGGCGGCGCAAGGACTTCGTCGTCCACGTCAGCGGCTTCATCGGATCGCCCTGCGTACTGTCCTCGACCAGCTCCAGCAGGGCCGGAACAAGACCCGGGTCTCTGTCCGTCAGGGCCGGACGCCCCGCCCCCGGCCGCCGCACCCGCCCATCCGGCTCCGCGTCGGCGTCGAGTTCAGCCAGGCCACGGCTGACGCAGCCCTTCGAGACCCCCGCGGCCCGCGCCACCGCGGCAATACCACCGTGCCCCAGTTGCCGGGCCTCCGCGCCGTACAAGATCCGGCGCTGCCGCTCGTTCAGATACGGCGTCACCGCCTCAAGCTTCGCTCGTAACGACCTCGTCGATCCATCAAAGCGCCCCATACCACACCAACGAGCCCAACTACCGCAAGCAACGCACTAATTCATCGACGGCCCC
>NZ_JBIDBC010000084.1:0-1541 GCF_043202835.1 Streptomyces sp. NPDC048142
AGCTTGCCTTTTAACCTCTGACCTCGAACGTCGTCTCGTACGGGCTCACTCGTTGGGAGATTCGCGAGGCACGCTGACGGCCTTCGCATGACCATGCATTCCGCCACGGAAGCTTGTTCATACGAAGGCCGCAGAGGTGAGTGTGCTGGACGACGACGCCCGGCGTGATGCGTTCGACTTCGCGTCACACTTCCGGGAAGACTTCTACGCCTGTCTGACCCGACGTGGTGACACCCTGTTCGAGCTGTGCGACGCGATGCTCTGCGAGAACGGGCCGGTCACTTCGCCGGTCGACCTGACGCTGTTGGCCGAACACCGCCGCGGGCACGGCGCGCTCTATGACGCGCTGAACTGCGGCCGTATCGACACCGTCGGGCTGCGGCGGGCGCTGGCGGTGCTGCCGCAGCCCAAAGCGGCGGACAACCGGCTCGTCCTGGCGGTCGATGTCACCCACTGGCTGCGGCCCGATGCCCCGTGCAGCCCGGACCGGCTGTTCTGCCACGTCTACGGACGCAGCGGACGCTCCAGCGACCAGCTCGTGCCCGGCTGGCCGTACTCGTTCGTCGCCGCGTTGGAGACCGGCCGCACCTCGTGGTGCCAGCTGCTGGACGCGGTCCGCCTGGGCCCGGACGACGATGTCGCCGAGGTCACCGCGGCCCAGGTCCGCCGCGTCGTCACTGACGTGATCGCCGCAGGCCAGTGGGAGCCCGGCGACCCGGACGTCCTGATCGTCCTCGACGCCGGCTACGACGCCCCGCGCCTGGCCTTCCTTCTGGCCGGCCTGCCCATCGAGGTGGTGGGCCGGATGCGCTCCGACCGTGTCATGCGACGCCCGGCACCGCCCCGCACCCGCAGAGCCGGCCGCCCGACCCGGCACGGTCCGGTGTTCCGCTTCGCCGACCCGGACACCTGGGGCACCCCCGATACGGAAACCGTGCAGGTCACCGACCGCTACGGCACCGCGCGGGCCATGGCCTTCGACCGTCTCCATCCGCATCTGACCACCCGTTGCGCATGGATCGACCACACCGGCGAACTCCCCATCATCGAGGGCACCCAGATCCGTCTGACGGTCGACCGGCTGCCCAGCGGTCAAGATCCGCAGCCGATCTGGCTGTGGTCCTCGAAGACCGGGATGACCGGCGAGGATGTCGATCTGCGCTGGCAGGCGTTCCTGCGCCGCTTCGACATCGAGCACACCTTCCGCATGCTCAAGCAGACACTCGGCTGGACCCGCCCCAAACTCCGCACCCCCGAGGCCGCGGACCGCTGGACGTGGCTCGTGATCGCCGCCCACACCCAGCTGAGGCTCCTGCGCGAAGCCGCAGCCGACCTCCGTCGCCCGTGGGAGAAGCGAGTGGAGGCCGCCCGACTCACTCCGGCCCGCGTCCGCCGGGGATTTCGCAACCTCCGCCCGCATCTGCACCGTCCCGCCCGTGCACCGAAACACTCAACACCGGGACCAGGTCGCCCAGTTGGCTCGAAGAACCGCCACCCCGCCACCCGTCACAACGTGGGCAAGACGACCAAACGCCCCGAGA
>NZ_JBIDBC010000085.1:0-1458 GCF_043202835.1 Streptomyces sp. NPDC048142
CTGTCACGGCAGCTGTAGTTCTTGATCACGGTTGGTCGTGACGTCGGTGTCGTTGCTGGTGGCAGGCGGTCGCAACGGCTTGGTGGTGGCGGCGCCAGGCGGTCCAGTGCAGGATGTGCTCGCGGTCGCGGACGGGCGGCGGCAGCACGAGGGCTCGCAGGAGACGGATGAGCTCGGGGCAGGTCAGCGGGACGAGGTCGGGCTGTTGCTCGGCGGCCTCGTGGACGGCGGCGGCTGTGAGGGAGAGGACGGCGGCGGCGATCAGGGAGAACAGTGACCAGCGCATCCAGGAGTTCCAGCAGGTCACCTGGCCTTGATCGAGTCCGGTGAAGCCCTTGGCAAGTTGGAAGGTCTCCTCGATCCGCCACCTGCGGGATATCACTTCTACCAGCGTGCCGAGCGCGATGTCGCCGGGCGCCCAGCAGCGGAAGCAGGACACTTCGCCGGTGTAGCGGTGTCGACGCGCGACCAGCACACTCGTCCCCGCCCCGTTCACGTTCTCGCTCTCGTCGGGAGCGTCGTCGGGACGGACGTCGAGCCAGGCCCAGTCGTACTCGCGGGTGCCCTTGGTGCCGTGTCCGGTCTGTCGGCGCATCCACTGTTCGGGCCGCACCTTGTTGACCATTCTGCGGGCCTCCCGCCGGCGGCCTGCCCCGTCGGTGACCTGGTACGTAGCGGCGATGCCGACCGTGTAGCCGAGCCCGAGCGCCCGTATACCCCGGCGCAGTTCTCGGCCGCAGTACACCTCGTCGCCCGCAAACCAGCGGGCCTTCACCCCGGCAGCGAGTGCGTCGGCGGCCATGGACAGCGCCTGCTGCGGCTTCGTCGCGAACCCGATCTCCTCCGGCACCCCGGTCATCTCACGGCGTTCCTCGTCCGCGGCCCAGTCCGCCGGGAGATACAGGGCGCGATCGATCAGCACCTTCGTCGTCGCGGTGACCGCCGCCAGATGCACCGCCACCTGGCACAGTCCGACACCGCCGATCGCGCCGGAGTACCGCCGGCCGGCGCCCACACAGTCCGTGGACGACTTCGCATCCCCCGTCTCGTCCACCACCAACACCACGTCCTGTCCGGCGAGTTCATCGATTACGAGGCGGGCGATCTCCTGCCGGGCCCGCTCGTGGTCGAACCGGGCGCGCGAGAGCAGGTGCTGCAGCCGGTGCGGGCCCGGATGCCCCAGAGCCTGCGCGAGCGTCCAGCAGTTCCGCGTGTCCACCTCCAGCAACAACCCCGCGACCAGCTCCGCCGCCGTCGTCCGCGCCTCACGACGCGCGAAACAGCCCGCGACCGCCCACATCACCCTCCCGAACGTCTCGCCCCACGCCTGCCCGGCTATCGTGGCTTCCACGGCCACCGCGTCCTGATACGTCGTCACAAACGTTCATGATCGCGGTGGCCGTACTCATGCCCGCACCCGCCCCGACCAGCACAGACGCTGGAACTACAGCTGCCGTG
>NZ_JBIDBC010000086.1:0-1451 GCF_043202835.1 Streptomyces sp. NPDC048142
CAGGCGGCTCTACCTTCTTGAGCGGGTTGATCGAGCCATTCGTAGGGTTGGGTCGCCCAGGGGTGCTGGGTGTGGCTATCAGGCGGCTGCCGTCTCGTGGCTCTCGACGCTTCGCCGCCCGGCACCCCACGACGACTCGGCCGCCGATTAGGAAGTGCGAACAAGTCGCTGAGTAGAGCAATGCCGGCGAGGTCGTCCGTGGTACGAACTGAACGAACACGTACGTCAGGAGCACGATGAGCCGGATATGGGCGGGGATCGACAGTGGCAAGGGCCACCATCACGGCCTCGCGCTGGATGCCGACGGCAAGACGCTGTTGTCGCGGCGGGTCGCCAACGACGAGCCCGAGCTGCTGAAGCTGATCGGTGACGTCCTCGGTCTGACCGACGGCCATGAGGTCACCTGGGCCATCGACATGACCGGCGGTGAGCCCGCCCTGCTGCTGGCCCTGCTGGTCAGCCACGGCCAGGAGGTCCTCTACATCCCCGGCCGGCTGGTGAACCGGGCATCCGACGGCTACCGCGGCGAGGGCAAGACCGACGCCCGCGACGCCTACGTGATCGCCGACCAGGCCAGGATGCGCCGTGACCTGCGGCCCATCCGCCCCGGCGACGAGGCCGCCATCGAACTGCGGCTGCTGACCGGACGCCGCACCGACCTGGTCGAGGACCGCACCCGCTCGGTGAACCGCCTGCGCGGCACCCTGATGGGCATGTTCCCGGCCCTGGAACGGGCCCTGGACGTGACCAACACCGGCCCGCTCAAACTGCTGACGGGCTACCAGACCCCGGCCGCGATCCGCCGCGCCGGGGCCACTCGGCTGACCAAGTGGCTGGCCAACCGCAAGGTCCGCAACGCAAGATCCCTGGCCGAAACCGTGGTCGGGGCCGCCGAGCGCCAGCACACCTGCGTCCCCGGGGAGAAGACCATCGCCAAGCTGGTCCACACCCTGGCCGAGGAGGTGATGACCCTCAACGAGCAGATCTCCGAGATGGACAAGCTCATCGAGGGCCGGTTTCGCGAGCACGGACTCGCCGACATAGTCCAGAGCGTCCCCGGCATCGGCGCGGTCCTCGGTGCCGAGTTCATCGCCGCTGTCGGCGGCGGCCTGGACGACTTCGACTCCCCGGACGCCCTGGCGGCCTTCGCCGGCGTCGCCCCCGCGCCTCGCGACTCGGGCAAGGTCAGCGGCAACCTCCACCGGCCGCTCACCTACCACCGAAGACTCCAGCGCGTCTTCTACACCTCCGCACTCGTCAGCATCCGCTGTGACCCGAACTCGCGGAAGTTCTACGACCGCAAACGCGCCGAAGGGAAGAAGCACGTCCAGGCCGTGCTTGCCCTCGCCCGCCGACGCGTCAACGTCTTGTGGGCCCTGATCCGTGACCGACGGTGCTACGAGGTCACACCGCCCGTGACCGCAGCCGCTTGACAACAACATTAGGAAGCG
>NZ_JBIDBC010000087.1:0-1340 GCF_043202835.1 Streptomyces sp. NPDC048142
GGGTCTTGTCCCCGAGGGGTGGACACCTGTTCGTATCGTTATGCGGCGAGTGTCAGGGTAGCTGACTGCTGTTCGTAGGCGATCGGTGCTTGCTGTCCGTTCGCCGAGTGCCGTCGGCGGGTGTTGTAGCGGGTGGTCCAGCGGAAGACGGCCAGGCGGCAGGCGCGGGCCCCGTCGAAGCGGCGGGTGCCGCGGAGCGTCTCGCGTTTGAGGGCCGCGTTGAAGCTCTCGGCGAGCGCGTTGTCTGCGCTCGTACCGACCGCGCCCATGGACTGCCGCACCCCCAACTCGGCGCATGTATCAGCGAATTGGCGGGAGGTGTACTGCGCTCCGTGATCGCTGTGGAATATGGCTCCGGCCAGGTTGCCGCGGGTCGCGGCGGCTGCCCGGAGCGCGTCGGTGACCAGCGAGGTACGCATGTGGTCGGCGATCGACCAGCCCACCAGACGGCGCGAGAAGCAGTCGATCACGGTCGCCAGATACAGGAACTCGCCGTCATTCACCGGCAGGTAGGTGATGTCGCCGACGTACTTGGCGTTCGGTGCCGTGGCGGTGAAGTCGCGCCGCAGCAGATCCGGCACGGGCGTGGCGGACGGCTCGGGCACGGTGGTGACCTGGCGCTTGCGCAGCCGCAGCCCGGCGATGCCGTACTTGCGCATGATCCGTCCGACGCGCTTGTGGTTCACGCGCTCCCCCTTGTCGCGCAGCTCGGCGGTGATCCGGGGCCGACCGTAGGCGCCATCCCACTCGGCGTGCACGGACCTGATCCGCTCCGCGAGCGCGGCGTCCGCCCGCTCACGCGCGGCGCGGGCCTGGCGGCCGGCCCGCCACTTGTAGAAGCTGGAACGGGCGACCTCCAGCACATCACACAACCGCTTCACGCCCCAGGCGCGGTGGTGGTCCTCAATGAACTTGAAGCGGTTCACCAGTTCATCTCGGTGGCGAAAAACTTCGTCGCCTTGCGCAGGATGTCCCGTTCAGTGGCCAGTTTCTGGTTCTCTTTGCGCACGGTCTTCAGCTCCGCGCGCAGGGCCGCTATCTCGGCCTCCAGCTCCTGCTTCGTGGCCTCGTTCACCGGGAAGTCCTTCGTGTTCGTGCTCGTCGTGCCGCTCTCACCACGGCGGGCCCGCTCGGCCCGCACCCAGTTGCGCAGCGTCTCCCGGCTGATCCCCAGATCCTTCCCGATGCCCTCGAAGGTGTGGCTCGGGTCCGACAGGTACAGCGCGACGGCGTCCGCCTTGAACTCGGGCGAGTAGACCTTCATCACCATAAGAGATCCCTCCTCCCCGGCCCCTGCCGGGGCCGGGCTCAGAGGTGTCCACCACTCGGGGACAGGTCCC
>NZ_JBIDBC010000088.1:0-1304 GCF_043202835.1 Streptomyces sp. NPDC048142
TGAGCTGCCCCGAGTTTCGTAGAGTCCGATCTTGATGGTTCAGGCGGACTGCGGGACTTGCTCCTGGCTCTGCCAGAAGGCTTCCTCGTACTCGGCGGGCGGTACGTAGTCGAGCGCGGAGTGGAGGCGTTCTTCGTTGTACCAGGTGATCCACTGGAAGATCGCCCGTTCGACCTGGTCGACGTCCTTCCAGGGGCCCTGCATCTCGATCAGCTCGGCCTTGAACGTGCCGTTCAGCGTCTCGGCCATCGCGTTGTCATAGCTGTCCGCGACCGAGCCGACGGACGCGGAGGCGCCGATGTCGGCGAGCCGGTCAGCATACCGAATTGATACGTATTGCGACCCGCGGTCGCTGTGATGAATGAGACCGGAGTTCTTCTTGATCCTCCGTCGCCACAGCGCCATCTCCAGGGCGTCCAGCGGGAGTTCGGTCCGCATGTGGCTCGCGACCTGCCAGCCGACGATCATCCGCGAGTACACGTCCAGGACGAACGCCACATACGCCCACCCGGACCAGGTGCGGACATAGGTCATGTCCGCCACCCACAGCTGATCCGGCCGGTTCGCGGTGAAGTCGCGGTCGACCAGGTCCGGCGGCCGGGGCGCCGACGGCTCTGGGATGGTGGTGCGGCGCCGCCTGCCACGGATGACGCCCTCCAAGCCGAGCTCGGCCATCAGTCGCTCGACGGTGCAGCGGGCCACCTCGTGGCCCTTGCGCCGAAGCGCGCGGGTGATCCGGCGGGCGCCATAGGTGCCGCCCGACTCCGCGTGGACCTGCCCGATCAGCGGCATCAGCTGTTCGTCACGCAGCCGGCGGGCCGACGCCGGCCGCTTCTTGCGGGCGAAGTACGTCGACGGCGACAGCTCAAGAACCCGGCAGACGGGATCGACCCCGAGACCTTTGTCACGCAGGTGGTCTATCACCTGCTCGGCCTCGTCCGGGGACGGTCGATCTCCTGGGCAAAAAACACCGAGGCGGCTTTGAGAATCTCATTCGCCCGCCTCAACTCCGCTACTTCTTTGCGGAGTTGCTTCAACTCGTCTTGCTCAGCGGTGGTCAGCCGGTCATCGCGCTCGCCACGGTCGGCCTCGGCCTGGCGGACCCAGCCGCGCAGGGCCTCCTTGTGGATGCCCAGGTCCTTCGCCACGTGCGCGATGGGACGGCCGGTGGCGCGGACCTCACGGATCGCGCGCTCGCGGAGTTCGTCGGGGTATTTACGGGGTGCTGCCATGGTGCTGGTAGTTCTCCTTCGCCAGGACGGTAACCCTGGCATCAGGGACTCCACAAATCTCAGTACAGCTCA
>NZ_JBIDBC010000089.1:0-1282 GCF_043202835.1 Streptomyces sp. NPDC048142
CTGAGCTTGCTCCGCTTTGACGGACACCATTGGTGTGGTGGTCAGGCCGCGAGCGCGGTCTCGTACTCGGCGGGACTGCGGTAGCCGAGGCTGCTGTGCAGCCGCTGCAAGTTGTACCAGCTCTCGATCCACTCGAAGATCGCGGTGCGGGCGAGAGCCCTGCTGGGCCAGGGCTTCGTGCCGAGCAGTTCCCGTTTGATCGTGGCGAAGAAGGACTCGGCGAGGGCGTTGTCCCAGCACTGTCCAGTGCGGCCGAGTGATAGCCGGACGTCGAACTCGGCTGCCAGGGAGGCGAATTGCTGGCTGGTGTACTGGCATCCGCGGTCCGAGTGGAAGATCACCGGACGGGTGGGGCGGCGCCGTCGGTAGGCGGCTTTGAGGGCGTCGGCGACCAGGTCGGTCCGCAGATGATCAGCGGTTGCCCAGCCGACAACACGGCGGGAGGCGATGTCAATGACGGTGGCCAGGTAGAGCCAGCCTTGATCGGTCGGGATATACGTGATGTCGCCGCACCAGCGGATGTCGAGTGCGGCCGGGTCGGGTGCGAAGTCGCGCCCGATGAGGTCGGGCCTGGCGGCGGCCCGCGGATCGGGGACGGTGGTCAGGTGTCGCCGCCTGCGGTGCCGGCCTTGAAGTCCGGCGTCCTGCATCAGCCTGGCGACGCGGCGACGTCCGCATCTCTCGCCCTCGCGTTGCAGGACGGCATGGACGCGCGGGGCCCCGTAGGTGCCGCGGGAGTTCTCGTGGGCTTCGGTGATCTTCTCGGTCAGCTCCAGGTCGCGGACCGCGCGGGGGCCGGGAGTGCCGTTGCGGCGGGCGTAGAAGGCGGTGCGGGAGACCTTGAGCAGTTCACACGCGCGCTTGACATTGTGGTTGCTCTGCTTCTCCGCCTCGATGAACGGGTGCACCGTCACCGGGTCTCCTTCGCGAAGAAAGCCGTGGCCCGCTTGAGGATGTCGACGTCCTCCCGCAAGCGGCGGTTCTCCCGCCGCAGCGCGGCCAGCTCCTCGCGCTCGCTGCTGGTCAGCCCGTCACGCTCGCCCGCGTCGACCTCTGCCTGCTTGACCCAGTCCCGCACCGCGGTCTCGGTCAGATCGAAGTCCTTGGCTATTTGACCGACCGAGCGGTCACCGCGCCGGCACAGCTCGACGATCTCGGCCTTGAACTCAGACGTGAACGAACGGCGAGGGCGAGGCTTCTTCTTCCCCATGCTCTCCATGATGGACATCCTCCCGGGGACGAACCCCTGATCTCGAATGTCCGTCAAAGCGGATCAAGCCCA
>NZ_JBIDBC010000090.1:0-1269 GCF_043202835.1 Streptomyces sp. NPDC048142
GTGAGGATGTACGTGAGCGTTCCCCGGCGGGGTCTGACCCACCGCCTGACTGACTCAGGGTCCTCAACGGGATGTGTCGGCTCTGTCCGGGGACGCTCGCGTGCATCCGCCGGACCGGGGGACGTGACTTCATAAGAGCCTGGCCAGAGGCCCCATCACTGTCTTGTCCGTCCTCCCGGCCGACGGGTGCCATCCCGCCCGGTCAGATGGAGAGGACGGCACGATCCACGATGGCACAGCATGAGGTCGAGGTCACCGGCGGCGTCGACACCCACAAGGACACCCACACCGCAGCCGCGATCGACTCGGCAGGGCGGGTCCTGGGGTCGGCCCAGTTCCCCGCCTCCGCCCTCGGCTACCGCAAGCTCCTGACCTGGCTCCGCTCCTTCGGAACCCTGCTGATGGTCGGAGTCGAGGGCACCGGAGCCTACGGCGCCGGTCTGTCCCGCTATCTGCGTGAACACGACGTGACGGTGGTCGAGATCGACCGCCCGGACCGCAAGACCCGCCGGTGGCAGGGCAAGTCCGACCCGGTCGACGCCGAGGCGGCGGCACGGGCCGCGCTCGCCGAACGCCGCACCGGCACGCCGAAGTTCCGTGACGGCCGGGTCGAGGCCCTGCGGGCGTTGCGGGTGGCCCGCCGCAGCGCGGTCCAGCAGCGGTCCGACGTCACCAGGCAGATCAAAACCCTGATCATCACCGCACCGGAAGGCGTCCGCACCATGCTGCGGCACCTGAAGGACAAGGACCTGCTGACCATCTGCGCGGGCTTCCGCCCCAGCCTCGGCCAGGCGGGTGACCCGAGCACCGCGACGAAGATCGCCCTGCGGTCCCTCGCCCGCCGTCACCGCGACCTGGGCCAGGAGACCGATGAACTGGACGAGCTCATAGCCCCGCTCACACAGAAGATCAACCCGGCCCTGACCGAGCTGAACGGCGTCGGCCCGGACGTCGCGGGCCAGCTGCTGGTCACCGCGGGCGACAACCCCGACCGGCTCCGCTCGGAAGCGGCGTTCGCGATGCTCTGCGGCGTCGCCCCACTGCCGGCCTCATCCGGCCGCACCCACCGCCATCGCCTCAACCGGGGCGGTGACCGAGCGGCGAACGCGGCCCTCTACCGGATCGTGCTCTGCCGCCTGCGCTGGGACCAGCGCACCCGCACCTACATGGAACGACGTACCAAAGAGGGTCTCTCGAAGAAGGAGATCATCCGCTGCCTCAAGCGGTTCGTCGCCCGCGAGATCTTCCACGTCCTGACCGCCACCAACG
>NZ_JBIDBC010000091.1:0-1240 GCF_043202835.1 Streptomyces sp. NPDC048142
TCAGGGGTTCAGCCCCGGGAGGATGTCCATCATGGAGAGCATGGGGAAGAAGAAGCCTCGCCGCCCTCGCCGCTCGTTCACGCCGGAGTTCAAGGCAGAGATCGTTGGGCTGTGCCGACGGGGTGACCGCTCGGTCGGCCAGGTCGCCAAGGACTTCGAACTGACCGAGACCGCGGTGCGGGACTGGGTGAAACAGGCCGAGGTTGACGCGGGAGAGCGCAACGGGCTGAGCAGCAGCGAACGCGAGGAGCTGACCGCGTTGCGGCGGGAGAACCGTCGGCTGCGCGAGGACGTCGACGTCCTCAAGCGGGCCACAGCTTTCTTCGCGAAGGAGACCCGGTGACGGTGCACCCGTTCATCGAGGCGGAGAAGCGTGCAGGTCACAGCGTCAAACGCGCGTGTGAGCTGATGAAGGTCTCCAGGACCGCCTTTTATGCCCGCCGCTCCGGCCTGCCCGGCCCCCGGGCGGTGCGGGATGCTGAGCTGACCGAGCAGATCACTGAGGTCCATGCGCGATCGCGCGGGACCTACGGGTCCCCGCGCGTGCATGCCGTGCTCACGCGCGAGGGCACCGGGTGCGGCCGGCGTCGTGTCGCACGACTGATGCAGGCCGCCGGACTACAAGGCCGGCACCGCCGCCGACGGCAGGTGACCACGGTCCCCGATCCCAGGGCTGCCTTGCGTCCCGACCTGATCGTCCGGGACTTTCAGCCCGGCCGCACCGGGCTCGATGCCCGCTGGTGCGGTGACATCACCTACATCCCGACCGACGAGGGCTGGCTCTATCTGGCCACGGTCATCGACATCGCCTCCCGCCGCGTGGTCGGCTGGGCAACCGCCGATCACCTGCGAACCGATCTGGTGGCCGACGCACTGACAGCCGCCTGCCGGCAGCGGCGTCCCACCCGTCCCGTGATCTTTCACTCGGATCGCGGCTGTCAATACACCAGCCAGCAATTCGCCGCCCTGGCCGCCGAGTTCGGGATTCGGCTGTCGGTTGGCCGCACCGGTCAGTGTTGGGACAACGCCCTCGCCGAGTCGTTCTTCTCGACCATCAAACGTGAACTGCTCGGCACCTCCGCCTGGCCCAGCCGGGCCGCCGCCCACACCGCGATCTTCGACTTCATCGAGGGCTGGTACAACTTGCATCGACTGCACAGCAGCCTCGGCTACCTCAGCCCCGCCGAGTACGAGACCGTACTCGCAGCCTGACCACCACACCAATGGTGTCCGTCAAAGC
>NZ_JBIDBC010000092.1:0-1233 GCF_043202835.1 Streptomyces sp. NPDC048142
CTACCTCGCCGGACTCCATCTCCGCGCCTCCATGATCTGGATCAAGGACCTCGCGCGGACCATCCATTGATCACAACTGGATACAGGCCCTAGCATGACGGGATGAGCCGACTGTCGAACCCTCACGCCCGGCGTTCCGCACTCCGTCTGCTGGGCGGCGCCCTCGTGACCGTGCCGCTCGCGGCATGCGGCACGGAATCCGACCCGCCCTCGCCGTCGCCCGCCGGGAAGGCGACGGGATCGCCCTCGGCTGCGGCCCGGGACGCCGGGCGCGCCTTCGCGGCGCTGGAGAAGGAGTACGCGGCGCGGCTCGGCGTGTACGCCGTCGACACCGGGACCGGGCGGACGGTCGCCCACCGTGACGGGGAACGGTTCGCCTACGCCTCCACGTTCAAGGCGCTGGCGGCGGGGGCCGTGCTGCGCATGCACGGGCTGGACGGGCTGGAGCGGGTCGTGACGTACCGCCGTGAGGAACTGGTCGACTATTCCCCCGTCACCGAGAAACACGTGGCCACCGGGATGAGCCTGGGCGATCTGTGCGACGCGGCCGTGCGCTACAGCGACAACACCGCGGGCAACCTGCTGTTCGACGAGCTCGGCGGGCCCCGGAAGCTGCAGGCCGTGCTCGCGGAGCTGGGGGACGACGTCACCCGGATGGAGCGGCGGGAGACCGAACTCAACGAGTGGTCTCCCGGTGCCACCCGTGACACCAGTACGCCCCGGGCGATGGCCGAGGACCTGCGGACGTTCGTCCTGGGCGACGCCCTCAAGAAGCCCGAGCGGGCCCGGCTCGCCCAGTGGCTCAGGGACAACACCACCGGCGGCGAGCTGATCCGGGCGGGGGTCCCGAAGGGGTGGACCGTCGGCGACAAGACCGGGGCGGGCGGTACGTACGGGACGCGCAACGACATCGCCGTGGTGTGGCCGCCCGACGCGGCGCCGCTGGTGCTGGCGGTGCTCTCCAACCGTACGGACGCGGACGCCACGTTCGACAACACGCTGATCTCCAGGGCGACGTCCGCCGCCGTCGGCGCCCTGACCGGGCAGAACACTCCCTAGGGAACAGCTCATTCCCTGGCGGGCACGCCGACGATCTCGCCGACGAAGCCCTCCAGGCCGCCCCGGAGCCCGGAGCCCCGGGGCCCCGGAACGCGATGCGGACGCTGTTGGTTAATTCGGGGCCTGCGTCTTCTTCGCCCCGTCGATCGTTTGGTCGGCGGGGCGAAGCCGTGC
>NZ_JBIDBC010000093.1:0-1232 GCF_043202835.1 Streptomyces sp. NPDC048142
CTAGTGCCGCATCAGGCAACGTTCGCCCTGGCGACGACTTCTCGTAGGCGTTCGTCGGCGGCGTGCTTGTTCCGCCAGATGATGTAGCGGCGGATCATGCTGCCCTGGGCCTTGTGGCTGGGGTGGTCGGTGCCGTCGAGGGCGAAGTAGCGCAGGGCGGTGAACTGGGCCTCGATCCGGTTGAGCCACGAGCTGTTGGTCGGGGTGTAGGCGATCTCCACGTTGTTTGCCGCCGCCCACGTCCCGACCCGCTGGCACCGCTTTGTCGTCAGGTGCGGCGAGTGGTTGTCACAGACGATCGCGATCCGCACGTTCGCCGGGTGCAGTGAGCGCAGGTAGCGGCAGAATTCCAGGAACTTCGACCGGTTCTTGGTCTTCTTGACGTGCCCGTAGAGCTGGTTCTTGGCGAGGTCGTAGGCGGCGAACAGGTGCCGGACTCCGTGTGGGCGGGTGTAGGTCGCCCGGCGGCGGGGCCGGGGCTCACGATCGGGGTCCTTGTGCCGGCCGCCGCGCTCGGCCCACTGCCTCCCGGGGTGGGGCTGGAGGTTGAGGGGTCCGAACTCGTCCAGGCAGAAGACGACTTCGGGTTCGCCTTCCTCGGGTATGACCTCACCGTCGGCAATCGCGTAGAGGTGCTCGACCCTCGCTTTCTTGGCCGCGTATTCCGGATCGCGGGAGGTCTTCCAGGTCTTCACGCGTTGAAAGGAGACGCCCTCCTCGCGGAGCAGGACCCGAAGGCCCTCGTGGCTGATGTCGTCGACCACCCCCTCGGCGACCAGGAAGTCGGCCAGCTTGGCCAGGCTCCAGGTCGAGAACGGCAGGCCGTGCTCGGCCGGCCTGGACTTGGCGATCTTCTTGATCTCCCGGCGCTCGGGCAGCGTGAACGTTCTCGGCCGGCCGCCTTTGTACTTGGGATAGAGCGAGTCGAAGCCGTCCGCGTTGAAGTTGTGGATCACGTCCCGGACCCGGTCCGCGCTGGTGAACGTCACCTCCGCGATCTTCGCCACGTTCATGCGCTGGGCGGACAGCAGCACCATCTGGGCCCGCCGCCAGGTCACCACCGACCCGGTGCCTCTGCGGACGATCCGCAGTAGCCGTCGCCCCTCGTCGTCATCGATCTCACGGACCCGCACACGTTCAGCCACGTGATCATTCTGACCGCCCGGAGCTGCCGACCGCAGCAACCGGGCGACACGTCACGAGAGGGCGAACCCTGGCTGACGCGGCACTAG
>NZ_JBIDBC010000094.1:0-1099 GCF_043202835.1 Streptomyces sp. NPDC048142
TAGGGCCTGTATCGAGTCGTGATCAATCTGCGGGATTCGCCCTCGCTTCGGGGGTGGATCGTGTAGTCCGGTGTGCATGACGCGGAGACAGTTGACGGACAAGGAGTGGGGGTACGTGGAGCCGTACCTGCCGATCGGCGAGTACGGGCCGTACCCCACGAAACTGCGCGAGCAGTTCGAGGGTGTGATCTGGAAGTTCCGCTCGGGCGCACAGTGGCGGGAGATGCCTGCCGAGTTCGGTGCCTGGCCCACCGTGTACAACCGGTTCCGCCAGTGGCGGGACGCCGGGGTCTTCGAGAACCTGCTGGAAGGTCTGATCGCGAAGGCCGCGGAGCGGGGTGAGGTGGACCTTTCGCTGGTCAGCGTGGACTCCACCACCGCACGTGCCCACCACGACGCCGCCGGGATGCGCCTTGATCCGGAGACGCTGGACGCCCTGGAGAAGGCGGCCGAGGAGGAGAGGACCCGCTCAAAGGGGGCGACAGCGAGGAACAAGTCGGGCACGACACCGACGTCGAGGCCGGGCGGGTCGAACGGCGACGTGTCCGGCGACGCCGCAAGCTCCGCCTGAAGGCCGCCCTGCTCGGCCGCTCGCGGGGCGGGCAGACCAGCAAGGTCCACGTCGCTGCCGACCGCAAGTGCAGACCGCTCGTCCTCACGCTCACCGCCGGACAGGCCGCCGACAGCCCGCAGTTCATCCCCGTGCTCAACAAGGTGCGGGTTCGCCTCCCGGTCGGCCGTCCCCGAACCCGGCCCGACGCGGTCGCCGGAGACAAGGCGTACTCCTCCCGAGGCAACCGCTCCTACCTGCGCAAACGCAACATCAAGGCAGTCATCCCGGAGAAGAAGGACCAGGCCGCCAACCGGAAGAAGAAGGGCCGCCAGGGCGGCCGTCCTCTCACCCACGACGCCGAGCTCTACAAGGACCGCAACACCGTCGAGCGCCTGATCAACAGGCTGAAGGCATGGCGCGGCATCGCCACCCGCTACGACAAGAACCCCGAGAGCTACCTCGCCGGACTCCATCTCCGCGCCTCCATGATCTGGATCAAGGACCTCGCGCGGACCATCCATTGATCACAACTGGATACAGGCCCTA
>NZ_JBIDBC010000095.1:0-1092 GCF_043202835.1 Streptomyces sp. NPDC048142
AGAGGGCGTTTGATCTAGTCAGATTGCCCTTTATCTCCTAGTAAGTTCCTCGCCAGGTGGGTATGGTCTCGTCCGTTATGCGCTTGGCGAGGTTGTCGATCGAGGCGATGTGGATCATGGCTTCGGAGCTGGTGGTGAGGGTCTCGTAGTCGCGCGCGAGGCGGCGGTGCATCATGATCCAGCCGATGCTGCGCTCTACCACCCAGCGCCTTTTCACGACGTGGAAGCCGCGTTTTTCGGGGTTGCGGTTGACGACCTCGACGTCGATGCCCAGAGTGGCGCCGTGTTCGATGACGGCGTTCTTGAAGCCGGTGTCGACCCAGCTTTTCACGATGGTGGGGTACGTCTCCTTGGCCTGGTCGAGGAGGCGTATTCCCATGGCGTTTTCGGAGAGGCCGGCGCCGGCGACGGTCACGGCGAGGATGAGGCCGATCGTATCGGTGAGGATGCCGCGCTTCCGGCCGACGATCTTCTTCGCGGCGTCGGTTCCCTGGCTGGTCAGGGGCACGTTGGTGGAGGTCTTGACGCTCTGGGTGTCGATGACCGAGGCGGTCGGTTCGGGCTTGCGACCCTCCTTCACGCGGGCGAGCGCGGTCAGGTCGTAGTTCAGTTGGGTGAAGATTCCTTCGTCGCGCCAGGCGGCGTAGTAGAAGTAGACGGTGCCGTGGCCGGGGAAATCGTGTGGGAGGTATTTCCAGGGGATTCCGGTGCGGTTCAGGTAGAGGATCGCATTGAACACGTCGCGCAAATCGACTTGGGCCGGTTTGCCGGTGGGACGGCGTTCGAGTCGGGCATTCCGCCAGGCCGTCAGGGTCGGCTCGATCAGGGCCCATCGGGCGTCGGACAGGTCGCTGGGGTACGG
This sequence comes from Streptomyces sp. NPDC048142, assembly GCF_043202835.1. Classification (NCBI taxonomy): domain Bacteria; kingdom Bacillati; phylum Actinomycetota; class Actinomycetes; order Kitasatosporales; family Streptomycetaceae; genus Streptomyces; species Streptomyces sp. NPDC048142. The sequence continues at coordinate 863 of NZ_JBIDBC010000095.1, forward strand.
CTTGCGCTCACTCACGGCACAGCGTGAGCATGGGCATGCCGGAAGGCTCTGTTCCGCAGGAGGGTGGGAGTTTCTGCCATATCTCTACGTCAGACGGGTTTCCAAGACCAGAAGCGGATGAGACGGGCGACGGGGGTCGCATCTGGCCGGGCGGCATTCGGAACCTACGGGGCGAACCATGCTGAAAAGGGGCACTCACATAAGCCGCTTACCTGCTTTGAACTGCATAA